>JBOHDE010000053.1:0-19589 GCA_050699035.1 Nocardioidaceae bacterium | reverse complement strand
CCGGAGGCCGCAACGCGTACTCCGCCAGGGCTCCAGGTGCGGTGTGGCCGTAGAGCTTGTAGCCCGGCCGCATGACTCCCTCACAGAGGTGGTAGCGGCCGGCCCGACACATCGGACAGCTGCCGCACCCTGCGTGGTTCTCGGCGACCACCCGGTCGCCAACGCCGTACGGCAGGTTCTCCAGCTCGGCCCCGATCTGCACGACCTCGCCGGACCACTCGTGGCCGATGACGAACGGCAACGACGGTGGCCAGCGGCCCTCGAATGCGCCCGTGACCATCTTCAGGTCTGTCCCGCAGAGCCCACAGGCCTTGACCTGCACCAGCACCTCCCGTGGACCCGGGGCCGGACGGGGCACCTCCTCCACCACCAGGTCGTTCCAACCGCGAAGCACCGCCGCCTTCATCGTCTCGGTAGCCATCGGCTCAACGTCCTTCCTGCGAGTCACTGGGTGCGTCCGAGAAGTCGGACAGCGCCGCGAGCACCGAGCCGAGACCCTCGACGATGTAGTCGGCCACGGCGTCGAAGATCTCGGCGGCGCGCTCCTCCCCCACTCGGTCGGGCGACCCGTACCAGCCGTTCGGCGCCACCTCGCGGAAGTCACGCAGGATCGGGAAGATGTCCCGACGCCGAAACAGCGCATGGCCCTCGTTGCCCGCGTCGACCGGGCTACCGGGTGTCAGCTGGTCGAGCTGGACGAGGGACGGCTGGTACGCCAGGACGGCTGCCGTCTCCATGGCTCCGGCGTGGGTGAACTCCATCTCGTCGGGATAGAGGCCGTTGGTGATGATGTGCGACTCCACCACCACGACCCGCACCGGCAGCCGCTGCTGAACCTCGTCGGCACCGAGCCGGATCGACGGCGTGTTGCCTTCGTGCCAATTGACGATGATCACCCGGGTGACGCCGGCCGCCACCAACCCCTCGCACACGTCGAAGAGGAGCCGGCGAAAGGTGTCGGGACGGAGCGTGAGCGATCCGGGCCAAGGCAGGTGGTACGGCGCCACGCCGACTGGGGACAGCGGCAGGATGGGTGCGTTGATGCGTTGTGCCACCCGTTCGGCGACGGTGAGCGCCGCGTAGGCGTCGGTCCCCAACGGCAGGTGCCCACCGTGCTGCTCGACGCTGCCCGACACCAAGATGGCCGTCCCCCGCGCCAGGGCTCGGGCCGCCTCCGGCTGGGTCATGGCGGCGAGATGCTGGCCGCCGATTGCTTCAGTCATTCCGTGCTCCTCTTCTCGGTGAGCTCCGGCAGGCGTCCGCGGGCCGGTGCGAAGTCCGTGGCCATCACGAGCCGTAGTCGGCGGACGTGCCGCCGTCCAGTGCCTGGCGGTGGCCCTCCACGGGTGTGTCCCACACCGAGGAGATGACCTCCACCAGACCGGGCCTGGGGTCGGCGGTGACGCGGGCCAGCGCTCCGCGCAGGTCGCCGGCCTTCTCTACGCGCTCGGTCGCGAACCCGTAGGCGTGCCCCACCGCGGCGTAGTCGGTGGCGGCGAAGTCGTCGTCCTCCCAGCCGCGCTCGAAGGCGATCCGTCGGTACCACCGGATCCAGCCGTAGGAGCTGTTGTTCAGGACGATCAGCGTGACGTCCAGCCGGTGTTGGACGAGAGCGGCCAGCTCGCCGACCGTGTAGGCCAGGGCGCCGTCACCCACGAGCGCGAACACCCGCGCATTCGGGCGGGCTACGGCAGCACCGAGCGCGGCGGGGACGGCCCATCCCAGCCCGGCGAGGCCGCGTGGGAACAGCACGCGCCGGCCGACCTCCGACTGTTCGAGGTAGGAGCCCACCCAGCCGCTCGCCAGGCTCGCATCGGCGACGACCAGGTCGGTCGGCCCGAGCAGGTGCTGCAGCTCGCCCATGACCCGCTGGGGACAGATGGGTGACGCATCCGACGTACGTTCGCCGTCCCGTCGGGACCGCCAGTCGTGGGCGAGCTCCGCGACCCTCGCCCGCCAGGCGGACGTGTCGCGTCCGGCCCCTGCGTCGTCGGTCACTGCCTCCAGCAGCGCCGCCAGGGCCTCGCGTGCGTCAGCGAGGACGAATGCCTGCACCGAGAAGTCACGACCCAGCTCGGCCGGGTCGACGTCGATCTGCGCCGCCACCTGGTCGTCGCGAGGAAGCGACCACCCCAACGTGGTGCCGCTGCCGGCCTTGCTGCCGACCAGCAGAAGCAGGTCGGCCTCCTGGGCCGCGCCGGCGGCTGCGGAGGTGCCCATGGTGCTGAGCACTCCGACGGCGAGCGGGTGCCCCTCGTCGATGCTCCCCTTGCCGGAGAACGTCGTCGCGACGGCAGCCCCCACGGCCTCGGCAAGCGGAACCACGAGCTCCGCGACTCCGGACGCGAGGGCCCCACCGCCCAGCAGCACCAGGGGCCGCTGGGCACCACGCAGAAGGTCAGCCACCCTGGCCACGTCCACAGGGTCCGGGAGGGCGCGGATCGCCGGGAAGGAGCCGAACCGTCGCGCCTGCTCGTCGGTGGTCGGCTCGGGCGGCCGCGGGGCCTCGTCCAGCACATCCTGCGGCAGGATGAGGGCCACCGGGCCGGGCCGACCGGTGGTGGCCTCGCGGAAGGCTCTCCGCACCAGAGGGGCCAGATCCTCCTGGCGTCGGACGGTGGCGAGCCACTTGGTGACCGGTGCGAGCAACCCGGCCTGGTCCATGCTCTGCGAGGTCGCCCCGCGGTAGCGGCGGGCCTCGGTCGAGGACGGCAGCTCGCTGACGATGGCCAGCACGGGGATGGAGGAGTTCAGGGCCTCGCCGAGCCCGGATGGCAGCTTGGCGGTGCCGGGCCCGACGGTCGCGTCACAGACGCCCACCCTGCCGGTGAGGCGGGCGTAGGCGTCAGCGGCGTAGGCGGCGGATCGCTCGTCACGTACCCCCACGTGACGGATGGTCCCCTCGTGGCGGTCGATGGCGTCGTACAGAGCGGCCGTCTGCCCGCCGGGAAGGCCGAAGATGGTGTCGACGCCGTGGGCGACCAGCAGGCCCACCAGCAGATCCCCGACGTGGAGCGGGTCCTGGGCCGCGGTCATCTCCTGCTCCTCAGCCGGACGGCGTGGATCCCGTGGTTCTTGTCGGTGAAGAAGACGGTGCCGCGGGCGTCGACCAGGATGTCCTCGGACTGGGTCACCAGCGTCTTCGGCAGCATGCCCCGGCGCTCGGTCGGGTCGTCCGGGAGATACCAGGCGATCTCTCTCGGCAGGTAGGGGTCGCTGGTGTCGAAGACCCGTACCCCTGCGTTGAACCAGGTCATGAAGACAAGGTGGTCGGATTGGTAGAGGTCGGCCGAGCTCTGCGGGTGATGCTGGTTGTGCGGTCCGAAGCGCCCACCGCGCCGGCTGAAGTTCGGGTACGGCGCGTCCGGCGCCGGGGCGGGCAGGGGCAGCAACGAAAGCAGCCGAGGCTCGCTTTCATCGCGGATGTCGACCACCCCGGCGAAGTTGTAGGGCTCCTCCGCCAGTTCCGCGATGGCTTCGGTGTTGACCAGCAGCAGGTGACGCTCGGGCACCGGCACGGCCGTGTGCATGGCAATCCGGCTGGAGAACGCCGCCCCAATGTCCAGCCGCGACACGAGCACCGGTGTGGTCGGGTCCGAGACGTCGAGGATCACGACCCCCGCCGCGCCGTAGCTGAGATAGGCACGGTCGCCGACGACGTACGGCGGGCCGTGCAGCGAGATCCTCCTGACCGGGCTCGTTCCGGCCGCGACGAACTGCTCGGGCAGAAACCACCGCCCCACCTCTGTGGGATGCCTCGGGTCATCGATGTCGAGGACGACGTAGATGTTCCCCTCATAGCCGGGCTTGCCCGCGGTCACGTGGACGTAGCGCCCGCCGGTGTAGTGGTTGCGGTGCACGCCATGGGCGCCTGTCCGCCAGTGGCTGAGGAGTTTCGGCGAGCGGGGGTCGGAGACATCCCAGAGCCTGATGCCTTCGTCGCCGGGGTGGTCCGGGTCGCCGCCCCACGCGGGCGGCCGGTGCTCGATCCCTTGCACCAGGAGTCCCTCGGCCACTTGCACCTGCCACGTCGCGCTCTTGTCGGGGCCTTCGAGGCTGGCGACGATGCGCATGTCCGCCGGGTCCGTCACGTCGATCACACTGAGACGGGACTCCCAGAAATGCGTGGCGAACAGGTACCACCTGCCCTCGACCGCCTGGAGCGCCAGCTTGAAGGCCGGCCGCCCATCCAGGTCGTGGTAGCCCATCAGTTCCATGCCGTCGGACGTATGGCCCGGTACGTCGCGAGAAGTCACAGCCGCTCCTCCTGATCGACGTCGGGATGGCCCAGGACGACGCCTGATCGCGCAATCGATTGCACACTAGGCGGCGAGCGGCCGGCCGTCAATCGAGCGGGGTCGCCTCCTCGGACATGAGTGCTCCGAGGCGGTCGTCAGGGCGAAGGCACGCGACTCCACCGGCGCCACGGTCGGTCACCCACACCAGTTGGTCGGCATCGACGAACAGGTCGTTGGCCTGGGGTGCCGCCTGCCCGGTCGGGGGCTCCGAGACCCAGTGGGCGAGCTCGACGACGTGCTCAGGGTCGGCAAGGTCGTAGACCCGCAGCCCCGCGTTGAAGTACGTGGCGAAGAGCACCCGCTCGCTGCAGTAGGAGCCGGCGCGGTTCTCGTGGAGGTTGTGCGGTCCGAAACGCAGCTCCTGCTGGGCGAAGTCACCGACCGGAGCCGGGAACCGGGACACATAGCGGGCCCGCTCGCCTGAGACGTCGATGACGTGAATGAACAGCTCGCGCGCGCCCGGTCCGTCCCGCTGCTGCTCGTCGGTGGCCACCACCAGGCCCCGGCCGGGGAGGGGAAGGCAGGTGTGGGTCGCGTCCCCGCCCCAGCTGAGCTGGTCGACCTGGACGGGGTTCGTCATGTCGGAGACGTCGAGGACGACCAGGTTGGCGTCGTCGTAGCCGAGATAGGCGCGGCCATCCGCGACGAGAGCGTGGTGTGCGGCGTAGCGCCTCCCCTGCGGCCAGGTCGGCTCCTCGCCTCCCTCGACCCACTGGCCGGACCACCACCACTTAGCCACCGGCACGGGATGGGTCGGGTCCGCCAGGTCGACGACGACCCAGATCCGGTCGTGGTAGCCCGGCGGAGTGGCCGACATGTGGGCGTAGCGCCCGCCCTCCCACACGATGCGGTGCACGCCACGGCCTCCGCAGTCCCAGAATCCGATCTGCTCGGGATCGAGCGGGTCGTCCAGGGAGTAGACCGCGAGCCCGGCCGACCAGGGGCCTTGTGGTCCTGGGGCCCGGAGCGGGAAGCCTTCGTGGTTGACGAGCAGCAGGCCGTCCGCGACCTGCACCTTGTGGGTGTGGGTGTGCGCCGGCGCGTCCCACTGACGGACCAGGCGGGGTCGGGCCGGGTCGGACACGTCCAGGATCGACGTGCCCGCTCCGGAGGTGCCGTTGTGGGCGACATAAAGTACGTCCCCCACACGCAGCACCTGCATCCCGTCTCCCCTGCCGGCGAGCTCGTGCTGGGACAGCAGGGTCAGTCCTTGCGCGGACGCGGTCGCGGGCACTACGACGACACCCCGAGGCGGCCTCGGGCCGGTTCCGGAGGAACAGCTGCTACGTCTGGGCGAGCCATCTACCCACGCTAAGCCATCTTGCAATCGGTTGCACGCGATCGCTACATTCACGGCCATGGCCACGACCCCGACAGGCACCGCTCCCTGGGACCCCGCTCACGAGCCCGTCTCCGTCGACGACGATCTCGGCGGGCCTCCGGTCGAGTACTTCCTGGCCGAGACGTTCGACGGGCTGTACACGCCGTACGCGTTGCGCGTGCCGAGCGGTGCGGGACCGCACCCGTTCGTGCTGATCGCCTCCGGCAACGGCGGCGGCGGGATGGCGTGGCTGCGCGACCGGGCCCACCGCTTCCGTCATGTCACCGACCGGCTGCTGGACGCCGGCTACGCCTGCGCGTGGACTCGTTATCGCAGCGAGGTCGAGCTCGGCTACCAGGACGGCGGCGACCTCAAGGTCGACGTCCGACAGGGCATGCAGCTGATGAACCGGGCGCCGCTGGAGTACGAGGACGAGGTCGCGATCCTGCGGCACGTAGCCGAAAACCCGCGCATCGACGCGGAGCGGCTCCTGCACCTCGGCATGAGTCATGCCGGAGAGATGCTGTTCAAGCTGTGCTCGCAGTACCCCGGGCTGCTCCGCGCCGGCGTCGCCGCCGAGCCAGCCAACCACGAGGTGCTGACCCTCGCGCTCGACTCGGAGCCGACGGTCGAAACCGCCGACGGCCTGCGCGACATCGAGAGCCTGGAGATTCGTGACACCGAGCATGCCCGGCGCCGCATCACCGACCCAGACGAGGTGATGCGACGGTTGAGCGGCGTCGACATCCCGGTCTTGGTGCTGGGGCGCGAGCAGGACGAGCTCCAAGGGATCTTCCGGCTGACCTACGAGTTGCTCGCCACGCTCCGCGACGACGTCGAGTGGCGGACCTGGAGCCATGACGTGCACGGCTACATCTACCCCGAGAACGACGGGACGGGAACGCCTCAGGTCGACGAGGTGCAGCGCGAGGCGCTCGCGGCGATCATCGACTTCTTCGACCGGACCAGCCGATCCTGACGGTCACGCTGGGGCACACGACGCCGAACGACCGAGAGCCTCACGTGCATGGTGCGTGGCCGGTGCTGGAGGTCGCCGACCGTGCCTGACGGAGCTACTGCCGCTCGGGATGGTGGTACACCTAGGCCTCGGGTACGCCCGCACCCTGCGGTAGCGGCCCGATCTCCTCGACGTACGGCGCCCGCCACTCGGGTGCCGGGACAGACTTCTTGCCGGTTCATGGTTCCTCCTTGGATTCTCGGATGGATGGCGCGGGACGGACTAGCGGGTCAGGAGCCGGCGGGCAGGTCGAACCCGTCGTTGGTCATGCGCAGGAGCGCAACGCCGACGCCGGCGAAACCGGCCGCGGCCACGAGCAGGCCGATGCCCTGCCCCATGTGGTGCGGGATGAAGGGGTGCGTGGCGCCGCCAACCATGACGGCGATCCCCACCCAGGAGGGGACAGCCCTGCTTCGACGCAGCGCCTCACCGAGCAGGCCCAGCCCGAAGACGACCCCGACGATGAACAGCAGCGACGCGATACCCAGAAGGGGCTCGTGGTGCAGCGCCTCGTCGAGAGCCGCCATCGAGCTGACGTCCAGATCGTGTTGCACGGTGACCAGCGCCGGGGTCATCACGCCACCGAACAAGGCGATGCCGGCGAAGAAACCCGACAAGGCGATGAAGCCACCGACGGCGGTCACGCGTGGCGCACCACGGCGGGCGACCCAGGCCAGTGCGATGGTGGCCGGGATGAGGGTGACCACGAAGACCGCATCGAGCCACTTCAGCGTCTCCAGGAGTCCCCGGTTGGCCTCGAACGAGGTCACCGACTCCTGAAAGGTGACGTCACCCGCGACCGGTGTCAGCAGGTAGTAGACGGCCTTGGCGAGCATCGGCATCGGTACGACGACCGCGAGCAGGATTCGCCAGAAGCCACGTCGGTCGTGCAATGGCGAAGCCGACTCCGGACGGGTGCGGGGTGCGCCTTCGGTCGCGGGGATCATGCCGGCGACACCTTGCGCTGGTCCACGCCCGCGACGAAGGCCAGGACGAGGGCGAGCATGCTGATGACGAGGCCGACGATTGCGCCCTCGGAGTCCGTGACGAGCGCGATGAGCGCGCCCACCACGTTGAGAGCCCCCACGGCGAGCGCGGCCGGGATGCCCCAGGTGGCGTTGCGGGCGAGGCCGAGCGCGGCCACGAACCCGGCAACGCCCAGTGCTACGGCGGCGATCGCGAGGACGGGTTCAGGCTTCGGGTCGGCTCCGAACGGATAGCCGACGTTCAGCAGCGACACGAGGACGAGCGGGACGATGCAGGCGAAACGAAGGAACTTCACGATGGTCTCCCGACGCTGGTACTCCGGTGCCCTGTGCTCCGGACGAGTGGGTGTCCTGATGGTTGGCCAGCGACCGTTCCCGCGGACAGGGCCGCGCATCACGAAACGGTCCCGCGGCGTCGGGCGATCCTCCCGATGATCGGGAGCGGGGTCCCATTGCGCGGCACACCTCGGACGGTCAGGGTTGGGTCATCGTGACCGTCACCGTGATGACACATCGCAGGTGGTCGCCGCGCGCCCATCCGGTGCCAGCGGCGGGTGCGCTGCTGGCTGTCGCCGTGGTCGGGGTAGGGCTCACGCTGGTTGCGCTGGCGAGGTTGGACGAGGCCCCACGCGACCACGTCGTCGAGTACGCGACGGCCCTTGCCTACGTCGTGCCCTATGCCCTCGTCGGCGCGTTCCTCGTCGTACGCCGTCCGGATCTCCCCTTCGGATGGTTGCTGTCGGGTTGTGCCGCTGTCGTCGCGGTCGGCGTCGCGCTTGCCTCGCAGTCGTACGCCGCCCTCAGTCAGGGAAGCGCGGACAGTCCCGTGCTGCGCTTCGCCTGTCTGCTCGGGACTGTGCAGTTCCTCCCGGTCGCGGTCCAGGGCCTGGTGAACGTTCGCTTCCCGAGCGGCCGGATCACGTCGCGGTTCGGCCGGATTCTGGACCGGCTGCTCGTCTCCGGGATCGTGCTCGGTCTGGTTGCCGGGCTTCTGGGCGACTGGTCGCTCGTGTTGGCACGCGCGGACGGCCCGGCCCGGACGGTCGGCAACCCATTGACCGAGGGGACTCTGCTGGGAGAGGTGGCAGCTGCGTTCATCGTGGCCGTCCCGCTCGTGATCCTGGTCGGGATCATCGCCGGTCTCCGCATCGTTCGCCTGGCCTGGACGGCCACGGGTATCGAGCGCGACCAGCTGCGGTGGCGCGCGTTCGGAGTCGTGCTCGCACTTGTCTTGTTCCCGCTCGCGGTCACCGAGGCGCTGCCGCTCGCGGTGAACCTCATCGACGGGCTGCTCTTCACCGCGACACTGGTCATCCCGATCGTGCGCTACCGGCTGTGGGCGATCGACACCATCATCCGGCGGTCCGCGGCGTACCTCCTCGTGACGGTCCTGGTGGCCGGTGTTTTCGCGGCGTTGGCCGCCGGCGTTGCGGCCCTCGCGGGCGAACGCGTCGGCCTGGTGACGGCTGCGGTCATCACCGCGCTCGTCTTCGGACCGGCGGTGCGCCGCAGTCAGCATCTGGTCGACGAGCTCTTCTATGGTCATCGCAGCGACCCCTACCGCGCCTTGAGTGACCTGAGCCAGCACCTCGACGCCGTGGCCGCGCCCGGCACAGTTCTGACCACGGTGGTCACCACAGTGGCCGACTCGCTGCGGCTGCCGTACGTCGCCATCGAGCGCCCCGGCGAAGGCTCGGTGCTGGCCCAACACGGCGAGCGGCAGCCCACCGACGCTGAGCCCGGCCGGTGGCCGCTCGTATCCCAGGGCACTGATGTCGGCGCCCTCGTCGCCGCACCTCGACGCGGCGAGTCGACGCTCGACGATCGTGATCGCGCGGTTCTGGCCGAACTGGCTAGGCAGGCGGGCGCTGCCGTACATGCCGAAGCGCTCACCGCAGACCTGGCGGCCTCTCGTCAACGCGTCGTCGAGGCGCGTGAGGAAGAACGGCGCAGGCTGCGCCGCGAGCTCCACGACGGGCTGGGGCCACTCCTCACCAGTGTCGGGCTCAACCTCGACGTCATCCGCGCGCAGCTGACGGAGGGTCAGGGCGATCCGTTGGCGCTGCTCGCCCGGGCCAAGGACGCCTCCAGCCAGGCAATCGCTGACCTGCGGACGGTGGTCCACTCCCTTCGCCCGCCTGCGATCGACGACCTGGGCTTGGTCGGGGCCATCACCGCGCACGTACGCCGACTGGGCGACGGCAGCCGGATCGACATCGAGGTCGAGACCCACGACGTACCGGCATTGCCCGCCGCGCTCGAGGTCGCATTGTTCCGTATCGCTGTCGAGGGAGTCACCAACGTAGTCCGCCACGCCGACGCGCGCGCCTGTCGGGTCAGGCTGCGCGCCGCCGACGGCATTGCCACGGTGGAAGTCGTCGATGACGGGGCAGCCGATGGGTCCTGGCCACCCGGGGTTGGCATCGTGGCAATGCGTGAACGCGTTTCCGAGCTTGGTGGGACGCTGGAGATCGGTCCCACCAAGGAGGGTGGCCGTCTGCGGGCATCGTTCCCGCTGGCGCTGAACACGGAGGCGACGTGATGACGACGCAGGCCAGCACCATTCGGGTGGTCATCGTCGATGATCACCCGCTCGTCCGCCAGGGGCTCGAGGCTGTCCTGGCCTCCGCCGCCGGCGTCGCCCTCGTCGGGCAGGCCGCCGATGGCCGTCACGCGGTCGACCTAGCGAAGGAGCTCGACCCGGACGTCATCCTGATGGACCTCCAGCTGCCGGTGTTGTCGGGCCTGGATGCCACCCGGGAGATCCTCGTGGCCCGCCCCGAGACAGCTGTGCTGGTCTTGACGATGTTCGAGGACGACGACACGGTCCATGCAGCGGTCGCCGCCGGTGCCATGGGCTACCTGCTCAAGGGCGCAAACGGCGAGGACATCCTCGCCGCCGTACGTTCCGCCGCGGCCGGCCAGGCAGTGTTCGGAACCGCGATCGCACATCGGCTGCAGACGTTCTTCGCGAGCGGCCCTACTACTTCGACGAGCACGTTCCCCGAACTCACCGACCGCGAGCGCTCGATCCTCGACCGACTGGCAGCGGGCCTCACGAACGTCGAGATCGGCCGCGCCCTGTTCGTCTCCCCCAAGACGGTCGCCAACAACGTCTCGATGATCCTTGCGAAGCTGAACCTTTCTGAGCGCAGTCAGGCGATCGTCCTCGCCCGCGACGCCGGACTCGGACGGTCGGAGTAGACAGCCCAGCGACCCCAACATGTCGATGAAGGGAGAGCCAGCTCAGCCGACCGGGCGAAAGCGCAGGTGCGCGGCCGCCGCGGGATCGTCACCGTCGAGGCGGTGGAGACGGATCGTTCTCGTGCCGGGCACGTCGTAGAGCCGTATCCCGTCCCCGAGCAGAACCGGTGCGACGAAGATCTCAACCTCGTCGATGAGCCCGAGCTCGAGGAGTTGAGCACCGATGCTCGGGGAGTAGATCCCCAGGTTCTTGCCAGCTGCGGCGTCGAGGCCGATGCGCACCGCGTCCTCCACAGGGCAGGACAGGATGGTGATGCCCTCGGCCGGCCGAGCGTCGTCGGGGTGGTGCGTCAGGATGAAGATCGGACCGTCCCACGCTCCGCCGAAGGGCCGCGAGTCGCCGATGGCGCTGTCATAGCCGTCGCGCCCCGCGAGTACCGCTCCGGTGGAGCCCATGATTGCCTCGACCGCGCCAGGTTCGGCGGTGAATCCGGTCATCCAGCTCATGTCGTGCGCAGGCCCGGCCACAAATCCGTCCAAGGACATCGTGAATCCCCAATGGACCTTGCCTGTCGCGGTCGACGGTGCGGGGCTCGTCTGTGACATTTCGTTCTCCTTCGATGTGGTGACGTGCTCAGCCGAGGGCGAGAGTACCCACGGCGAGGGTGCAGATCCCGATCCCGAGCCGCTGTCCGGCTCCCAGCCTTTCACCGAGGACGGTCGCGGCGAGCAGAACCGTGACGGCCGGGTAGAGCGAGGCGAGCACGGCGGCGACGCTCAGGTCGGTGACCCCGGTGGCGACGGTGAAGGCCAGCGTGCCGCCAGCGCCGAGCAGGCCGGAGGCTCCTCCCCAGGTGACGACGCCGACGGCGGCGCGCCGCGGCAGCCAGGGCTGCCGGAGCATGGCCGCAACCGCGATGGTCACGGCGGCACCGAAGAGCTGGTTGGCGGCGAGCGGCAGGAACCCCGCGCCGCTCGAGACCTGGCCGAGCGCGATGAACAGGACGCCGAAGCCTGCGCCGGCGGCGGCGCCGTCGAGCAACGCGCCTTTGTTTCCGGCTGGTGCGGCCGTCGACTCGCGGGAGACCAGCCAGATGCCGGGGAGGGCGACGAGAACGCCGAGCCAGGCCAGCCATGTGGGACGCTCCCCCAGCGCGACACCGACCAGCACCGGCAGCACTGCGGCGCCGACGGCCGAGACCGGCGCGACGAGGCCCATCCGTCCCCGCGAGAGGCCGCGGAACAAGAAGATGCTGCCGGTCGCCGAGCCGGCCCCAGCAAGCAGTGCCCACCCGAAGTCCGCCGCATGTGCGTCGCCCGGTGCCATGATGCCGACGACGAGCATGAGCAGCGCTCCGGCGAGCTGGCCGACGAGGACCACCTGCCAGGACGAGTGGCGACGCGATCCCGCACCGCCGACGAAGTCCGCGGCGCCGAACGCGATCGCCGCTGCGAGTGCCAGTCCGAGTCCGATTCCCATGCTTCGATCCTGCTGGCAAACCGGCCCTGCCTGAAGATCCACTTGCCGACTGCGGGAGTAGACCATTCACTGGGACCATGACCGTCGACTGGAGCCGGGACAGCCCGGAGCTTCTCGTGACGTTCGACCGCACCGGCGGGTCGCTCTCCGGGCAGCTCCAGGACCAGCTCCGGCGTGCGATCCGCGAGGGTCGGCTCGCGGCGGGCGAGCGGCTTCCGTCGACGCGGCGCCTGGCCGAGCAGCTCGGCGTCTCGCGGGGGACCGTCGTCGACGTCTACGAGCAGCTCCTTGCGGAGGGGTACGTCGACTCGGCGGTCGGCTCCGGAACACGGGTGGCCGCGGTTGTCGGGACCGAGCGCCATCGGTCGGCGCCCAACGAGGCGGCCGTCTCGGTCTCGCGGGCGGCTGTCGACTTCGAGTACGGCATCCCCGACCTCGGCTCGGTCCCGCTCACCGACTGGGCCTGGGCGATGTCCGAGGCTACGCGGAGCCTGCCGACCGCTCACCTCTCCGACGAGGAGCCGGCCGGATCGAGACACCTGCGCGAGGTGGTGACGGCGTACCACCGACGGGTCCGGGCCGGGTGTGCCGTGGCCGACGACGCGGTCGTCGTCGGCGGCTTCCGGCAGGGTCTCGTGTTCGCACTGGCCACCCTTTGCCGCCAGGGCATCGAGTACGTGGCGCTCGAGGACCCGGGTCCTCGCGAGCACGACGTGATCGCGCTGCGAGCGGGCCTCGAGGCGGTGCCTGTCCCCGTCGACGACGAAGGCCTCGACGTCGGGCGGCTCCGCGAGACCAAGGCTCGGGCGGTGCTCGTGACACCCGCCCACCAGTGCCCGACCGGCGTCGCGCTCAGCCCGTCGCGGCGCCAGCAGCTGGTCGCCTGGGCGAACGAGGTCGATGGTGTGATCCTCGAGGACGACTATGACGCGGAGTTCCGCTACGACCGACAGCCGGTCGGCTCCCTGCAGGGCCTCGACGCCGACCGCGTCATCGCGCTCGGCTCGGTCAGCAAGACCCTCGCGCCCGCCATCAGGCTCGGCTGGGTGCTTGCCCCGCCCCGCTTCGTGGCGGGAATCGTCGAGGAGAAGCGGCTCGGCAGCCGCGGCGCACCCGGGCTCGACCAGGAGGCGCTCGCCCTCCTCATGGAGTCCGGCCGCTTCGACCGCCACCTGAGGCGGGTGAAGGACGTCTACCGAACACGCCGGGACGTCCTCGCCGCCGAGGTCGCCGCCACCTTCGGCGCTGACCGCCTGCAGGGGCTCGCGGCCGGCTGCCACGCGCTGTTGCGGCTCCCCGACGGCGTTTTCGAGGAGGCGGTCGTGGAGGCGGCACGGTCATTGTCGGTCAACGTCAACGGGCTCGGCCGCTATCGGCTCGTGGGCGCCGGCGAGACGCATGCGCCCGCGCTCGTCCTCGGCTTCGGCAACGTCACCGAGCACCAGATCCGACGTGGCGTCCGCGCCCTGGCCCACGCCGCCGGCGCGTCCTAGAAGTTGTTGCCGCTGCGACTTGGTCGAGCTCGGCCTGTACAGGACACCTGTTCCGACGTCGGAAGGCGATGGGTATCGTCTCCGCGGTGAACATGCCCGAGACGCTTCCCGAGATTGCCGGCGGGATCCGGCGGGTCCTCGCGGCCGGCGGGGCTCTGACCGAGGACGAACTGGTCGCCGCGTTGCAGGGGGATGGCCTGAACCTGGGTGTGCGTCCCGAGGACACCGTGGCCGAGGTGCTCGAGAGTGACGATGGCGGGCTGGTGATGCCTCTCGGCGATGGCCGCCATGCGCTGCTCCCAGCAATGCTGATGGGCCGGACGTTCACCCATCGGGTCAGCGCTGCCGAAGTCGAGCACGGCTTCCTCAACGTCTCGCCGGACTTGGAACCGGTGTCGATCCTGACCGAAGACGACACCTATCGCCGGCTGGTTGACGGCACTGCGTTGGTCGAAGTCCTGACCGGCTTCGACGACGAACTGCTCACTCAGCGTGATATCCCGCTGGACGCGATCGCGGACGCTGCCTGGGTGCTCGAGCCCGACGTTCTCCGCCGGCTGGACCTGAGTGAGGGTGACCTGGTCGGGGTCACAGTGCGCTCGGACGGCTTCGAACTCGGGACGGTGACAGCAATCGGCCAGGTGCCGGATGCTGGCGCGCGCCTGGCCGACGCTCTCCAGCTGCTCGGTGATGGGGGTCCCGATCAGATCGACTGCGTGGTGTGGCTGGCGTCCGCCCAGGATCCGGGCCTGTTCTCCTCGCCAGTGCCACCCCTCACCGAGCTGTTCGCCGCCGCCGGTCTGGTGACCGACGGCGAGCAGCTTGGCCCGGCCGAGTTCGACTTCGCCAGCTGGCGAGTGACAAACCGCCTGGAGCACATCGCAGACGTACACCGGCTCGACGAAGACAGCGCGCTGGCGGTGCTGGTCCTGGCTCGCCTGTACGAGCAGGTCGCCAGTCTGGTCGAGCACGCCCAGCAGGCGGTCGTTGCCGGCGAGACGCTCGACGATCTCCTGACCGACACGCTCGCTGGGACCGAACCCGCGGCAGCAGCTGAAGGTGCCGTACACCCGGACCGCAAGCTTGTTCGCGAGACAGTTGAGTTCCTTGCCGATCCCGCGGTAGTCGCGGCGGTTCTGGTCGAGACGATCGGTGCAGGTCGCGAGGGAGCATCAGCATTGGGCCTGTTCGCCGAGACACTCGAACCGCAGGCGCCCCGTTCGGCGCAGCCGGCGCTGCGTTGGCTGCGGGGCAAGGCCTTCGAGCGGCTCGGTGACATCGTCCGGGCAGAGGAGGCGTACGAGACGTCCCTGGCGCTGGACTCCTCGTCTCCCCTGCCGTTGTTCGAGCTGGCACGGATCGCCAGCGACCGCGGCGACGCCGAACGAGGCTTGTCACTGTTGCGCCGCGCCGGTGCGCCCTCTGACGACGAACTGGTGGTGCTGCTCGAGCACTTCCGCCCGACCGAGCGGCGCGATATCGGCCGCAATAGTCCGTGCTGGTGCGGGTCCGGACGCAAGTACAAGGTCTGTCACCGCAACCGGGAAACCCTGCCATTGACCGAGCGAGCGGCGTGGCTGTATCAGAAGGCGGGCAGCTACCTGACAGACGGACCCTGGCGCGCCGATGCGATCGAGGTCGCGCGGAGCCGCGCCAGGCACTGGGACCAGCCCGAAGCGACGTACCTCGCTATTCAGGACCCGCTGGTGGGAGACGCCGTGCTGTTCGAGGGCGGCGCCTTCGCGGCCTTCCTGGACGAACGCGGCGTGCTGCTCCCCGACGACGAGCGGCTGCTCGCCCAGCAGTGGCTCCTGGCCGAGCGGTCGGTCCACGAGATCGAGAAGGTCTTCCCCGGGACCGGCTTCACCGCACGCGACCTGCGCACGGGCGACCGGGTCGAGGTCCGGGAACGAACCGCCAGTCGCACCCTGCAGCCCGGCAGGCTGATCTGCGCGCGGCTGGTGCCCGCTGGAGACACGACGCAGTGCTTTGGCGGCATCGAACCGGTAGCCCTGCACGAACGCGACGACCTGCTCCAGCTGCTCGACAGTCGACCCGACCCGGATCAGCTGGTCTCGTTCCTCTCTGGCCGCTTCGCCCCACCATCGCTGCAGAACACCGAAGGTGACCCGCTCGAGTTCTGCGAGGCGACCCTGCACAGCGACGACCCGGCCGCGCTTGCCGCCGTGCTCGACTCGAGCTATGACCGTGACGAAGCCGAGCTGCGCTGGTTCGAACACGTGACCACCCACGGCATGCCACGCATCCGTGCCACGATCACCCTCGACGGCTCCACCATCCAGGTGGAGACCAATAGCGAGCCCCGCATGGTCCGAGCCCTCGACGCCCTGCGGGACCTGCAGCCGGGGTTGGAGCTCCTCACCCAGACCCGTCGACCGGTCGACGACGTCCAGGAGGCGATGAGCCGCGGACCAGCCGGCGAACCGGCTCCGACCCTGGACCCGAACGATCCGCAGATCGCGCAGGCGCTGGAGCAGATGATCCGCGCCCACGAGCAGGCCTGGCTCGACGAGCCGATCCCCGCCCTCGCCGGCGTGACACCCCGTGAGGCGGCCGCCGACCCGACCCGACGCCCCGACCTGCTCCGTTTGATCGACACCGTCGGCCCTGCCGGTCCCGGTGCCATGGACGCCGACCGACTACGCGCCCAGCTCGGCCTGTAGCGATGAGCCACTCTCACAACGCCGAGATCCAGCCATCCGGGACAATCGACCCGGTTCAATCCAGGCTGACCTCTGGGTCAACGCCCAGATGGTCAGCGCATCAGAATCCGCAGACCTTCGCCCGTCTCTGCGGACACATGCCGACAGACGGCAATGCGGACTGATCTCGGCGTGCCTGGGCGACTTCACCCCTCGAACCGCCACTTTCGGCCCCGATTCCGGGCTCAGAATGTCGGTTCGGAGGGTGACGTCGTGGCCGGCCGGCACGGGCAACCTCCCCAGACACGGGTGCGGCGCCAACCCCCGAATACTCGCGCCGGATGTCATCATCGAGCCTGGGCTTGAGTCCGCCGTAGTCAATGGGGTCTGTCTCGCGGCCGAGAGCCGACCTGGTAGATGAGGCACGGCGACGACCCCTTGTTCTCCACCACGACCATGCCCGCTAGAAACTGGGTCGCGCACCGGTCTCGGGTGGACGTGCGGAGGTCCGACTGCGTTGCGGCTTCAAGCGATGCCGCGTGCCGCCGACGCGGCCGCCGCGCTGTGCCGCGAGACGAAGTCGGCGATCGGCTCCGCTACGGCCGCAGGGTCCGTGGTGACCGAGAAGTGATCTCCACCCTCGAGGATAACCTGCTCGCGCTGCGGGAACAGCTCGTGGAGGAAAGCCTGCGTCGCGGGGTTGACCGGGTTCTCCGCAGCGGTACTCCACGAGAGCACCGGGCAGTCGACCCTTGCTGCCCGCTCGACCCCGTATTTCCACCCGACCAGTGCGGAAGCTTCGCCCTCGACGAACGTTCCCGCGTCCTTGAGTCCTTGGTCAACGACGCCAGGCCCTGCGGCCTTCGCCGCCGCGCGCCAGTCCAACCCTGTCGGCTCGAAGAGTGCATCGAAGGCTCCTGAGACGTCGCCCGCCTGGTAGCGACCCGCCATCGCCTCGAACGCCGGCCCCAGGATCTCCAGCAGGTCCGCGAAGTCGCTCGCGGCCAGCCAGCTGCTCGACGGCAGCGGCTCGAGCAGCGCCAGGGATCGCACCCGATCGGGGTACGAGGCGGCGAGTACGAGGGCGATCATCGCACCCTCGGAGTGGCCGACAAGGTGTGCCCGGTCCACCTCGAGGACGTCCATCAGGGCGACGATGTCGGCCGCCTGCATGTCCAGGCCACCGGCGGGTCCGCCGCTCATGCCGTATCCGCGCCGGTGGTAGCAGATCCTCTGGAACCCGCTGAACGGCGGCTGTTCGGCCAATGGACGCAGGAAGTCCGCCCAGATGGCGCCGTGCACGAACAGCACTGGTTCCCCATACCCTGGACGTCGTAAGCCAGCTCGATGCCAGCCACGTGTGTCACCTTCATCGGAACCCCTGAGTTGGTAGGTCTCGCCGCCGTGCGAGCTTCTGGTTCGAGACTGGCCGACCGATCAGCCACCAGGATCGGCATTGGCCGCCAACCCGATTCCGAGGTCGTGGGTACAACTACCCATCTCCGATCCGGAGGGCCATGCTGAAGCCATGGGCGCCGTCGCCACGGCTCACCTAGCCCGCGCGCGGGAGCTGCACCGAGCCTCCCGGTGGGAGGAGGCGTGCGCGGAGTACGCCGCTGCAGACGCCGAACGGCCGCTCGCCGTCGAGGACCTGGAAGCGTTCGCCGAAGCCGCACAGGTCTCCGCCCGGGGTGACGAGGCGGTCGCCCTGCTTCACCGTCTATTCGACCTCCGGGTCGGAGCCGGCCAGCTCGAGGGCGCGGCGCAGGTCGCGTTCTGGTTGTGGTGGGTGCTGTTGAACAGCAACCAGGTCGTCGAGGCAAGCGGTTGGCTCAAGCAGACGAGCCGCACCCTAGGCCCCGCCATGGCCACCAGCCTGTGGCTCAAGATTCCCGAGGCGATGTTCCACGCAACGACGGGCGACCGCTCTCGCGCCAACGAGCTGCTGGGGGTGATCGTCGACGAAGGTCAGGGCGAGGTGGTCCCGTGGGCATTGAGCATGTGGGGTCAGACCCTGATCGACGAGGGGCGGCTCCAGGACGGGCTCGATCACCTGGAGGAGGCGATGGCCATTCTCCTCAACGATGGCCTGTCGCCACGCGTCACCCCGTGGATCTACTGCGCCGCCGTCCGCGGATGCTGTCTGGCACGCGACTTCGCTCGCGCCCGAGACTGGAACCGGTCGATGGCCAGGTGGCTCGACTCGCTGAGCAGTCTGGGAGGCGCGTACCTCGGGAACTGCCGCATCTACCGCTCACGGTTGATGTGCCTCAACGGTGCCTGGCCGGACGCCCTCGACGAGATCGCCGCGGTCTGCGACGACCTCGACGGCTACACCGGCTGGGTCTGCGGCCACGCGTACTACCAGCTCGGTGAGGTCCGGCGGCTACGTGGCGAAGGGGGTGCCGCCGAGGACGCGTACCGCCGGGCGGCGGAACATGGCTGCCCGACACAGCCGGGACTCGCCCTCCTCAGACTCGCCCAGGGTGACCTCCACGCGGCGTCGACCGGCGTTCGTCGGGCGCTGACCGAGGTGACCGCGAAGCCCGATCGCCTGGACCTGTTGAAGGCCGCAGTCACGATCCACCTCGAGGAAGGGAAGATCGAGGCGGCTCGCGATGCGCTGACCGAGTTCGAGGAGTTCACGGGGGAGCTCACGACGCCTGTTATCGGGGCCGAGACGTACGCCGTCAGGGGTGCGCTGGCCCTCTCCGAGGGCGATCCCGGAAGCGCGTTGCCACTCCTCCGGCGGGCCGTCGGCATCTGGCTAGAGCAGGATGCCCCGTACGAGGTGGCCAAGCTGAACGTCCTGATCGGGCAGGCCTGCCACGCGCTCGCTGACCATGACGGTGCGCGGGCTTCAGTTCTCAGCGGCCCGGGAGACCTTCGAACGGCTCGGCGCACTTCCGGATCTGGCTCACCTGGACCGGATCGTCGCGGCCACGGACTCTGGTGCCGAGACACACGGGCTCACTCGACGAGAGATCGAGGTCCTCTGCCTCATCGCCCGAGGCAAGGCGAACCGTGCGATCGCCAACGAGCTGCACCTCAGCGAGCGCACCGTCCATCGCCACGTGTCCAACATCTTCACCAAGCTCGACGTCGACTCGCGTACCGCCGCGGTCG
>JBOHDE010000052.1:0-19704 GCA_050699035.1 Nocardioidaceae bacterium | reverse complement strand
GGCCCGTGCCGTTCCCGGAGGCTCCGGGTCGGTCCAGTTATTGGGTCCGGTCGGTGCGTCGCTCGGTGCGGGTGCGCCCCGGTCGCCGATCCATGGTGCGTAGAAAATTGCCCAATTGGGCAATTTTCGACCCGGTCCTTGCCGATGTGAGGTCGAGTTTTGCCCAATTGGGCAAAATTCCACCTCCGTCGCGGCCTGCCGGCGGACAGTCCGCCATCCGAGCACCACCACTTCCCCGGACACGGGTGCGGCGCCAGCTCCAGTCCCCGAATACTCGCGCCGTTTGCGCGCACGTGTTCCTGGGATGCAGTCGCGGTTAGCGCTCGACCAGGGTGACCTCGAAGGAGTACGTCTCGGCCCGGTAGACGTGGTTGCCGAACTCGACGGCGTTGCCCGAGTCGTTGTACGTCGTGCGCTGCATGGTCAGCAGCGGCGCGTTCTTCCGCTCGCCGAGCAGCTTCGCCTCCGCCGACGTCGCGCCGCGTGCGCCGATCCGCTGGCGGGCGATGCGCATGTGCGTCCCGCTGGCGCGGATCATCTGGTACAGGCCCTGCTGCTCGAGCTCGTCGTCGGTGGGGGACAGCACCGACTGGGGCAGCCAGTTGCGGAGTACGGCGAGCGGCTCGCCGCGGGCCAGCCGTAGCCGCTCGACCCGCAGCACCGGGGTGTCGGCCTCCAGGCCGAGCTCGTCCGCGACCTCCAACGGCGCCGGCTCGACCGCGTTGACCAGCACCTGGGTCCGTGGCTGCTGGCCGGTCCGCTCCAGGTCGTCGTACAGGCTGGTCAGCTCGACCTCGCGGCGGACCCGGCCATGCACGACCTGGGTGCCGACGCCGCGCTTGCGCACCAGCAGCCCCTTGTTGACCAGCTCCTGGATCGCGCGCCGCATGGTCGGGCGCGACAACCCGAGCCGGTCGGCCAGCGCGATCTCGTTGTCGAGCTTGTGGCCGGGCTCCAACGTGCCGGCCTCGATGGCTTCCTCGATCTGGTGCGACACCTGGAAGTACAGCGGGACCGGCGAGCGCCGGTCGACCGAGATCGAGAACGGGGTGGCCACGGCCAAACCGTACACCGATTGTCAGTAAGACAGAATGTAAGGACAAAGCGTTGACGACGGACGATCTGGAGTACAACACTGCAGGCATGCGCATCGGCGTCCTGGGCCTCGGCCGGATCGGCAGCAGCCATGCGACCGTGCTGCGGCAGCATCCCGACGTCGAGAGCCTGGTCCTGGCTGACGCCATCGCGTCCCGGGCGCACGAGGCGGCGCAACGGCTCGGCTGCGAGAGTGTCGACGCTGTCGACGAGGTCTTCACCAGCGGCGTCGACGCGGTGGTCATCGCGACCGCGACCGACGCCCACGCCGACCTGATCACCACAGCAGTACAGGCCGGGCTGCCCACCTTCTGCGAGAAGCCGGTGGCCCTCGACGTCACCCAGTCGCGGCGCGTGCTGGCGGAGGTCGAGGCGGCCGCGGTGCCGGTCCAGATCGGCTTCCAGCGTCGCTTCGACCACGGCTATCGCACCGCCAAGCAGGCACTGGCCGACGGCACGATCGGCGACCTGCACCGGGTGCATCTCGTGACCGCCGACCAGGAGCCACCGCACCCGGACTATCTCCCCCGCAGCGGCGGCATGTACCGCGACTGCCACATCCACGACTTCGACATCCTCCGCTGGGTCACCGGTCGCGAAGTCGTCGACGTCGTCGCGCTGGGGTCGAACCGCGGCGCCGACTTCTTCCGGCAGGCCGACGACGTGGACAACACCGCAGCGCTGCTGACGCTGGACGACGGCACGTTGGTGACGCTCCAGGGCTCCCGCTACAACGGCGGCGGTCACGATGTACGGATGGAGCTGGCCGGCACCAAGGCGACGTACGCCGTGGGTCTCGACGCGCGCACCCCGCTGGTGTCCGCGGAGGACGGCGCCACCCTGCCCGCCGGCGACCCCTGGCCCAACTTCTGGGTCCGGTTCACCCCGGCCTACCTGGCGGAGGTCAACGCGTTCATCGAGGTCGCCAAGGGCACGACGCCCAGCCCCTGCACGGTCGACGAGGCGCTCGCCGCCCTCTCCATCGCCGAGGCCGCTGACCTGTCCAGGCGTGAGGGGCGTCGGGTCGAGGTCGCGGAGGTGAGCAAGTGAAGCTCTGCTGCTGGTTGTGTGCGTGGGTCTGCCGCGAGCCGGTCCGGTTGACCGCCCCGCGGGCGCAGACCCGCCCGGTCCGGCCACGCCTGCATGTTCGTAACCGACGAGTTTGCTGTCGCCAGCCGCGTTTGACAGCAAACTCGTCGGTTACGGCGGTGGGCTCAGCCCGGTCGCGACCCGGGCGCGCGACCTGCGGGCAGCCGTGCGCCGGGGTACGGGAACGGCACCCCACCTCATCGACTGGCGCGTTCCGTCGGGACAAACCGGACACTGGACCTACGCAACGCGCCAGTCAACGAGAGGTGAGCAAGTGAGCGGTTCGGCGGCCGACCGCATCGCCGCCGCCCCGATCTCCTGGGGCGTCTGCGAGGTCCCCGGCTGGGGCCACCAGCTGCCGCCCCGAACCGTCCTCGGTCAGATGCACGAGCTCAACATCG
Source organism: Nocardioidaceae bacterium (assembly GCA_050699035.1). Taxonomy (GTDB): domain Bacteria; phylum Actinomycetota; class Actinomycetes; order Propionibacteriales; family Nocardioidaceae; genus WHTB01. Next base: position 17,119 of record JBOHDE010000052.1, on the reverse strand, counting down.
CCGCCACCGAGCTCGGCCCGGACAGCTTCTTGCCGACCGACCCGGAGGCGGCCGCGGCGCTGCTCCGGTCGTACGACTTGGACGCGGTCGGCGGCTTCGTGCCGGTCGTACTCCACGACGGGGACCCGCTGCCCGCGATCGAGCCGGCGCTGCGGCACCTCACCGCCGCCGGCGCCACCATCCTGGTGCTCGCCGCCGCCACCGGACGCGACGGGTATGACGAGCGGCCGACCCTCGACGACGGCCAGTGGGCGGCGCTGCTCGAAAACCTGGACCGGATCAGGGACGTTGCCGCCGAGCGCGGGGTGACCGCCACCCTGCATCCGCACGTCGGCACGATGGTCCAGCGCCGCGACGAGGTCGACCGCGTCCTGGCCGGCAGCGACGTGCCGCTGTGCCTCGACACCGGCCACCTGCTGATCGGCGGCACCGACCCGGTCGACCTCGCTCGCCAGGTCCCCGACCGCATCGCGCACACGCACCTCAAGGACGTCGACGCGGCGCTGGCCGGGCGGGTGCAGCGCGGCGAGGTCGGCTACACCGAGGCCGTCCGGCGCGGCGTCTACCACCCACTCGGTGCCGGCGACATCGACATCGCGGCGATCGTCACGTCCCTCGAAGGCAGCGGCTACCGCGGCTGGTACGTGATGGAGCAGGACGCGATGCTCGACACCGAGCCGGCGCCCGACGAGGGGCCGATCGCCGACGTACGTGCCAGCCTCGAGTTCCTCGGAAAGCTGGCCGCATGAGCGACCACTGGGAGGTCCTGACCATCGGTCGCAGCGGGGTCGACATCTACCCCGAGCAGATCGGCGTCGGCCTCGAGGACGTCGTGAGCTTCGCCAAGTTCCTGGGCGGCAGCCCCACCAACGTCGCGGTCGCCGCCGCCCGGCACGGCCGTCGCAGCGCGATCATCACGCGGGTCGGCGACGACCCGTTCGGCCGGTTCGTGCGGCGCGCGCTCAAGGGGTACGACGTGTCCGACGTGTTCGTCTCGGCGGTCGCGCACCTGCCGACCCCGGTCACGTTCTGCGAGATCTTCCCGCCGGACGACTTCCCGCTGTACTTCTACCGCGAGCCGAAGGCGCCGGACCTGGAGATCTACCCGGGCGAGCTCGACCTCGACGCGATCCGCTCGGCCGACATCTTCTGGGCGACGGTCACCGGGCTGTCGCAGCAGCCGAGCCGCAGCGCCACGCTGGCCGCGCTGGAGGCACGCGACAGGCGCCGCATCACGATCCTCGACCTCGACTACCGGCCGATGTTCTGGCCACATCCCGAGGAGGCCACCGGCGCCGTCCAGGAGGCGCTGCGGTACGTGACCGTCGCGGTCGGCAACCGGGCGGAGTGCGAGGTCGCGGTCGGCGAGACCGAGCCGGCGCGCGCCGCCGCGGCCCTGCGCGAGCGCGGCGTCGACCTGGCGGTGGTGAAGCAGGGGCCCAAGGGCGTGCTGGCGGTCGACGACCACGGCAGCGTCGAGGTGCCGCCGGCACCGGTCGACGTCGTCAACGGGCTGGGCGCGGGCGACGCCTTCGGTGGCGCGCTCTGCCACGGCCTGCTCGCGGGCTGGGACACCGAACGCACCCTCTCGTTCGCCAACGCCGCCGGCGCGATCGTCGCCGGCGAGCTGTCCTGCTCCGACGCCATGCCGACCTCCGCCGAGGTCGACGCCAAGCTGAAGGAGCACCGGTGACGGCTGACGACCTGCGCACGATCGCGAACACCCGGGCCCGGCGCCCGCACGACATCACCGCGGCCGCCGACCACCGCCGGCGGCGGACCGACCTGCTGGGCGAGTCCGGTCGGCTGATGCTGATCGCCGCCGACCACCCCGCCCGCGGGGTGCTGCGGGTCGGCGACGACCCGCTGGCGATGGCCGACCGTGCCGACCTGCTCCGGCGGCTGCGGGTGGCGCTGGCCCGCCCCGGCGTCGACGGCTTCTTGGGCACGCCCGACCTGGTCGAGGACCTGCTGCTGCTCGGCGCGCTCGACGACAAGGTGGTGATCGGTTCGATGAACCGCGGCGGGCTGGTGGGTACGGCGTTCGAGATCGACGACCGCTTCACGGCCTACGACGCGGAGAGCATCGCCGCGGCCGGCCTCGACGGCGGCAAGATGCTGTGCCGCATCGACCCCGACGACCCAGCCACCGTGCGGACCCTGCAGGCCTGCGCCCACGCCGTCACCGACCTGGCCGGCCACGGGCTGATGGCGATGGTCGAGCCGTTCATCTCGCACCGAGTCGACGGCCGCGTCCGCAACGACCTGAGCACCGAGTCGGTGGTGCGCTCGGTGACGGTGGCCGCCGCCCTGGGCACGACGTCGGCACACACCTGGCTCAAACTGCCGGTCGTGGACGACATGGAGGTCGTCGCTGGTGCGTCCTCGCTGCCGGTGCTGCTGCTGGGCGGTGAGGCGAAGGTGGACGAGGAGGACACCTTCGACCGCTGGCAGCGCGCGCTCAAGCTGCCGACGGTGCAGGGGATGGTCGTCGGCCGCGCGCTGCTCTACCCGCCCGACGGTGACGTCGCCGCCGCGGTCGACCGGACGGTGGGGTTGCTGTGAGCGACGGCAAGGCGATGCACATCGCGGCGCGAGACGGTGACCTCAGCGTGTTGCCCGCCGACGCCGGCTGGGACTACTCCGGGCTGCGGGTCCTCACGCTGGCGCCGGGCGACACCCGCACCCTCGACACCGGCGAGGAGGAGCTGGTCGTACTCCCGTTGGCGGGCGGCTGCACGGTCGCCTGTGACGGCGAGACCTTCGAGCTGCGGGGCCGGGCCAGCGTGTTCAGCCGGGTCACCGACTTTGCCTACGTGCCAAGGGACTCCACCGTCACCATCTCATCAGCCGGTGGCGGCAGGTTCGCGCTGCCGTCGGCGCGCTGCTCCCGCCGGCTGACCGCCCGGTACGGCCCCGCTGAGGACGTGCCGGTCGAGGCCCGGGGCGCGGGCGCGTGCAGCCGGCAGGTCAACAACTTCGCCGCCGCCGGGGTGTTCGAGGCCGACCGGCTGATCGCCGTCGAGGTGCTGACACCGGCCGGCAACTGGTCGTCGTACCCCCCTCACAAGCACGACGAGGACCGCGCCGGCGAGGAGAGCGTGCTGGAGGAGATCTACTACTTCGAGGTCGGCGCGGGACCCGAGGGTCCCGGCGTCGGCTACCAGCGGGTGTACGGCACGGCCGACCGCCCGGAGGACTTGCTCGCCGAGGTGCGCAGCGGCGACGTTGTGACGATCCCGCACGGGTGGCACGGACCGTCGATGGCCACGCCGGGCTACGACCTGTACTACCTCAACGTGATGGCCGGACCGGGCGCGGAGCGCGCCTGGCTGATCTGCGACGACCCCGCGCACGGCTGGGTGCGGGACACCTGGGCCGAGCAGCCGGTGGACCCGCGGCTGCCGCTGACCACGACGTCGGAGCAGGGGGCATAGATGGTGCGTCTGACGGTCGCCCAGGCAACGGTGCGGTTCCTGGCCCACCAGTGGAGCGAGCGCGACGGCGTCGAGCAACGGCTGGTGGCCGGCTGCTTCGGCATCTTCGGCCACGGCAACGTCGCCGGTGTCGGCCAGGCGCTGCTGGAGGCCGAGTTGGACGACCCGGGCTCGCTCCCGTACTGGATGGCACGCAACGAGCAGGGGGCGGTGCACGCAGCCGCCGCCTATGCCCGGATGAAGAACCGCCTGCAGACCCTCGCGGTCACCGCATCGATCGGACCCGGCGCGACCAACCTGGTCACCGGTGCGGCGCTGGCGACGGTCAACCAGCTGCCGGTCCTGCTGTTGCCCGGCGACATCTTCGCCACCCGGGTCTCCGCGCCGGTGCTGCAGCAGCTGGAGGACCCGACGACATACGACGTCTCCGTCAACGACGTGTTCCGGCCGGTGTCGCGCTTCTTCGACCGGGTCTGGCGTCCCGAGCAGCTGCCCGCCGCGCTGTTGGGGGCGATGCGGGTGCTGACCGACCCGGTGGAGACGGGCGCGGTGACGCTAGCGCTCCCACAGGACGTGCAGGCCGAGGCGCACGACTGGCCGGAGGAGCTGTTCGCCAAGCGGGTGTGGCATGTCGCGCGACCAGTGCCGGAGCCGGCGGCCGTGCTGCGCGCGGTCGCGGCGATCCGGTCGGCGACGCGGCCGTTGGTCGTCTCCGGTGGTGGCACGATCTACGCCGAGGCCACCGACGCGCTGCGCGCGTTCGCCGAGGCCACCGGGGTGCCGGTCGCGGAGACGCAGGCGGGCAAGGGCTCGCTGCCGTACGACCACCCGCTGTCGCTGGGTGCCGTCGGCAGCACGGGCACGACCGCCGCCAACGCGATCGCCCGCGAGGCCGACCTGGTGATCGGCGTCGGCACCCGCTACAGCGACTTCACCACCGCCTCGCGGACCGCTTTCGCCCACCCGGACGTGACGTTCGTCAACCTCAACGTCGCCGGGTTCGACGCCGCGAAGCAGGCCGGGACGGCGCTGGTGGCCGACGCCCGGGCCGGGCTGGCCGCGCTGCAGGACGGCCTCGCCGGCTGGCGCGTCGACCCGGCGTACTCCGCGAAGGCCACCGAGCTCGCCCAGCAGTGGGACGCCGTCGTCGAGGAGGCCTACCACCTCGGGCACCAGCCGCAGCCGGCGCAGTCGGAGGTGATCGGCGCCGTCAACGACCTGGCGGAGCCGCGCGACGTGGTCGTGTGCGCCGCCGGGTCGATGCCGGGCGATCTGCACAAGCTGTGGCGCACCCGCGACCCGTTGGGCTACCACGTCGAGTACGGATACTCCTGTATGGGCTACGAGATCGCCGGTGGCGTCGGCGTCCGGATGGCGTGCCCCGACCGCGACGTCTTCGTCCTGGTCGGCGACGGCTCGTACCTGATGATGGCGCAGGAGCTGGTGACCGCAGTGCAGGAAGGCATCAAGGTCATCGTCGTCCTGGTGCAGAACCACGGGTTCGCGTCGATCGGGGCGCTGTCGGAGGAGCTCGGGTCACAGCGCTTCGGCACCGCCTACCGCTACCGCGGCGAGTCGGGCCGGCTCGACGGGCCGAAGCTCCCGATCGACCTCGCCGCCAACGCGGAGAGCCTCGGCGTCCACGTGCTCCGAACCGCGACGGTCGAGGAGCTTCGCACCGCGTTGGCGAAGGCCAAGCAGCACACCGGCGGTCCCGTCCTGGTCCACATCGAGACCGACCCGCTGGTGCCGGCACCCGACAGCGAGTCGTGGTGGGACGTGCCGGTAGCGGAGGTGTCCACGCTCGACACCACCACCGAGGCCCGCCGCACGTATGACACCCGCAAGACTGAGCAGCGCCCGTACCTCTAGAACGCAAAGGAACGCACCCGATGAGAACCATCCAGCACTGGATCGGCGGCCAGACCACCGCCGGAGAGTCGGCCCGCCGGAGCACCGTGTGGAACCCCGCCACCGGCCAGACGCAGGCCGAGGTCACGCTCGCCAGCAGGGCCGACGTCGACACCGCCGTCGCGGCCGCGAAGACCGCGTTCGCGTCGTGGTCCCAGTCGTCGCTGAGCCTGCGGAGCAAGGTGCTGTTCGCGTTCCGCGAGCTGGTCAACGCGGCCCAGGACGAGCTGGCCGAGATCGTCAGCGACGAGCACGGCAAGGTCGTGTCGGACGCCAAGGGGGAGGTGCAGCGCGGGCTCGAGGTGGTGGAGTTCGCCTGCGGCATCCCGCAGCTGCTCAAGGGCGACTACTCCGACCAGGTGTCGAGCGGCGTCGACGTCTACTCGTTCCGCGAACCACTCGGCGTCGTCGCCGGCATCACGCCGTTCAACTTCCCGGTGATGGTGCCGATGTGGATGCACCCGGTGGCCATCGCCTGCGGCAACACGTTCGTCCTGAAGCCGAGCGAGCGGGACCCGTCGGCGTCGGTCCGGGTCGCCGAGCTGTGGGCGGAGGCGGGTCTGCCGGAGGGCGTCTTCAACGTCGTACACGGGGACAAGGAGTCGGTCGACGCGCTGCTGGACCACCCGGACGTGCAGGCGATCTCGTTCGTCGGGTCGACGCCGATCGCGAAGTACATCCACGAGCGGGCCACCGCCACCGGCAAGCGGGTGCAGGCGCTCGGTGGCGCCAAGAACCACGCGGTCATCTTGCCGGACGCGGACGTCGACTTCGCCGCCAACCATCTGGTGTCGGCGGCCTTCGGCTCGGCCGGGGAGCGATGCATGGCGATCTCGGCCGCGGTCGCGGTCGGGGCGGCCGGTGACGCGATCGTCGAGGCCGTCAACGCCAAGGCCAACGAGGTCGTGGTCGGCTCGGGTCGGGACGCGGCGAGCGAGATGGGCCCCGTCGTCACGCCGGAGGCACGCGACCGCATCATCGGCCTGATCGATGCCGGTGAGAAGCAGGGCGGGCGGGTGACGGTCGACGGCCGGTCCCTCGTCGTCCCCGGGTTCGAGCAGGGCTTCTTCGTCGGCCCGACCGTGGTCGACGAGGTGACCCCGGAGATGGACGTCTACTCCGAGGAGGTCTTCGGTCCGGTGCTGTCGGTGCTGCGGGTGGAGACCGTGGACGAGGCGATCGAGCTGGTCAACGCCAACCCGTACGGCAACGGCACGGCGATCTTTACCTCCAGCGGCGAGGCGGCGCGTCGCTTCCAGCGGGGCGTGCACGTCGGCATGATCGGCATCAACGTGCCGATCCCGGTGCCGATGGCCTACTACTCGTTCGGCGGCTGGAAGGACTCGCTGTTCGGAGACACGCACATCCACGGCCCGGAAGGCGTGTCCTTCTACACCCGGGCCAAGGTCGTCACGTCGCGTTGGCCGCAGGTCGAGCACCCCGTCGCGTCCAGCTTCCACTTCCCGACCGCTCACTGATCCCTGAGGAGGGACCACCATGAAGTCAAGCAAGTTCGTCCTGGCGGTGGCTGCGACGACCGCCCTGCTCCTGTCGGCGTGCACGAACCAGTCCGGAGGCGACGACGGGAAGTCCGACAAGGCAGCCGGCGACACGAAAGGCGGCGGCGACGCCACGTACGCGCTGGTGGTCCACAGCGCGCCGGGCGACCCGTTCTGGGACGTCGTGAAGAGCGGCGCCGAGCAGGCGGCGGAGGACCTCGGCGTGACGGTGACGTTCAACGGCGACCCGGATCCGACCAAGCAGAGCCAGCTGATCGACAACGCCGTCGCGCAGGGCGTCGACGGCCTGGTCGTCTCGATGGCCAACCCCGACGGCGTCCGCTCCAGCGTCGAGGCGGCGGTGGGCGAGGACATCCCGGTGATCACGATCAACTCCGGCCTCGAGCAGTCCAAGGAGTTCGGCGCGATCACGCATGTCGGCCAGAGCGAGGCGCTGGCCGGTGAGGCGGCCGGGGAGCAGCTGGCCGAGCTGGGTGGCAAGAAGATGATCTGCGTCATCCACGAGGCCGGCAACGTCGGTCTGGAGGACCGCTGCGCCGGTGCCGCCAAGACGTTCGGCGGCGAGGCCGAGAACCTCCAGGTCGACGTGTCCAACATCGCCGACGCGCAGTCGACGATCCGCAGCAAGCTGAGCGCGGACTCGAGCGTCGACACGATGCTGATCCTCAACAACGCGGTGGCGATGGCGGCCGCCCAGGCCCAGCAGGAGGCCGGCACCGACGCACAGATCGGCACCTTCGACCTGTCCAGCGACGTCCTGGGCGCGATCGAGGACGACGCGATCGCGTTCGCCGTCGACCAGCAGCCATACGCGCAGGGCTACCTGCCGGTCGTGTTCCTCGCGCTGAAGGACCGCAACGGCAACGACATCGGCGGCGGCCAGCCGGTCTACTCGGGTCCGGCCTTCGTCACCAAGGACAATGCGGCACAGGTCGAGGAGTTCGCCGCCAACGGGACCCGCTGACCGAGGGAAGGCAGAGACGTGAGCACTGCAGCACCAGCCGTGGACGAGCGGCTGGCAACGTCGGGGGCGGTGGCCGCGCTGCTTCGGCGGCCGGAGATCGGCGCCCTGGTCGCGGCGATCGTGGTCTTCGTCTTCTTCTCGGTCACCACCGACGCGTTCCTCAGTGAGGGTGGCGTGCCGACCTGGCTGGAGAGCGCCTCGCTGTTCGGGATCATGGCGGTGGCGGTCGCGCTGTTGATGATCGGCGGCGAGTTCGATCTGTCGACCGGGACGATGACCGGGTCGACCGGCCTGATCGTCGGCATCCTTGCGACCGAGTACGGGTTCAACCTCTGGCTGGCGGTCGTGCTGGCGCTCGTGTTCGCACTCGTCGTCGGGGCGCTCAACGGGTTCCTCGTGATGCGGACCGGGCTGCCCAGCTTCATCGTCACGCTGGGCACGTTCTTCGTCCTGCAGGGCCTCAACCTGGCCGTGACCAAGCTGCTGATCGGCCAGGTTGCGATCCAAGGGATGCGCGACGTGCCGGGCTACTTCCAGCTGACGCAGTTCTTCGGCTCGACGCTGAACCTGGGTGTGGTCTCGATCAAGGTGTCGGTGCTGTGGTGGGTGTGCGTCACCGCGATCGCGACCTGGGTGCTGATGCGCACGAAGGCGGGCAACTGGATCTTCGCGGTCGGCGGCGCCCAGACGAGCGCGCGGCAGGTCGGCGTACCTCTCCTGCACACGAAGGTGGGGCTGTTCATGACCACGGCGGCGGCCGGCTGGCTGGTGGGCATGCTGAGCCTGTTCCAGACGTCGACCGTGCAGGCGTCGACCGGGGTGGGACAGGAGTTCATCTACATCATCTGCGCCGTGGTCGGCGGGTGCCTGCTCACCGGCGGGTACGGGTCGGCGATCGGCGCGGCGCTGGGCGCGCTGATCTACGGCATGACCTACCAGGGCATCGTCTTCGCGGGTTGGGACAACAACTGGCTGAAGGCCTTCCTTGGGGTGATGCTGCTCGGTGCCGTGCTGGTCAACAGCTGGGTGCGCAAGCGGGCGGAGGTTTCGCGATGAAGGACGTGGAGACGGCTCCTCGAGGCACCGCGATCATCGAGCTCACCGACATCAGCAAGAGGTATGGCAACGTCGTGGCGCTGCGCGAGGTGAGCACATCGGTCCGCTCTGGCGAGGTCACCTGCATCCTCGGCGACAACGGCGCCGGCAAGTCGACGTTCATCAAGATCCTCGCCGGTGCCCACCAACACTCCTTCGGGGAGATGAAGATCGACGGCAAGCCGATGCACCTGTCCACGCCGCGCAAGGCCCTGGACCTCGGCATCGCGACGGTCTACCAGGATCTGGCCGTCGTGCCGCTGATGCCGATCTGGCGCAACTTCTTCCTTGGTTCCGAGCCGACGAAGGGCGTGGGACCGTTACGGCGCCTCGATGTGGACTTCATGCGGCGCACCACCAAGGACGAGCTGATGCGGATGGGGATCGACCTGCGTGATGTGGACCAGCCGATCGGTACGCTGTCTGGAGGCGAGCGCCAGTGCGTCGCGATCGCGCGGGCCGTCTACTTCGGCGCACGGGTCCTGATCCTCGACGAGCCGACTGCCGCACTTGGGGTGAAGCAGTCGGGTGTCGTGCTGAAGTACATCGTGAAGGCCCGGGAGGCCGGCCTGGCCGTCGTGTTCATCACCCACAACCCGCACCATGCGTACCCCGTGGGCGACCGCTTCATCCTGCTCAAGCGCGGTAGGTCACTCGGCGACTTCCCGAAGTCCGAGATGACCCTCGACGAGCTGACCCGGATGATGGCCGGTGGCGCCGAGCTCGAGGAGCTCAGCGAGGAGCTGGCGGCCGCGGTTGGCCAAGGTGAGACCGACGTCGCAGAGGCGGCTCGGGTGCTGCGCGACGAGGTCAAGTCGATCGAGTCCGGGTCCTGAGAGGACTGCGCGTTGATGTTCGGGATCGGCGTGATCGGCACCGGCAACATCGGGACCGATCATGTCTACCGGATTGCCCGCCAGCTCTCGGGCGCTGAGGTCAGTGCCGTGTTCGACGTCGTAACCGACCGGGCGGAGACGGTCGCGGCCGCGGTCGGCGCGACGGCACGAGACCGGGCCGCCGACGTGGTGGAGGCTGACGACGTCGACGCGGTGGTGATCGCCTCGCCGGGGGAGCTGCACGCCGAGCAGGTGCTGGCCTGCATCGACGCCGGAAAGCCGGTGCTGTGCGAGAAACCGCTCGCGCCCACGACGGCCGAGTGCCTGAAGGTGATCGAAGCCGAGGTGGCGACGGGTCGGCAGCTCGTGCAGCTCGGCTTCATGCGCCGGTACGACGCGGCGTACCTCGAGGTGAAGACCGCGCTCGACAGCGGGGACCTCGGTGAGGTGCTGATGCTGCACTGCGTGCACCGCAACCCGACGGCGCCGGACTGGTTCACCAGCGACCTGGCGCTGACCGACTCGGTCGTGCACGAGGTCGACACGTCTCGTTGGCTGTTGGCTGACGAGATCGCCGCCGTCACGGTGCTGGCCGGCAAGCCGTCGCCGAAGGCGGGGTCGGCCCAGGACCCGCAGCTGGTGGTGTTCGAGATGGCGTCGGGCGTGCTCGTCACCGTGGAGTCGTTCGTCCACGCGCAGTACGGCTACGACGTGCGCTGCGAGCTGGTGGGCTCCGAGGGGGTCGCGTCGATGGATACTCCGACGCTCGGTGCCGTGACCCGACGCGGCGGGCGCACCACCGTCGTACCACCGGACTGGCAGGTGCGGTTCGGGTCGGCCTATCAGGCCGAGCTCCAGGCGTGGGTCGACAGCTTGGCCAGTGGCGAGTACCACGGAGCGAGCGCGTGGGACGGGTACGCAGCGACGGCGGTCGCCGAGGCAGGCCTGCGGGCGCGTGCCGAAAGGGCGCGGGTGGCCGTCGAGCTGGTCGACAAGCCGTCGCTGTACGCCGGGTCATGAGATCCACCTGAACGGCACGGGTCCGTGCCGTACGCGACCATCCCCACTGCTGCAGGAGTGGGGGTGCACGGCGAGGGCTGGGGGTGAGTGTCGGGTGTGCCGGAAGCGACACCGCGTCCGCGGTCACTGCTCGACACGCAGTGCCTCAGTCCGAGAGGCCCCAGAACGGTCCGCGCAGCCCGACCTCGCGCAGGTAGGCAGCGGACTCGGACGTGTCCCGGCGTACGTAGCCCCGGTCCAGCCGGCCGTCGTACCAGTGCTCGGCGAGCCGCCAGAGGGTGCCGAGGTCCATCACGTACCCACGCTCGTTGCCGGTCGCCGCGAGCCAGTCGTCGACGCACGCCTCGGAGCAGAACAGCCGCTGGTGGCCGCAGGTGTGCACGACGTCGTCCCAGATGCGGTCGGCCGGGACCAGAAAGTGCGCGACCTGGTCGCCCTTCGGTGGGGCGGCGCGGCCCACCACCCAGGCGTGCGGTCGGTCGCAGGCGGGGCATCGGGTGGCGACCAGCACGTCGGGCTCGTCGGTGACCAGGTGGGGGAGCGCGAAGGAGTCCCAGGCGCAGCCGCCCCACCACAGGGTGTGGTGGCCCATCACCGAGAAGCCCAGGGGTACGGAGGCGAACGGGTGCGCCATCAGGATGCGGTCGTCGGCGTCCAGCGCGAGGTGGCGGGCGGCGGCGAGTGCGCGTAGTCCGGCCCTGACCTGGTCGTCGTCGGTGCCGGTGGTCGCGGCGAGCTCGCCATTCGTGGGTGCGCGGCCGGTCGCCGCGAAGGTGCGGTAGACGGCCAGCCGGAGGTCTTCGAGGTCCATCCGTCTATGGTGCCCGTCAGCCCATCGTGCTGCCGCCGTTCACGGTCAGCCGGGCACCGACCACGAACGCGCTGTCGTCGCCGGCCAGGAACGAGACGGCGGCGGCGATCTCCTCCGGCGTGCCGAAGCGACCGGCCGGCACGCCGTCGACGTACCGCTGCAGGAGCGCGGGGTCGGCGCCGGCGTGCCGTTCGACCGGGACCCAGCCCGGCGCCACGGTGTTGACGGTGATGCCGAGGGGGGCGAGCTCCTTGGCCCAGATCCGGGCCAGGCCGAGCTGGGCGTGCTTGGCCGCGGCGTACGCGGAGTTGCCGGTCGGGAGCCGCTCGATGACGTCGGAGCCGATATGGATGACCCGGCCGCGGCCGGCGGCGACCAGGTCGGGCAGCACCGCGGTCAGCAGCAGGACCGGGCTCTTGACGAAGAAGCTCAGCTGGTCGAGCAGCACCTGCCAGTCGAGGTCTGCGGCGGCCGTCCTGGGCTGTGGTCCGGTCGCGTTCAGCACCAGAGTGTCGACCGGGCCGAGCTCGCCGCGGACGGCGTCGACGAGCGCCGTCACACCGGACTCGTCGGTGACGTCGGCCCGGAACGCCGCGGCCCGGCCGCCGGCCGCGACGATCCGGTCGACGACGGCTCGGGCGCCGTGCTCGGACCGGGCGTAGTTGACGGCGACGGCGTATCCGTCGGCGCCAAGTCGCTCGGCGATGGCGGCGCCGAGGCCGCGCGAGGCACCGGTGACGAGGGCGACGCGTCGTGTCGTGTCTGCCATGAGATCAGAGTGGCAGAAAACCGCACCGTCACGTCTTGTAGTTGACTGCCTGCATTCGGTAACGTGTATACGTTATTCAAATGACCGCCTGTTCCTCGGGAGGATCAGTGTCGGTGCGGTTCGGACCGGTCGGCGCCGAGGTGCTGTCGGCCCGGCGCGCTCGCGGTCCTCCTCGGCGCATCGCTTCGACTGCTTGCCGCACCTGAGCACTCACCGTCTCGAGGAGGAACGCCGTGAATTCCCATACCCGCAAGGCGGTCGCCGGCTTCGTGTCACTCACGAAGTCCCGCGGCCGGCTGCTGTTAGCCGTTGTCGTCGTCTCCATGCTGGGAGTCGGCCCCGCCGTGGGCCTCACCCCATCCGATCTGGCCTCCGACACCCCGTTCGGCAAGCCGACCGCCGAGGTGCCGAACCCCGGAGTGAACAACGAGGGGGTGCGCGCCACGCGCCCGGTGGGGTACCAGGACCAGACCCGCTCGGAGGTGCTCGCCCGCAACGGCATCGCCGCCACCAGCAACCCGCTCGCCACCGCTGCTGCGGAGCGCATCCTGCTCGACGGCGGTAACGCGGTCGACGCGGCCGTCGCCGCATCGGCCACGCTGGGCACCGTCGAGCCGATGAGTACGGGCATGGGCGGCGACCTGTTCGCCATCGTGTGGTCGGCGAAGGACAAGAAGCTCTACTCCCTGGCGTCGAGCGGCTGGGCGCCCCAGGGGTGGACCGTCGACTACTTCACGGACACGCTCGGCGTCGACTCCGTACCCAGGAGCGGGATCAACTCCGCGGTCATCCCCGGCACCGTCTCCGGCTGGGACGCGCTGCTCAAACGCTTCGGCAGTATGGGCTTCGACGAGGTGCTGGAGCCTGCCGCGACGTACGCCAAGGAGGGCTTCCCGGTCCACGAGCGGATGCACGGCCAGTGGGAGGACTCGGCCGAGGCGCTGAGCGTCGATCCCGACTCAGCGCGGACCTGGCTTCCCGGTGGCGAGGCGCCCGAGCTGTACAGCATCTTCCGTAACCCCGAGATGGCGCGGACGCTGGACCTGATCCAAGAAGAGGGCCGCAACGCGTTCTACAAAGGCGAGATCGCCCGGGCCATCGTGCAGAAGTCCGAGTCCGCCGGTGGTGTCATCGCGCTGGACGACCTGGCGGACTACAAGTCCGAGTGGGTGACGCCGCTCTCGACCAGTTACCACGGGTACGACATCCACCAGCTGCCGCCGCCCGGCCAGGGGTTCGCGGCTCTCGAGATGCTCAATCTCCTCGATGTGTGCACCCCGGAGCTCGGTTTCAACCTGGCTGACCTGGGACCGAGGGACCCGCAGTACTGGCACCTGATGATCGAGGCGAAGAAGCTGGCCTACTCCGACCTGCACCGGTACAACGCCGACCCGAAGTTCGAGCCGCCGCCGCTCGACCGGCTGCTCTCCAAGGAGTACGCGGCGGAGCTGTGCGACGAGATCGACCCGGACCACGCGCGGCCGGCCGACGTCTTGGGCAACGATGCGGGCAGCACGGTCTACTTCGCCACCGCCGACCGCTGGGGCAACATGGTCTCCCTGGTGAACAGCAACTTCTCCAGCTTCGGTTCCAAGGTGACGATCCCGGGTCACGGGTTCGTCCTCGCCAACCGCGGGTCGGGCTTCCTGCTCGACGAAGACCACCCGAACGTCGTGGCTCCGCGCAAGCGGCCCTTCATCACGATCATCGCCAGCTTCATCACCAAGGACCGGAAGCCGGTGATGGCGTTCGGCAACATGGGTGGAGGCACGCAGCCGCAGGCGCACGCGCAGCATGTCGTGAACATGGTCGACCTGGGGATGAACGTGCAGGCCACCACCGACGTCGCACGGTTCGACCACAGCCAGTCGAACGACGTCACGGCCCTGGACACGTACCTCTTCGACCTCGTCGCACCACGACTGGAGGAGATGGGCCATAGCCTGCGTCGCGCCAACGGGCACGCCGGCGGATACCAGGGGATCCTGTTCGAGCCGGACCCGAGCCTGCCCGAGCCGGTGCTGACCGGCGCCAAGGCCAAGACTTCGACGCAACCCGTGAACGGTGTCTACCGGGCCGGGTCGGACCCGCGGAAGGACGGTCACGCCGGAGGGTGGTGAACCGTCCTCAACCGGTCGCCGGCACGTCGTCCTTCTTGGTGTCAGATGATGTGCCGGTGACTGTGCCTGCCGAGGTGTCCGACCTGCTCGACGAGTTTGCCGTGTCGTTGGGCGCGGCCGGTGGGCTGGTCGGGCTGTACGTCCACGGCTCGTTGGCGATGGGCGACTTCCGGATCGGCATCAGCGACCTCGACCTGGTGGCGGTCGTCGAGCGGCCGGTCGACGAGGGCGAGCTGGTGCCGTTGCACCGCCGGCTGGTCGAAGCACACCGGCTCGGGTCGGGTTGCACTGTGCGTACGTCCCGGTCGCGACCGTCGGTGACCTGCCGAGGCCGCATCCGACTTGGACGCACCAGGCCTTCCACCGGCGTCGGGTCAGCCAGGTCACCCGGGCCGAACTGCAGCGGGGCGGTGTGGTGCTGGCCGGACCGTCGGTCGCGTCGGTGCTGCCGGCGGTGAGCCCGGCCGAGCTGGCGCGGTTCGTGCGCGCCGAGCTGGACGGCTACTGGCTCGGGCTGACCCGCCGGCCGTGGCTGTGGGTGCGGGACTTCTGGGTGGACCTGTCGCTGCTGGCGGTCTGCCGGTCTATGGCGACGCTGGAGGACGGCCGGCTGATCACCAAGGCCGAGGCGATCGCGCGGCTGGGTGACCTCGGCCTGCCGGCGTGGGTCGTCGACGACGTGCGGGCCCGGCGCGACGGCGAGCCGCTGCCACTGTCGTACCGCGACCGGGTGGCGCGTGGGTGGGTGGCCCGCGCCTGGGTGCGGTCCGCCGTCCGCGGACCGTCTGGCTGATGCGCGGGACCCGGTGAGTGTGACGTTTTCGACGCGACACGCCGGCGTGTCTGTCGAAACGTCCCACTCAACGGGTTGGGCGGGCACCTCGTTGACTGGCGGCAGACCGGTCGGCGTTGCGGAGCGAGCGGCGCATGAGTACGCCCAACGCCAGACCCGCACCGACCTCCAGCGGTAGCAGGCGGGTCGACTCATGCTGGATCCCGCCGTGGAAGTGGTCGAACCAGGCGGGGAACGGAGAGCGGTCGAAGAACTGCCGACCCGGCTTGTCCAGGTCGGGCAGGCAGGCACCGAGGATGCCCGCGAGCAGGGGCAGCCGGCGGTGCGCCGGTGTGTGCCGGACGACGACCGCGATGGTCGCCAGCCCGACCAGGCCGTCGGGCACCGCGACCCTCATCAGATGCTCCCGGGGAACCCCGAAGTGAGGTACGGCATCCAGCGCGAAGTGGGACGTCAGCCCCGCCGCCAGGGCCGTACCCGGGTGCTCGACGAGCAGGCCGAGGGCGGCGCCGGCGAGCACGTGGTTGGTGATCAGCACCGGCACAGCCTGGCAGATCAGCCCATCGCTCCGGCATGAACTCGCAGGGCTTGCCGGGCATCTGGCCGCCCCGGCCCGAGCACCCGAAGATCATCAGCCTGGTGAGCCCGACCATCCGTTGACTGGCGCGTTGCGTAGGCGAGGTGTCCGGTTTGTCCCTACGGAACGCGCCAGTCAACGGCGACAAGTCCCGATGCTGCGGTGATGCTCGGTGCTCAGGCGCCGTTCGGTGGGATGTTGTGGTTGAGCCGGAACACGTTGGTCGGGTCGTAGCGACGCTTGACCTCGACGAGCCGATCCCAGGTGGCGCCCGGGTAGGCCGCGCGCACCTGCTCCGGTCCTTCGGCACCGAGGAAGTTCACGTAGACGCCGGCGTCGTCCTGGCGGAGGAGGTCGGCCGTCTCCAGGACCCATGCCTCACGCTCGGCCCGCTCGTCCGGGCTGTCGTAGAAGGCGGCGACGTTGGCCATGATCCGCGACTTCCGGTGCGCGTAGGCCGTGGCGTCGGGCGCGACCCGGGCCATCGCACCGCCGAGCATCCGCAGCTGGGCGACCCGCATCGGCGCGTCCGAGGTCCGGATGCGCTCGATCACGGCTTCGGCGGTTTCGGTGCTGACATCGTTGGCGTACAAGGTGCGGCCGACCGCGGTCGGGTGGTAGTCGGGGTCCGTCGGCAGGAAGATCGTGGGGTACGGCATCGGCTGGACCATGTCGACCAGCGGTGTGGCGAGGCTGCGGAACGGTGCGAGGACGCGCTCGCCGTCCTCGGCCGGACCGGCGTAGCACACCAGCGCCATGATCATCAGCGACCCGTGGTGCTCGGCCGGGATGAGCGGCATCGGCGGCGCCGACATGACGTTCGCGATCGTGGACAGCTCGTCCGGTGCCGCGTCGGCTTCGGCAAGGAACGACGTCAGCACGTCTGGCGACGCCGGCAGCATCAGCATGCCGCCGACGACGGTCGGGACCTCGTTGAGGCGATAGCGGAACCGGGTCACCACACCGAAGTTGCCGCCGCCCCCGCGGAGCGCCCAGAAGAGGTCCGGCTCGTTGTCCGGGTCGACGTGGAGCAGCGTTCCGTCGGCCGTCACGACCTCGGCGGCGAGGACGTCGTCGATGGTCAGCCCGTACTTGCGGGACAGGAAGCCGACGCCACCACCGAGGGTGATGCCGCCGATCCCGACCGACCCGGTGTCGCCGAACCCGGTCGCCAGGCCGTGCTCGCCGACGGCCGTGGTGTACCCGCCCGCCGTGAGGCCGGTCTGTGCCCACGCCGTACGCCCCTCGACGTCGACCTCGAGGGCC
>JBOHDE010000051.1:0-19945 GCA_050699035.1 Nocardioidaceae bacterium | reverse complement strand
GCAGGTACGCAAGGTGTTCGAGCTGCTGGTGGAGACCCATCCTGGGTACGTCGACGTGCGCGAACGCAACGGCTGGGGGTGGGCGCGCAAGGCACCCGAGTCGGAGGCGGCGGCCGCCAAGCGGAGCCGCTTCCTTGGCCGGAGTCGCTGAGGCGCTGACCCGCCAGGTCAGCCCAGGTCGCCGGACTGGAGTGAGTTCCGGGCGTGCCCGACCCACCAGTCGAGGTCGGCCCGCTCCCGGGACCGGATCGCCGGGTCGGGGTGTTCGGCGGCGTCGAGCGCCTTGTTCCAGCCGAGCCAGACCAGCGCGCTGAGCAGGCCGAGCCGTAGCGACGTCTCGTCGTGTGCCGGACCGGCGAGCCGCCGGAAGTCGTCGATGACCTCCTCGCGGCTCAGGTCCAGCACCGACGCGCAGCCGGCCAGTAGCCGCGCCAGGTCGAAGGCGGCCGGTGCGGCGGCCGGCATGCCCCAGTCGAGCAGCGTGACCTGGTCCCGCTCGAACGCGATGTTGACCGTCGCGAGATCGCCGTGGACCAGCGTCATGGGGCCGTTACCGAGCGCTGTCGCCAGCGGTTCGGGCGTGCCGAGCAGGTCGAGGACCGGCTCGGCGACGTCGGGGCTTACCCACTCGACGAAGATCTCCCAGCCACGCAACACCAGGGCGGCCAACGGGTTGTCCGACACCCCGTGCGCAGCGATCCGGGTCGGCGCGAACAGGCCGAGCAGGTCTGGGAGCGGCGTCAGACCGTCCGGTGGGTCGCCGAGCCACCGCCGATGCATCGCCGAGGTCGCCGTGAGTACGCGCCGGCACTGCGCCCGGGTGAGGTGGCGCTCCCAGGTGAGTACGGCGTTGCCGAGGTCTCGCATGACGAGGACGGTCGTATCGCCGTCGACCCAGCCGTCGACGACCGCGTGACCGACCCCGTCGGGCAGGTCGTCGAGCACACCGGCCGACCACAGCACGTACTCCTTCCCGACGTCGGCGCCGAGCAGCCGCATCATCAGGTCGTTGGCGGCTGAGAGGCGCTTGACGATAAGCCGGCTCCCGTCGGCCAGCACGACACGCTCCAGGGTGGCACCCGACTTGCCCTCGTGCCCGGTCAGCGGTGACCGCTGCCCGGCCGCCTCCACGGCAGCCCGAAGGGCGCCCGGGCGCGTCGCCGCAGGCTCGGCGTCCGGAGAGCCACTCGCGAGGACCACACCTCCACGATCGTCCGCCGTGGCCGCGGTCGCTAGCCCTGGATCCCGCCGCGCAGCGCGAGACACTGGAGCGATGGACGGGGTGACGGTGACGCGCTGGCGACGCTATGGCAAGGATCGGCTCTACGTCACGGCCGAGGACGGGACCCGTCTCGGGTGGCATGATCTCGTCACCGGCGAGGTGCACGTCGAGCGCGCACACGCGGCCGCCGTCGTCGCCGCGGCCGTCGCCGCGTGGTCGTCGAAGGGCCAGCTGATCGCACCCAAGCCAGTGGCTGAGCCTGATGACGAGGATCTCGCTTCCCGCGAGGCGGGTGCGATGGCGCGCACGCAGGCACAGTCCCTGAAGGACGATGCACCCGTGCGTACGTTCCTGGCTCGGGCGCTCGGCATCCACTCGCAGGAGCGCGCATGGCGGATCGGCGCGCAGGGCGAGGAGATGGTCGCGGCTCGGTTGGCCACGCTGGTCCGCAAGGATCCGCGCTGGCGGTGCCTGCACGCCATCCCGGTCGGGACCAAAGGCAGTGACATCGACCACCTCGTGATCGGCCCGGGCGGCGTCTACACGCTCAACGCCAAGCATCACCCACGCGCCAAGGTCTGGGTCGGCGGCGACGTCGTGATGGTCAACGGTCAGCGCCTGCCGTACGTGCGCAACAGCCGCCACGAAGCGGCCCGCGCAAGCCGGCTACTCAGCGCCGCCTGTGGGTTCGACGTCCCGGTCAGGGGAGTTGTGGTGCTGGTCGGCACCCGCGACGTCACCGTCAAACGGAAGCCCGGCGACATCCACATCGTCGAACGCAGACGGCTGACTCGCTGGCTGCGCAGCAGGAACGGGCTGCTCGACGCGACAGCGCTCGATGCGGTTCACGACGCAGCCCGACGCGCCGCCACCTGGCGGTGAGCTCCAGGTCCGAATCCCGCCAGACGGCCGGTGCGCCGCTCGCCGAGGATCGAGCCATGGAACTCGAACTCACCGACAAGGTCGCCGTCGTCACCGGAGCGAGCAAGGGCATCGGCCTCGCCGTCACCCGCGCCTTGGCCGAGCACGGCGCACGCGTCGTCGCCGGCAGCCGCACCGTCACCGACGACCTGGCCCGCCTCGCCGACAAGTACGACATCACGCCGCACCAGGTCGACCTCGCCACGCGACGCGGCCCCGCCGAGCTGATCCAGCGGGCCGCCGACACGTACGGCCGCCTCGACGTCCTAGTCAACAACGTGGCCACCAGCAGCCCGGCGCCGAGCTTCACCGACGTCGACGACGACACCTGGCAGCGGATCTTCGACAGCACGTTCTTCAGCGCCGTCCGCGCCAGCCGGGCCGCGGTCCCCCACCTGCTCGCCGGCGGCGGCACGATCGTCAACATCAGCTCGGGAAACGCGCGGGTGCCGGCGCCGATGATCGTGCACTACAGCGCCGCCAAGGCCGCCCTCAGCAACCTCACCCAAGCCCTGTCCGAGGAGCTCGCGCCGCAAGGGGTACGGGTCAACACCGTGTCGCCCGGACCCGTACGCACCCCGCTGTGGACGGCGCCCGACGACGGCTTCGCCACCATGATGGCCGCGGGCAGCGGCACCACGGTCGAGGAC
This sequence comes from Nocardioidaceae bacterium, assembly GCA_050699035.1. Lineage (GTDB taxonomy): Bacteria > Actinomycetota > Actinomycetes > Propionibacteriales > Nocardioidaceae > WHTB01. Next base: position 17,152 of record JBOHDE010000051.1, on the reverse strand, counting down.
ATCATGGACCGCGTCCTGCCCGAGACGATGAGCATCGCCACCGGCCGCATCTCCGAGCCGGAGGAGGTCGCCGACCTGGTGGTGTTCCTCGCCTCGGGCCGCGCCGCCAACATCACCGGCTCCGACTTCGTGATCGACGGCGGCCTGATCAAGTCGGTGTGACGCGTCGGGCACGCCTAGTCACGCCGCGACTACTGGTGGCATAGTCCTGTCCACGCACCCAGTCGTGAGAGGGACGCCCATGAGGTCACGTCATACACGCATGCTCGCAACCATGGGGGCGTTCATCGTCGCCCTCCCGATCGCCGCCGCTATCAGCACTCCGGCCTCCGGCGCACCGGCCGACACCGCCGCGGCCGGCACTGCCCCGAATGGGCCGTACACGTTGGAAAACGGCGTCACCGCACCCACGTACTCCTATCCCGACGCCATCCGCGAGACGGTCTGGGTCACGGCCCCCGACTTCGACGAGGACGGCGAGCCCGACCGGATCGCGGCCGACATCATCCGGCCGAGCGAGCTCGACGGCACGGCCGAGGTCCCGGTCGTGATGGACGCCAGCCCGTACTACCTGTGCTGCGGCCGCGGCAACGAGTCGGAGCTCAAGGAGTACGACTCCCATGGCAACCCGATCAAGTTCCCGCTGTACTACGACAACTACTTCGTGCCGCGTGGGTACGCCTACGTCGCGGTCGACATGGGCGGCACGGCCCGCTCCACCGGATGTGTCGACCAGGGCGCGCAGAACGACATCCTCACGGTCAAGGCCGTCGTCGACTGGCTGAACGGCAACGCCGACGCGGTCGACGCCGATGGCAACCCGGTCGAGGCCGACTGGACCAACGGCAAGACCGGCATGATCGGCAAGTCCTACGACGGCACCATCGCCAACGGCGTCGCAGCCACCGGCGTCGAGGGCCTCGAGACCATCGTGCCGATCTCCGCGATCAGCTCCTGGTACGACTACGACCGCTACCAGGGCCTGCCGTTCTCCTTCGACTACCCCAGCTGGCTGTCGGGCCTGGTCGCCCAGGAGCGCACCGAACGGATCGACTGCTCGGCGAAGCTGGCTGAGATGGCGGCCGAGGACGGCGACGAGACCGGGGCGTACGACGAGTTCTGGGCCGCCCGCGACTACCGCGACGGTGTATGGAAGGCCGAGGACGTCGAGGCCAGCGTGTTCATCGTGCACGGCGTCCAGGACACCAACGTCAAGACGCCGAACTTCTCCCGCTGGTGGAACGACCTCGCGGACGCGGGCGTCGACCGCAAGATGTGGCTGTCGCGCGTCGGGCACGTCGACCCGTTCGACTTCGGCCGTGAGGAGTGGGTGCCGACTCTGCACCGGTGGTTCGACCACGAGCTGATGGGCATCGACAACGGCATCGACCGTGAGCCCGCCGTACGCGTCGAGACCGCACCCGGGCAATGGGTCGAGGACGGCGACTGGCCGCTCGGCAAGCGTCCGGTAACCCTGCACCCGCGCACCGACGGATCGCTCACGCTCGGCCTACGAGACCGTGGGGAGGCCGGGTTCGTCAACGACCCGCAACAGACCGAGGGACAGGCGGTCACGGCCGGCGACAACCCCCACCGGCTGTTGTTCACCACCGACACGCTGCAACGCGACATCCGGGTCTCTGGCGAGCCGCAGGTGACGCTCGACGTCTCGCACACCGCGGCAACCGGCCAGGTCGGCGTCGCGCTGGTCGTCTACGGCGAGGCGACCCGGGTCTCGACCCAGGGCGACGGCGCGCAGACCCTGGCCACCGAGTCGTGCTGGGGCGAGGCGACGGCCGACGACGAAGCCTGCTACTTCGACGTCGCCCAGCGCCGCAGCTCGACCCCGCTGCAGGTGATCTCGCGCGGCTGGGCCCGGCTCGACGGTGCCGGGCAGCACGACGTCACCGTCGACCTGACGGCCAACGACCTCGTCGTACCCGCCGGTCACCAGCTCGGCCTCGTCGTCGTCGCGTCGTCCCGCAACCGGATCGTCACGGTCGACTCGGCGCCGACGCCGTACGAGGTGGGGCTGCGTGACACCGCGGTGCGCCTGCCGGTGCAGGGCGAGCCGCCGACGTTCACCGCCGGCGCGAGCCTGGTCCCGACCTTGAGCGAACTCACCGCGGGCACGCTCACGGACCCGGGCATCGAGTTCCGGCTGCCGCGCTGACGAGCAGCGCCGGCCCGCCTCCACGTCGGGGGCCGGCGCCGTTCTCGGATGGACGTCAGCGGCCGCCGCGGGCCTGCAGGTAGTCGGACACGACGTACTCGCCGAGACGCCCGATGTCCGGCGTGAACACCCGCCCGGCCGCCCGGCGAGCCACCGCGTCGATGAACCGCGCCAGCCCAGGATCCTCGCCCAGCATGAAAAAGTTGATGGTCGCGCCGTAGCGACTCAGCTCGTCGACCTGGGCCACCGTCGCCCGCAAGGTCTCCATGGTCGTCGGCCAGCCGAACTCCGGGACGCCACCCGCACCGAGATGCGCCGTCGGCTCGCCGTCGGTCACCACGAGCACCACCGGCTCCGCGTCCGGATGCCGGCGGACGTGCCGCGAGGCCAGCATCAGCGCATGCTGCAGGTTGGTGCCCTGCACCCACTCGGGCTCGACGTCGGCCAGCTGCAGCGGCGACAGCCGGCGCGCCGCGAGGTTGAACCCGATGACCTGCAACGCGTCCTGCCGGAACCGCGTCTCCACCAGGTGTGACAGGGCCAGCGCGGTCTGCTTCATAGGCCCCCAGCGACCCTCCTGCACCATCGAGAACGACAGGTCGACGCAGAGCGCCACGGCCGCGGTCGTACGGCGCTCGGTCTCCACGACCTCGAAGTCCTCGACCAACAGCCGCACGCCGGCCGAGCCGATGCCGCCTCGTTGCACCGCGTTGGAGACAGTACGCGCGGCGTCGATCGGCAGCTCGTCTCCAAACACCCACGACCGGGTCAGCCCGGTCGGCTCGTCGGCCTGCCCGGTACGCCGGTCGTCGTGGTCGCCACGGCCGGTCGCATCGAGCCGGTCGAACACCCGACGCAGCGCCGTCTCCCCCAACCGGCGCACCGCCCGTGGGGTCAGCCGGAGGCCGTCGTCGCCGCGGGTCAGGTAGCCCTGCCGCTCCAGCTCCCGCTCGAGCTGGCGCAATGCCTCCAGGTCCCGGGCCGCTGCCGACCCCAGCCGTTCCTCGAGCATCTCCACGTCGACGTCGTCGAGCGTCGCACCCGGGTGTGCCTGCCCCAGCTGGCGTTCGAGCGCCTCGAGGTCGGCCAGCTCGGCCACCGCCTCCACCGCGTCGCTGTACCCAAGCGAGTCCCCACCCGGTCGCATGTCGACGGGACTGCGCTGGTCCAGCCCCGGCCGCAATGCCCGCAGGTTGTCCGCGAGCTGGGCCATCTCGGAGGCCAGGTCGGGGTCGGCCAGCGCGTCGCTCATCAGTTGTGCCAGCTGTTCGCGTTGCTCCGGCGACAGCGACGCCATCATCCGTTGGGCCGCGGCCTGCCGGCGGGCGAGCGCGTCGATCAGCTCGTCGACGTTCTGCGGGTCCTCCGGAAACAGGTCGCCGTGCTTGCGCATGAACTCGTCGAACCGGTCGGTCGTGTCCTCTCCGCGGGCATGCGCGGCCAGCAGCGCGTTCAGGTCGGCCAGCATGTCGCGCACCGCCTGCATGGCCTCGGGGTCGTTGCTCGACAACGCCTGCTTCAGCCCGGCGAACTGCGCGTCGAGCACCTCGCTGCGCAGCATCGCCCGAATCGACTCGTAGGTCGCGCGCGCCTCGTCGGACTGCCAGTCGTAGTCGGCCAACGCTCGGACCGCCCCGGCGACGTCGTCGGGCAGCGTCGCCAGCTCCAGCTCGGCCAGCCGAGCCGCATCGCCCTCCTGCCCGGCCAGCGTGTCCCGCTCCGCGGCCAGCGCCTGGTCGAGCGCTGCGCGTACCTGGTCAAGCGTGCCGGCCAGGTCGCCCCGCCGACGCGCTCGCGCCCGCATCCGTCGTACCCGCTCGGCCAGGTCGTCGAGGCCGTCACGCCCACCGAGGCCGCGCCGCATCAGGTCGCGCAGCGCGTCGCGAAGACTGCCACCGGCGAGCATGTCCGTGCCGACCTCGTCGAGCGCTGCCCGGACGTCGTACGGCGGGCTCAGCGGGTCGGGGCCGCCCCGCCACGGGCCGTACCGGAAGCGGCCATGTGATCGCATGGCTATCCGCCGTAGACGGTGCGCCCGTCCACCGTGTCCTTGTCGATCCGGCGGGTCAGGTGCAGGCCTTCGAGGACGAACTCGACCGCCGCGGCGACCTCCCCCGTCGACGCGTCGTCGCCGTGACCGAGCCGGTCGAGCACCTTGGACAGCCCGGGTACGGCGCCGAGCTGACTCAGCAGCTCGGCGGCGGGGACCAGCTCGCCGGTCTCGACCGTCTCCCCCTCGGCGAACACCTCGGTGAACCCGGACAGGTCGAGCCCCGCCAGCCGGGCCCGGAACGTCTCGGCGACCGCCACCCGGAGCAGGTGGTCGAGCACCTCGCGCTCACGCCCCTCCTCCCCCATCTCGAACTCGAGCTTGCCGAACAGGGTGGGTACGACGGTCGGTACGTCGCAGGCCCGCGCGACCGACTCCGGATCGCCGGTGCGGGCCGAACGTCGCAGCGCCGACGCCGCGACGCCTTCCGTTGCCGCGATGGAGAAGCGGGCCGAGACACCCGACCGCTGGTCGATCGACGACGACTCGCGCAGAGCCCGGGTGAATCGCGCGACTACCTCGACCAGGTGCTCGGGAACAGTCGCGACCAGCGCCGACTCCTGGGTCACGAGGGCGACCTCGTCGTCGACGTCGAGCTGGTAGTGGGTGCGGATCTCGGCACCGAAACGGTCCTTCAGCGGCGTGATGATCCGGCCCCGGTTCGTGTAGTCCTCGGGGTTGGCCGTCACCACGAGGAGCAGGTCGAGCGGCAGCCGCAGGGAGTACCCGCGTACCTGGATGTCGCGTTCCTCCAGCACATTGAACAGCGCGACCTGGATGCGCTCGGCCAGGTCGGGCAGCTCGTTGAGGCCGAAGATCCCTCGGTTGGTCCGCGGCACCAAGCCGTAGTGGATGGTCTCGGGGTCGCCGAGGGTGCGCCCCTCCGCGACCTTGACCGGGTCGACGTCACCGACCAGGTCGCCGACGCTGGTGTCGGGAGTCGCCAGCTTCTCCGAGTAGCGGTCGGCGCGGTGCCGCCAGGCGATCGGCAGGTCGTCGCCCAGCTCGTGCTGCAGCCGCCGGCAGCGCGAGCAGACCGGGTGCAGCGGGTCGTCGTTGATCTCACAGCCGGCGACCATCGGGCTCCACTCGTCGAGCAGCTCGACCAGGGTGCGCATCACCCGCGTCTTGCCCTGGCCGCGCTCGCCGAGCAGCACCAGGTCGTGACCGGCGAGCAGCGCGCTCTCCAGCTCGGGGAGCACGGTCTCGTCGAACCCGACGATGCCGGGGAACGCCGTCTCGCCGGCCCGCAGGCGGCTGAGCAGGTTGGCGCGGATCTCCGCCTTGACCGACCGCGACTCGTACCCGCTCGCCCGAAGCGCGCCGACTGTGGAGGGTTGGCTCATGGGTCCGACAGTACGACGGGCCTGGGAACGTCGAACCCGCCTGCGGCCCCGGCCCGACTGGGTGGCATCGGTCCAATCCCCGTTTGGCACGGGGGCGCCCCGTTCCACTAGGTCTGGAACGGGGCGCCCCCGTTCCAAAAAGCAGTGGGCGCTGCGGCGCGTGACGCCATTAGCGACGCCGGACAGTTCCTGGATGAACGCCGCGTGCCTGCGGAGTTCGAGTAGATCCAGGTACGACGCGACCAGCCTCTCCCGGACCTGCCGACCTGGGAGGACTATCAGCACCAGACCCAGTCCAGTGACGGCAGGGAGGCGAAGCCGTGAAGGGGTTCGGCTCCATCGCGACCGGCTGGAACGCCGAACCGCCAGCGACGAATGGCCCGACTGGGTGGCATCGGTCCAATCCCCCGTTTGGGACGGGGGCGCCCCGTTCCACTAGGTCTGGAACGGGGCGCCCCCGTACCAGAAAACAGTGGGCGCTGCGCCGTGCGGCGGTCGACTGGGCGGGATCACTCCGATCCCCGTTCAGGTGAGGGCGGCGGCCATCCGGGTCACGGCCTCGTCCAGGATCTCCTCGCTGGTGGCGAAGTTGAGTCGGACCCAGCCGCTGCCCGGCGGGCCGAACTTCGGCCCGGGCTCCAGGGCGACCCGGCCCCGCTCCAGGAACCGCTCGCACGGCTCCGACCCCGAGCCGATCGCGCGGCAGTCCAGCCAGGCCAGGAACGTCGCCTCCGGTGCCGTCCAGGACACCTGCGGCAGCCGTTCAGCCAGCAGGTCGCCGAGCTGGCGGCGGCGTAGGTCGAGGGTCGCCACCAGCGCGTCCAGCCAGTCCCGGCCGTCGGTGAACGCAGCGATCGCCGCGAGTACGCCGAAGTGCCCGATCCGCCAGCGGGTGTCCGCCGGCAGCCCACGGAGGACCTTGCCCATCTCGTCGGACGCCGTGACGACCGACGCGCACTTGAGCCCCGCGAGGTTCCACGCCTTGCTGGCCGACACCAGGCTGACCCCGATCTCGGCCGCACCTGGCACGGTGAGAAACGGCGTCATCCTCGCCCCAGGCAGTACGAGAGGTGCGTGGATCTCGTCGGCCACCACCCGTACCCCGTGGTCGTGCGCCAGCCGCACCACCTCGGCGAGCTCCTCGGCCGAGTGCACCCGACCCACCGGGTTCTGCGGGTTGCAGAGCAGGAATGCGGCCGGACGCCGGCGCGCGAACACGTCCGCCAGCGCGTCCAGGTCGAGGCACCAGCCGGTCTCGTTGTGCTGCAGCGGCACCTCGAGGATGCGTACGCCGGCCTCCGGCAGCCAGTCGAAGAACGGCGAGTACACCGGCGGGTTGATCACGACCTCGTCGCCGGGCCGGCAGAGCAGCCGCAGCACCTCGACCGCGGCGACCCCGACATCGGTGACCGCCGTGACGGAGGCCGGGTCGATGGTCCAGCCCAGCCGGTCGCGGGCGAAGCCGACGAGCGCGTCGGTCAGCGCACCCGGCCCCACGCCGTACCCGGTGTCGGATCGTGCGACGGCGTCGGCCAGCGCCTGCTGGATCGAGGGTGCCAGGCCGAAGTCCATCTCGGCGACCGGCAACGGGAGTACGTCGTCGGGGTGGGTGCTCCACTTGACGCTGCGCCGGCGCCGAAGCGTCGGCAGGTCGTCGACCGGCAGCGGAACCGTGAACATGCCCCCACCTTCTCAGGTCACGGCGACGACCGCAGGTCAGGTCTGGCCGAAGACCTGGGCGTCTCGACCGGCCAGCTTGGCCCGGTACATCGCGTCGTCCGCACTCCGCAGCAGCCCGTCGAGGTCCTCGGCGTACGGCTTGATGATCGTCATGCCGATGCTCACCGTGACGCGCAGCTGCAGGTCGTCGACCGTGATCGGCGCGGAGACGGCAGCGCGCAGCCGGGCGGCCAGGGCGTCGATCTCCCCGTGGTCGACGTCGTCGGCGACGAGGACGAACTCGTCTCCCCCGAGTCGCGCGACGGTGTCCGACTCACGGCTCGCGGCCGACAACCGCTGGGCCACCAGCGTCAGCACCCGGTCACCCACCACATGGCCATGCAGGTCGTTGACGTCCTTGAAGCCGTCGAGGTCGATGAACAGCACCGCACCCTCACGGCCGCTGGTCGTCGCCGTGTGCGCCGCCGACTGCATCCGGGCCTGCAGCACCCGCCGGTTCGGCAGCCCGGTCAGGACGTCGTGGTTGGCGTGGTGGGCCAGCTCGACCCGGGCCGCCCGACGTGCGCTGATGTCCTCGACGTGGCTGATGGCGTACTGCGGGGACCCGTCGGCGTCGTAGATGACCGACGTCACGACCGACGTCCAGACCCAGGCTCCGCTGGCGTGCCGGTAGCGCTTCTCGGACCGGTGGACGCTGGACTCCCCGGTGTTGCGCTGCCGCAGCATGTGCAGCTCGGGCGGCTTGTCCTCCGGGTGCGTGATGTCGGTGAAGCGCATCCGCAGCAGCTGGTCCTCGGTGTAGCCCACGATGCGGCAGAACGCCGGGTTGACTCGCAGGTAGCGGCCCACGTCTGGCTCGCGGATCGCGAGGACGGCCACGCCCGTGCCGGCTCCCTCGAACGCGAGCCGGAACGCCTCCTCACTCGCCCGCAGCTGCTCGGTCAACCGCGCGTTGTCGACCGCGACGCCGGCCTGCGCGGCGAGCATCTCCAACAGCTCGCGCTGGAACGGTCCCGGCCGCCGCCGGTCGACCGGCAGGTCGACCGACAGCATCCCGACCAGCGTGCCGGCGGGTGACCGCAGCGGCGCGAACAGCGCATCCTGGGGATGCCAGGCATCGGGTACGTCGAGGACCTCGATGTCGGGGACCCAGCCCTGACCACCGGACTCCGGCAGCCGCTCGTGCGGCACGAACCGCAACGCGCCCCAGGTGTCGGCGAGCGCGAACTCCCGGTCGAACGTGTCGGGTGGCATCCGCTTGCCGAGCAACTGTTTGCGGGCATCCTCGTCGCCGGCTACCGCGACCATCTGGAACCAGCCGTCGGGGTTGACGATGCTGACGCCGGCGACCTCGAACCCCACCACCTCCACGACACCTTCGACCACGGCGTTGAGGGTTTCGTCCAGCGTGCGGCAGCCGTTCACCCGGCCGATCAGCGCGTGCAGGCGGCGCAGATCAGCGAGGCCTACGGCACGTAACGGCACTGCGTCACCGCCCTGGTCCATATCGCCGACAGTATCGCCGTTGACGCCCGCTGCGTCGTCCGCCTGCTCATCCCATCGAGGCGATGCACGGCCCAGCGCACACTACCGCCGAGCACCCTCCCGCCGACATCGCACATCTGTCCGTTTCCTCCCGCCGACGGCATCAACGGCGGACCTGTGCAGCTGCGCACCGACCGGCCGGGCGAACGCGACCCGTCGCGTCGAGGTTGCGCGTATGTCGCTGTCCTTCGCACCGAGGTTTTGCTCCGAAGGTGGTGGGTGAGTGGGGCCTGGGGGTGCAGCGCACGCCCAGGTTGGTTAGGCTAGCCTTACTTCGCACCGGCCACCCACCGGTGCGCACCCACATCGACCTGAGGTCCTGATGAGAATCTTCCGCACCCCTGCCATCGCGGTCGTCGCCGCCACCTTCCTGCTCAGCGCCTGCGGCACCACCGAGGAGCCGTCGACCGGCTCGTCGAGCGCGTCGGGCTCCACCGCCGAGGGTCCGGTCAGCGTGACCGACGCCCGCGGCGAGAAGCTCGAGCTCGACCAACCGGCCGAGAAGGTGGTCGGACTCGAATGGTCCGACCTCGAGATGCTGGTGACCCTCGGCGTGATGCCGGTCGGTGCCGCCGACATCAAGGGCTACTCGAGCTGGGTCAAGGCCGCCCCGCTGGACGAGTCGGTCAAGGATGTCGGCACCCGGCAGGAGCCCAGCGTCGACGCGATCGTGGCGCTCGAGCCCGACCTGGTGATCGCCCACGCGGACCGCGACCAAAAGCTGATCGAGCAGCTGGAGGAGTACGTCCCGGTGCTGGTCATGCAGGCCACCGACGCCAGCGACAACATCGGGCAGATGAAGCACAACGTCGAGACGATCGCGACCACGGTCGGCGAGGAGGACAAGGCCGCCGACGTACTCGCCGACTTCGACGCCAAGGTCGCCGAGGGCAAGGACGCGCTCGCCGAGGCCGGGGTCGCCGGCGAGCAGTTCGCAATGGCCGACGGCTGGCAGGACGGCAGCTCGATCGCGATCAGGATGTTCGGCAAGGGGTCGCTGCTGTCCGACATCGCGGTCGAGATGGGGCTCGAGAACGGCTGGACCGGCAAGGTCGACGAGTGGGGTCTCGCCCAGACCGACGTCGAGGGGCTGGGCACGCTCGGCGACGTGCACTTCTTCTACAACGCCAACGACTCCGACGTCGACGTCTTCGGCGAGGGCCTGGCGAAGAACGCCATCTGGACGTCGAAGCCGTTCGTCAAGGACGGCAAGCTGTACGAGATCGACGAGGGCACCTGGACCTTCGGCGGCCCGCTGTCGTGCGAGCAGTTCATCGACTTCGTCGTGAAGACCCTCACGTCTTGACCCAGGTCGACACACCTGCCCCGCCGGAGTCGACCCAGGCCCCGGCGGCAATACGTCGTACCCGGGTGGCGACCGTCTTCACGGCGGCCACGGCCGCGCTCGTCGTACTCGCCGGGGTCCATCTCACCCAGGGCACGTCCGAGGTGGCGGCCGGGGACCTGCTGCGGCTGGCCACCGGCGACGTCGACGAGAACGCGTGGAACGTCCTGGTCGCGTCCCGGCTGCCCCGGATGCTCGCCGGTCTGGTGGTCGGTGCCGCGCTCGGGGTCGCGGGGGCGACACTGCAGTCGGTAGCGCGCAACCCGCTGGCCTCGCCGGACACGCTCGGGGTGAACGCGGGCGCACACCTGGCGATCACGACCGTCGCCGCGCTCGGTGTCACGCTGCCGACGCTCTTCTCCGGGCTGTTCGCGTTCGTCGGTGGCCTCGCCGCGGCGGCACTCGTGATGATGCTCTCGGCCGGCAGCGCGTCAGGACCGACCCGGCTGATCCTGGCCGGAGCCGCGACCGCGATGGCACTGAACTCGCTCACCATGCTGCTCCTGCTGCTGTTCGAGCAGAACACCCTGGGCCTGTTCGCGTGGGGCAACGGGTCGCTGGTGCAGAGCGACCTCGACGGAGTACGGCAGATGGCACCCGTCGTCCTGGTCGCGGTCGTGGCCTGCGTCGCGATCGGGCACCGGCTCGACATCCTCGCGCTCGGCGACGACACGGCGACCAGCCTGGGGCTCGACGTCCGGCGTACCCGGCTCGTTGCCGTCCTGCTGGCCGTTCTGCTGTCGTCTGCTGCCGTCACGCTGGCCGGGCCGGTCGGCTTCGTCGGGCTGTGCGCACCCGTCATCGTCCGGCTCGTCGCACCGCTCGTGCCCGAGCTGCACCGGCATCACCTGCTGGTGCCGCTGTCGGGGATCACCGGCGTGCTGATCGTGCTGGGAGCCGACGTCCTGCTGCGCGGCTCGCTCGGTGGCCAGGCCGGGGTCGAGGTCCCCACCGGCGTCGTCACGACGGTGCTGGGCGCCGGCATCCTGGTCTGGCTGGCCCGCCGATATCGTGACGCCGGGCCGACCCGGCAGCCACCGGCGGCGCAGCCGGCGCGGGCGCGGTCGCGAGCTGTTTTCGTTGTGGCGTTGACGATCTGCGGCATCCTCGTCTTCGGCTCGGTCGTCTCCGGCATGCTGCTCGGCGACACGCTGGTGCTCACGGGCGACGTGGCGAACTGGGTGCGCGGCGACGCCGGGCTGCGAGTCGGCTTTGTCCTCGACCAGCGGCTGCCGCGCGTCACCGGCGCCCTGCTGGCCGGCACCGCGCTCGCCCTGGCCGGCGTGACCGTCCAGTCGGTCTGCCGCAACCCGCTGGCCGAGCCTGGCCTGCTGGGCATCTCGGCCGGGGCCGGGGTCGGCGCGGTCACGCTGATCACGTTCGTACCCCTGGCCAGCGGCTGGACGATGACCGCGGTCGCCTGCGCGGCGGCGCTGGTGACGTTCGCACTGGTGTACGGGCTGTCGTGGCGCGGTGGACTCGACTCCGACCGGCTGGTGCTGATCGGCATCGGGTTCTGGTCGGGCCTGACCGCGGTCTCGACCTTCGTGATCGTGTCCGTCGACCCGTGGAACACCGGCAAGGCCCTCACCTGGCTGTCCGGGTCGACGTACGGCCGGACGATGGACCAGGTGCTGCCGGTGCTGGTAGCGCTGGTCGTGCTGACACCGGTCGTCGCGCTGGCGCGCCGCGAGCTGGACCTGCTGGCGCTCGACGACGACACGCCCCGGGTGCTCGGGGTGCCGCTGGAACGCACCCGGCTGGTCGCGCTGGGCGGCGCCGCCGTGCTGGCGTCGACGGCAGTGTCGGCCGTGGGCGTCGTCGGCTTCGTCGGCCTGGTGGCCCCGCACGCCGCCCGCGCCCTCGTCGGCAGTCGGCACCGCCGGGTGATCCCGGTGGCGATGCTGCTCGGCGCGATCCTGGTCAGCGTCGCCGACACCATCGGCCGCACGGTGATCGCGCCGGCGCAGGTCCCGGCCGGCCTGTTGACGGCGCTGATCGGCACGCCGTACTTCGTCTGGCTGCTCTGGCGCTCCCGCGCCTGAACTTCGCCTCCCCCAGTTGAGTGTGACGAGTTGGTTGCGACACGCCGGCGTGTCGCGCCAACTCGTCACACTCAGCGAAAGAGCGGTCAGAGGCCGTAGGTCTCCAACAGGCGGAGCCAGACCTCGCTGGTGGTGGGATAGGCGGGTACGGCGTGCCAGAGCCGCGCCAACGGCACCTCACCGACGACGGCGACCGTCGCGGCATGCAGCAGCCCGTCGGCCTGCGGCCCGAGGAAGGTCGCGCCGACGAGCACCTCGCGATCGGTGTCGACGACCAGCTTGGCCCAGCCCGCCGCGTCGTCCGCCAGCAGGGACGCGCCCGCGATGTCGCCGAGCTCGAACTCGACTGACCGGACCGCGATCCCGGCTGCCCTGGCCTGCACCTCGGTCAGCCCGACCGCCGCCACCTGCGGGTCGGTGAACGCCACCTGCGGCACGGCCCGGTGGTCGGCGGTCGCAGTGAAGCGGCTCCAGTCCTCCGGTGCCTCGGCCTCGCCCCGCGCCCGGGCCGCGATCACGTCGCCGCAGGCCCGGGCCTGGTACTTGCCCATGTGGGTGAGCAGCGCCCGACCGGTGCAGTCGCCGGCGGCGTAGAGCCAGTCGATGCCCTTCACCCGCATCGTGTCGTCGGTCTCGAGGTAGCGGCCGTCGTCGAGGCCGACGGTGTCGAGGCCGATGCCGGCAGTACGAGGACGACGACCGGCCGCCACCAAGATCTCTTGCCCCCTTACGGTTTCGCCGTCGGACAGCGTCACGGTGACGGTCCCGTCCTCCCGGCGTACCCCTGTCACCTCGACCCCGACCCGGACGTCGACACCCCGGTCGGAGAGTCCAGCCTGCACCCGCGTGCCGACCTCGGGCTCGTTGTTGACCAGCAGCCGATCGGCCATCTCCAGGACGGTCACCTGTGCGCCGAGCGCTGACCAGGCCGTGGCCATCTCGACACCGACCACGCCACCACCCATGACGACCAGGCTGGCCGGCACCTGCTGCGCGCTGGTGACCTCGCGTGCGGTCCACACGGCGGCGTCGGCCAGCCCGTCGACCGGTGGCAGCGACGCCTCGCTGCCCGTGCACACCGCGACGGCATGCCGTGCAGTGAGGGTGGCGGTCGAGCCGTCGTGACCCTCGACCGAGACCTCCCGCTCGCCGGTGAAGCGGGCCGTGCCACGGACCAGCGCGATGCCCTCGCCCTCCACCCATTGGACCTGGCCGTCGTCGTTCCAGCCGCTGGTGAAGCTGTCCCGCCGCCGGAGCACCGCGGCGACGTCGAGCTCGCCGGTGACCGCCTGCTTCGCCCCGTCCACCGCCTTCGCGGCGTCGAGCGCCTCGGGCGAACGCAGCAACGCCTTGCTCGGCATGCAGGCCCAGTACGAGCACTCGCCGCCCACCAGCTCGCTCTCCACGATGACCACGTCGAGGCCGCCGGCCTTCGCCCGGGCCGCGACATTCTCCCCGGTCGACCCACCGCCGACAACGATCAGGTCGAAGTCGTACGCGTCGAGGTCGGCAGGTGTGTGGCCGGCGGGATGCAGGGTGATCGTCATGTACCAGGTCTACCCGGTCGCGGCCGACGTACCGCTGCATCGATCGGGTAGGAAGGAGTCATGACCGAGAGCCACGTCCCCCCAGCCGCGGCGAGCGCGGTCGCCGACCTCGCCCAACGGATCGGGGTCGACCCCGCCGAGATCACCGTCGTGAGCGTCGAGGAGGTGACCTGGCGCGACGGCAGTCTGGGCTGTCCGCGCGAGGGCATGATGTACACCCAGGCGCTCGTCCCCGGCACCCGGATCATGCTCGCCCGCCAGGCGCAGACCTACGAATACCACGCCGGCGCGGGGCGCGAGCCGTTCCTCTGCGACAACCCGCAACCGCCGCTGTAGACGGCGTGCCCGCGGGTGCCTGACCCCCGAACTGCCTAGGCTGAAGACGCCCACGACCGCGTCCGCCGTACCCCTGCTTGGCGGTACGGCGGACGCGTGTCAGGCTCGATGCATGTGCCGCAACATCAGGACTCTCCACAACTACGCTCCGCCGGCGACCCACGACGAGGTCGACGCCGCCGCGCTGCAGTTCGTCCGCAAGGTCAGCGGGATGACCAAGCCGTCGGCCGCGAACCAGGAAGCCTTCGACGCCGCGGTCGCGGAGGTTGCCCATTCGACCCGCCACCTGCTCGACGCCCTGGTGACGAAGGCGCCGCCGAAGGACCGCGAGGTCGAGGCCGCCAAGGCCCGTGAGCGCAGCGCCAAGCGCTACGGCGTCGCCAGCTAAACCAGCTAGGCGGGCTTCTCGGAGTCGACGCCCGCGCGCGGGTCCTCCCAGTGCCCGCGGGTGAAGTCGGGGATCTCGATGCCCTTCGACTCCTTCTTGATCGACTCCACCGACAGCGGCACCGGACAACTCCAGGAGGCCGCGTCGTACACGTCCATGTCGGGCGGCAGTCCGAGGTTCATGGTCTGCACGAGACGCCACAGCATCAGGTAGTCCATGCCGCCGTGGCCGCCACCGGGGTTGGGGTTCTCCTTCCACAGCCAGTGGTCGAAGTCGGTGTAGTCGTCGAAGCTGCCCCACTGGTGACCGCTGTGGTCGGGCTCGAGGTAGATCCTCGCCGGGTAGTCCTCGAAGACACCGGCGGTGCCGCCCAGGTGGTTGCGACGTGAGTACGGCCGCGGGTTCGACACGTCGTGCTCGAGTCGGATCAGCCGGCCCTTGGCGGTCTGCACCAGGCTGACGGTCAGGTCGCCCTTGACGTACTCCTCGTCCCACGACGAGTCGCCGGGCTCCTCGTTGGCCTCGCGGTACTGCTCGAGGCCGAGCACGGGCGTACCCATCGAGGTGATCCGCGTCAGCCGGTCGCCACGGTTGATGTCCATGTACGACGCGACCGGGCCGAGCCCGTGGGTGGGGTACAGGTCGCCGTTGAGCAGGGTGTGCCACGGACGCCGCCACTCGGACTCGTAGCCGTCGTCGCGGAACATCAGGTTGCGCAGGTCGTGGAGGTACGCGCCAGCGCCGTGCAGCAGCTCGCCGAACTTGCCCTCGTGCGCCATTCGCAGCACACGCATCTCGTTCTTGCCGTAGCAGCAGTTCTCCAGCAGCAGGCAGTGCCGGCCGGTCTTCTCCGAGGTCTCGACCAGGTCCCAGAGGTCCTTCATGGTCAGGCCGGCCGGCGTCTCGACCCCGACGTGCTTGCCGGCCTTCATCGCGGCCAGCGCCATCTCCGTGTGCCATTCCCACGGTGTCGGCGTGTAGACGAAGTCGATGTCGTCCCGCTCGAGCATCTTCTCGAACGCGTAGTCGCCGTCGGTGTAGACCGCGGGCGCCGGCTGTCCCTCGGCGACCACCTTGGCGGCCGCCCGAGCGGCATAGTCCGGGCGGATGTCGCACAGTGCGGTGACCCGCGCGCCCGGGATGCCGAGGAAGTTGTCGATCATGCCGCCGCCACGCATCCCGAGGCCGATGATCGCAATCCGCGCCGGGCTCATCACCTCGAACGGCACGCCCGCCATGGTTCGGCCGGGCTTTGCCGCCGGCGCGGGTGCGGCCGCGGCTGCTGCCGGTGCTGGCCCAGCGAGTCCCCAGGTCGCCGCCGCCGTCGCCGCCGTACCGGCGAGCACCGATCGTCGGCTCACTCCATCGGTCGATCGTCCATCCGTCATGACCTCTCCCTGGGTTGATTGACCGTGATCGATCTGGTAAATACTCGATCACATACGGTCACTCATTCCGTGGCGGAGCGCAAGGGGGCGCGGAGGCAAAATGTTGCGCTCGGTCAGTCGTCGGCCACGCTGCGGGTACAAAGCGGGGCAAGCTCACCGTCGCCCCGGGTTGTCGGCACTCGCGGCCGGTGCCAGAGTCGCCTCCATGTCGACGTTCACTGGCTTCTCCGACCGCGCGGTCGACTTCTACGCCGAGCTCGAGGCCGACAACAGCAGGGAGTTCTGGGCCGCGCACAAGGCGACGTACGAGTCCGAGGTCCGTGACCCGATGCGCGCGCTCGTCGCCGAGCTGGAGCCGGACTTCGGCACCGGCAAAGTGTTCCGGCCGTACCAGGACATGCGGTTCAGCCGGGACCGGCCGCCGTACAAGCTCACCCAGGGCGCGACCGTCGGCGACGCACTCGGAGTCGGCTACTACGTGCAGATCAGTGCCGACGGGCTGCTGGTGGGCGGCGGGTTTCGCGCCCATGGCTCCGACCAGATCGCGCGGTATCGGGAGTTCGTCGACGGCGAGACGACCGGCTCAGCACTCGCCGAGATCGTGGACGGGCTGCGCACGGGCGGCTTCCGGCTGGATGGCGAGCAGCTCAAGACCAGGCCGCGCGGGTACGACGCCGACCATCCGCGACTCGAACTGCTCCGGCACAAGTCGCTGATCGCGGTCAAGGAGTACGGCGCGCCCGACTGGCTGGCCAGCCGGCGCACCCTCGACGAGGTCCGGCTGGCCTGGCGTGCGCTGACCCCGCTGAGCAGCTGGGTGTCGACCTACGTCGGCCCCGCCACCACCTGACCGACCCACTCCTTCCCGCCGACGTTGCACGAATGTCTGCGACCCAGGGCTCCTGAACGGCACGGGCCCGTGCCGTTCCCGATCACCCCCACTCCTGCAGACGTGGGGATGGTCGGGTACGCGTGGGGGTGAGCTGCCACCGGCCCGACCTACGCGCAACCTCGACGCGAAAGGGGATGGGGTTCGACCCGGCTGGACACCCTCCCGCCGAGGTTGCACCTATGCACACCGACCCGGGAGTCCTGAACGGCACGGGCCCGTGCCGTTCCCGACCATCCCCAGTCCTGCAGACGTGGGGATGATCGGGTACGCGTGGGGGTGAGCTGCCACCGTCCCGACCTACGCGCAACCTCGACGCGAAAGGGGATGGGGTTCGACCCGGCTGGACACCCTCCCGCCGAGGTTGCACCTATGCACACCGACCCAGGGCTCCTGAACGGCACGGGCCCGTGCCGTTCC
>JBOHDE010000050.1:0-20213 GCA_050699035.1 Nocardioidaceae bacterium | reverse complement strand
GTCGACTCTTGCCCAATGGGGGCTCTTCTGACTGATGTGTGGGCGAGGGTCCGACGCCGCCGGCCGATGACACGCGACTGGGGGCGGTGACCGGTGCCGGCGGGTGGACCCGTCTGCATTCTGCGACACCTGTCGGCAGACGACGACCCGGGCCGATCTCGGCGTGCCTGGGTGACTTCACCCCTCGAACCGTCACTTTCGGCCCCGATTCCGGGCCCAGAATGTCGGTTCGGAGGGTGATGTGGTGGCCGACGGGAATGACCGTCACCACGTGGCTGGACCGCACGAGACCGCGCCCGCGGGGCTATCTGAACCGGACCGCCAACCGCAGACCCACCCACACATCCAGCAGGAGAGCCCCCATTGGGCAATCTTTGACGCGCGCCGTGGCCGAGCCCGCCACCTGCGCACTGGCTGTGAGGGTTGGCCTTGCTCGCGTCATTGGCGCGGTGCCCAACGCCGAGATGGACGATCTCGGGCCGTCCGGGCATCGATAAACCCCGAGAAAGTCCATCTCGGCGTTTGGGTCCGGTCGGTGGCGCCGGCGAAACCCGACCTACGCGCAACCTCGACGCGAAGAAACCCGACCTACGCGCAACCTCGGCGAGAGGTCAGCGGGTGAGCGCGGCCCGCAGCCGGGTCGGGTCGACCCGCCAGAAGTCGTGCGGGGCGCCGTCGACCAAGGTAACGGGGATCTGCTCCCAGTACTGAGCGAGCAGGTGCTCGTCAGCGCTGATGTCGACTTCCTGCCAGCCGACGCCGAGCTCGGCACACACCCGCTCGATCACCACTCGGGCGTCGTCGCAGAGGTGACAGCCGGGCCGGGTGTAAAGGACGACGCGGGCGTCGGCCGTCACGCCAACCCCATCGCGCGCCGTTGCTCGGTCGCCCGAAGGCGTCCCTTCGCGACCTTGCCGGTGACCGACCGCGGGAGCTCGGCGACGACGTGCAGGTCTCGCGGCTGCTTGAACCTTGCCAGCCGACGGTCACTGTGCGCCCGGACTTGCTCGGCCACCCGCGCGTCGTCCAGCCCCTGATGCGGCTCCGTGACGACGTACGCCACGACCGCCTCGCCGGTCTCGGCGTCGGGCACACCGATGACCGCGGCCTCGACCACGCCGTCGACCTCGGCGAGCACGTCCTCGATCTCCGAGGGGTACACGTTGAAGCCGGACACGATCACGATCTCCTTCAACCGGTCGACCAGGAACAGGTCACCGTCGGCGTCGAGGTAGCCCACGTCTCCGGTGGCGTACCACCCATCGGCATCAGGACCCTCGCCGGCGTCGGGCCAGTACCCGTCGAACAGGTTGCCGCCACGAACCCACACCTCGCCGGCGTCGGCGCCCTCCACCTCGTGGCCCTCGTCGAGGACGCGCAGCTCGACGCCGGGCAGGGCCTTGCCGACCGACCCCGGCTTCGGCTCGGACGACATCAGAGTCGACGTCACGGCGGGGGCCGCTTCGGTGAGCCCGTAGCCCTGGTGCACCTGGACACCGGCGGCGGTCTCGAACCGGCGGACGTCCTCAGGCGTCATCGGCCCGGCCCCGGTGACGACGAGTCGTACCGAGGTCAGCCGCCCCGCCAGGTCGGACAGCTCCGCCCAGGCGCCGAGCACCGGCGGGGCGACCGGCACGATCGTCGCCGCCTCGCGCTGCACCAGCGCCAGCGTCTGCTCGGCGTCGAACCGGGCCTCGATGAGCAGCCGGGCGCCCTGCCTGAGCACCTGTCCGAGTACGCCGTTGAGCCCGTAGACGTGGAACAGCGGGAGCACGCCGAGGACGACGTCGTCGGGCCCCATCGCCTCGGTCGTCGTCACCGCGGCCTGCTCGATGTTGGTCAGCAGCGCGAGGTGGGAGAGCATCGCGGCCCGTGGGCGTCCGCTGGTGCCCGAGGTGTAGAGGAGTACGGCCAGCGCATGCGGGTCCTGCGGCGCCACCGCGGTCACCGGCTCGGCGGCGAGCAGGGCGTCGAAGCCCTGCTCGCCCGGAACCGTGGCGGCATCGACGACGACGACAGCCGGCACGACCGTACGCGCGCGCAGCTGTTCGTCGGCGCCTGCCAGCGCGTCGGCCAGTCCGTCGACCGCGCCGCGGACCGCGGCGGCGGTGTCGGTCTCACAGACCACGACCCGCGCCCCGCTGTCGGCGAGAACCCGCACGACCTCGCCGGTGGGTGACGTGGGGTTGAGGGGTACGGCGACCAGGCCGGCGCGCAGGATCCCCAGGTAACAACTCACGAACTCCACCCGGTTGGTCAGCGACACCGCGACGCGGTAGCCGGCGACCAGGCCGAGCTGGACCAGGCCGGCCGCGACCCGGTCGGCCTCGGCGTCGAGCTCGGACCAGGTGAGGCTCCGGCGGGCGTCGGACACCGCGCCGGCATCGCCGCGCACGCCCGCCTGCTCACGCAGCAGGTCGGCGACGTTGGCCACGGTGGGGCGGATCACCGTAGCGCCGTCTGGAGGCTCCACGCCGGGAGTCTTGCAGATCGCCACGTGGGGCCGACCGGGGGTGGCGCCGCCGGTGGCGCGACAGCTGTCCGCACGGCCGACGCAGACCCGGCCACCGCTCGCCGAATCGTGGATAGGCTCGCCGCATGCCCCGCCGCTACCGCTACATCCCGCCGACCAACCTGCGGTCGCGGTCGGTGCTGGCCGGGGAGGCATCGGCTGCCGCAGCCGAGGTCGAGAGCGCTCTGAGTACGCCGCCGGACCCGACGGTCGCCGCCTTCTTCGACGTCGACAACACGGTGATGCAAGGAGCATCGGTCTTCCATCTCGCGCGGGGCCTGCACAAGCGGCACTTCTTCACCACCAAGGACATCGCCGCCGCGGCGTGGCAGCAGGCGTACTTCCGCATCGTCGGCGTCGAGGACCCGGAGCACGTCGCGTCGGCCCGGGGGAAGGCGCTGTCGTTCATCGCCGGCCACCGGGTCGAGGAGCTCGAGTCCCTCGGACAGGAGATCTTCGACGAGGCGATGGCGCACCGGATCTGGCCGGGCACCCGCGCCCTCGCCCAGATGCACCTCGACCAAGGCCAGCGGGTCTGGCTGGTCACTGCCGCGCCGATCGAGATCGCCCGCATCATCGTGTCGCGCCTCGGCCTGACCGGGGCGTTGGGCACCGTGGCCGAGCATCACGACGGGGTCTACACCGGCCGGCTGGTCGGCGACCTGTTGCACGGCCCGGCCAAGGCCGAGGCGGTGAAGGCGCTGGCCGCTCAGGAAGGCATCGACCTGGACCGCTCGTCGGCGTACTCCGACTCGTTCAACGACCTGCCCCTGCTGTCGCTGGTCGGCGACCCGTGCGCGATCAACCCCGACCCGAGGCTGCGGGAGCACGCGCGAGCGGCCGGCTGGCGGATCAGGGACTACCGCACCGGCCGGAAAGCCGCCAGGCTTGGGCTGTTCGCTGCCGGGTCCGCCGGGGCGCTGGTCGGTGCCGTCGCGGCCGGGGCGGCGATCCGGCGCCGCGTCGGTTGAAACAAAAATGTTACGAGGTGTAACTAAACATGCTCATACAGTGGCGTAAACCGGCGCCAGTGGGAAAGAATGGGACGAGACCAGAGACACGGTAACAGCAAGTTACTCACGGGTTCACAAGTCCGCCCTGAGGCCCTACCATCGTGACGTCTGCTTGGGAGGCAGCCCGGCGAAAGCCGGGGAGGGAGAGCGATGCACAACGTCGACCACACCGGGAGCGCCGGGCTCGTGGCGCTTCGCCGGGCGGTCCTGGAGATCGCTGGGCTGTTCGAGCCCGCGGTCGCCGTGGCCGGTGTCGACGGTTCGGTCGCCTCCGTACCCACCGGCCAGTGGCTCACGACCGACAGCGCAGGCACGACCAGGACGGTCGGCTCGGCCGGCGGCCGGTCAGGCGATGAGCAGCC
Organism: Nocardioidaceae bacterium; assembly: GCA_050699035.1. Classification (GTDB taxonomy): domain Bacteria; phylum Actinomycetota; class Actinomycetes; order Propionibacteriales; family Nocardioidaceae; genus WHTB01. The sequence continues at coordinate 16,326 of JBOHDE010000050.1, read as the reverse complement.
GCCCGAGTCGACCGACCCGGAGACCGAGCGGCTCGTCGCGCTCGTCGACCTGGCGCGAGCCGGCGACAGTGAGGCGTTCGGCCAGCTGTACGACCACTACGTGAGCTCGGTCTACCGGTTCCTGTACTACCGAGTCGGGTCGCACGCACTCGCCGAGGACCTGACCAGCGAGACGTTCTTCCGCGCCCTGCGCAGCATGGCGTCGTTCAAGTGGCAGGGGCGCGACTTCGGCGCCTGGCTGATGACCATCGGGCGCAACCTCGTCGCCGACCACTACAAGTCGGGTCGTCAGCGCCTCGAGATCACCACCGACGACATGGGCGACCACGACCTCGCCCAGGCCGGGCCGGAGGACGACGTGATCGCCGGGCTGACCAACAAGGTGCTGCTCTGCGGCCTGCGCGAGCTCGCCCAGGAGCAGCAAGACTGCCTCGTCCTCCGGTTCCTGCAAGGCATGTCGATCGCCGAGACCGCGGCGATCCTTCAGCGCACCGAGGGTGCCGTCAAACAGCTGCAGCTGCGGGCCGTACGCAACCTCGCCAAGCTGCTCCCGGAAGGACTGCGCTGATGGCCGCGCGAGTAAGTCGTCCCGGTATGTCCTTACCGTGCGTAACCTCCGCTCGGTCTCCGTCGTTGAGGGGGCAGATCGGGTGCCGCAACCAGGTGGCCCCGGCGGGTGATCAGTTGTGAACAGGATTCGTACGATGGCCGACCACCTCTCGTCACGGCGCCGCGCCGAGGAGTTCGCGCGCGCCGTCGAGGGGCTGCGGACGACCGGCGACCCGGTCATCGACCCGCTCGTCGAGCTGGCCACGAGCCTACGCTCGGTGCCCGACGCCGAGCCCACGACACAGTTCCGCGACAGTCTGCGCGCCGGTCTGCTCGAGGCGGCCCAGACCGAGCTGCATGTCCCCGAGCAGCGCGCGCCAGTCCACCGCGCGACGCCGGTCCGCTCCGTTCGGCAGCGCCGACGCCTGGTGGCCGTCGCGTCCGCGCTGGTAGTCACCGGCGGCCTGTCCGGCGTCGCCGCCGCCAGCCAGCAGTCGCTGCCGGGCGAGGTGCTGTACCCGGTCAAGCGCGGCTTCGAGCGGGCCCAGGTCGAGCTGGCCACCAGCGAGCGGGCGGAGGCCGGCCGGCTGCTGGGACAGGCCAGGACCCGGCTCGACGAGGTCGAGGGCCTGGCGGCTGACGGCAGCGACGACGCCCATGCTCGCGAGGCCGTGTCCGAGACGCTCCGTGACTTCTCCGCCAGCGCTAGCCGCGGTGGCGAGCTGCTGGTCAAGGAGTACGACTCCAGCGGCCGCTCCGCCGACCTGCTGCAGGTACGCAGGTTCACCACCGCCGCGGCCGACCAGCTGACCGAGCTGGCCGACCAGGTCCCCAGCGATGCCCGCGGCGCCTGGGAGGAGGCCGCCGACGTCGTCGACGCCCTCGACCGGATGGCGGTCGCCGCGTGCTCGCACTGCACGCCCGGCGTACCGCCGCTCGATCTCGACCTCAACCTGATGTCGCTGCGCCAGGCCACCGACGGTCTGCCGATGCCCGACGGTGCGCTCGCCACCCGGGCGTTGCCCCACCTCCGGTCCGGTGACGCCAAGGCCGAGGCCGATCGTGCGCTGACCGACCCGTTGGCCGACCCGCTCGCCGGGCCTGTCGATGAGTCCCGCGACCGTGTGTTCGGGCTGCTCCCGCAAATCGATGCCAACCTGTTCAGCGACCCGACGCGGGAGCCGAGCAGGATGCCGACGGCGACGGACGCGCCGACCCGCAACATCGTCACCAGCCTCGTCGAGGGTCTGCTCGGGGGCGTCGCGCAGGCCAGCGAGCCGAGCGCGCCAGCGACGTCGGAGCAGCCGGCCGACGTGCCCGACGACGCTCCGGACACCGACGACCCGACCACCGACACCGGCAAGGTCGGCGGTGCCCTCGTCGGCGACGGCACCGTGCTCGGCGAGGACGGCCTCCTCGACAGCGTCACCAAGCTGGTCGAGACGCCCGCGCTGCCCTGACCCGCCGACAGCCGCTCGTACATGCCGCCGCGCCGTACCCACAGCTTCGCCCGCTCCCGAACGGCACGGGACCGTGCCTTGTGGGACCACCCCCACGACTGCAGCAGTGGGGCTGCTCTGGTACGGCACGGGACCGTGCCGTTCAGGACACAGCGGGAACGGGTGAATCAGAAGAAGACGTTGCGCCGCTGCATCAGCAGTGAGTAGAGCGTCTGCTGGATCGTCTCCCGGACCTGGTCGGTCAGGTTGAACACCGTCATCGGCTCGTCCGCCGCATCGACGGCGTACGCATCGGTGCGGATCGGCTCGCCGAACTCGATCAGCCACTTGCTCGGCAGCGGGATCATGCCGAGCGGCCCGAGCCAGGGGAAGAACGGCGTGACCGGGATGTACGGCACCCCGAGCAACCGGGCCAGCGTCGGGAGGTTGCCGACCAACGGGTAGATCTCCTCCGCGCCCACGATCGAGCACGGCACGATCGGCACCCGGGTACGCAGCGCCGCCGAGACGAACCCGCCCCGACCGAATCGCTGCAGCGTGTAGCGCTCCTTGAACGGCTTGCCGATCCCCTTGAAGCCTTCCGGCCAGACGCCGACCAGCTCGCCTTGGCCGAGCATCCGCTCGGCGTCCTCGGTGCAGGCCAGGGTCGCGCCCGCGCGGCGGGCCAGCTGGCCGACGAACGGAAGCCGGAACACCAGGTCGGCGCCGAGCATCCGCAGGTGCCGCTGCGCGTGGTCGTGCACAACCAGCCCGGTCATCAGGGCGTCCAGCGGCACCGTGCCCGAGTGGTTGGCGACGACGAGCGCACCCCCGGTGTCGGGGATGTTGTCGAGGCCGCGTACGTCGACCCGGAACCAGCGCTCGGCCAGCGGCCGGAGCGCCGCCATCGTGAAGGTGGACGTGAGCTCGGGGTCGAAGCCGAACTCGTCCACGGCGTAGTCGCCGGTCAGCCGCCGGCGCGCGAACGCCAGCAGCTCGGCCAACCGCCGCTCCCAGTCGTCGCCGAACACCTCGCGTGCCGCCGCCGCGATCGCGGCGGCGACGTCGAACCCCTGCCCGCCACCGGGCCGCTCGACGAACATCGCGTCCGGGTCGAAGCTGGGCGCTTCGTCCGGCTCACCGGCTCGCGGGTGCTGGACCACGGGCGCGTCGACGCGCCGGTCGCTGCGGGCGGGCCTGACCTTCGGGGCGAGCGAGCGAGCCGCCGACGACGGCGTCCCCCGACGACTGGTGCCACGCCCCGGCCGACCACGGGTGCCCAGCGGAATCACTTCGGCGTCAGCCACGATCACCCTCCCTCACCAGCAGGTCACGCAGACCACGCTCGGCCGACTGCACCCGCTCGGGCGCCAGCGGGCCGAGTCCCTTCACCCGCAGGAAGTCGTCGAACGCCTGCTCGGTGGTGAACGACGGCTCGAAACCGAGGACCTTCCGCATCCGGGTCGTGTCGACCCCCCGTCCGTACGTCAGGAACGCCACCTGCTCCGGCGAGAAGTCCGCCAGCCGGGCCGAGCGGAACAGCCCACCGACGGCGGACACCGCGAAGCTCGGGATCGGGGCCAGCGGACGCCCGGCCCGGCGGACCGCCTGGGACAGCATGAGGACGCCGTCGCCCGCGATGTTGAACGCGCCGGGCACGTCCGCCGACACGGCGAGCTGCAGGGAGTCGAGGACGTCGCCCTCGTGGCACAGCTGGAGCCGGGCGTCGTACCCCAACGTGGTCGGCACGACCGGCAGGGTGAAGTAGCGGCCGATGCTCGACTCGAGGGTCGGGCCGATCAGGTTCGCATGCCGCAGGATCGTGACCGTCACGTCGGGTCGACGGCGCGACAGACCGCGTACGTACCCCTCGACCTCGACGGCGTCCCTGGCGAAGCCGGCGCGCGGCAGCTGCTTGGGTGCCATGTCCTCGGTGAACATCGCCGGGTCACGCGGCGAGGCGCCGTAGACCTCGGTGGTCGACCGGACGACGAGCTTGCGCAGGCCGGGAGCCTTCTGGCAGGCCGCCAGCAACTGCATCGTGCCGATGACGTTGAGCTCCTTCATCGCCGACCGACCGCCGGCCCGGGCGGGCGCGGCGATCACACTCGCGTGCACGACGGTGTCCACGTCCTCGCCGACGATCACCTTGGTGATGACGGGGTTGCGGATGTCGGCACGGACGAAGCGAACGGCGCCGAGGTCGGCCCGCGGCGGCACGACGTCGACGCCGATGACGCGCTCCACGTCGGGATCGTCGGCGAGGGTGCGCGCGAAACGCCCACCGAGGGGCTGTGAGACCCCGGTGACCAGTACGACGCGACCCATCGAAGAACCCTACGACCTGGAAGGTGGGTGGACCGGGCCAGCCTAGTCCAGCCGTCTACCGACTGGTAACAGTCGGTTACTTGCCTGCCTTGCGACGCTGGATGCGTGTCTTCTTGAGCAGCTTGCGGTGCTTCTTCTTCGCCATGCGCTTGCGACGCTTCTTGATGACAGAACCCACGGGTGACCCTTCGGTGATGCCTGGCTGGTGCTCGGCTGGACCACGCGGCGAGGTGGTGGCCGCGAGCCTGCCCAAGAGTACCCGTGTGCGTGACCCGGCACCGACCTGGCTCGTTGAGTCGATGACTTGGGGAACCAACGGTCGGCGATCCCGACCACGGCCCGGAGGTACGCCCATGCACGCCAGATCTCGACTCCCCCGCCACGTGCGGCGCCCGCGAACCCGTCGGCTGCGCCTGGTCGCCGCCGGTCTCAGCGCCGCCGCACTGGCCTGGACGACCGTGGCCGGCGTGCCACCCACCGCGGCGGTGACGCCTTCGCCAGGCCCGTCCAGCTCAACCGAGCCGGAGCAGATGGACAGCCGCACCGGCGCGCTCGTCCTGCCGACCACCGAGCTGCGCGCCGCGCTGGCATCGCTGGCCGGGTCCGACGCCGCGATTACCTGGGACCATCGGTTCGGCACCCCCCGGTCGGTCCGATCGGCCGCAGGCGAGACGCTCACGCCGTCGTACCCGGGCACCCCGGGGCAGGCGGCCCGCACCTTCCTGTCCGAGCACGGCGACGCGCTCGGCCTGAGCTCGTCGATGGTGGACGCCCTCGAGCAGACCGGCGCGCACACCCTGCCCGGCGAGGTCGCGACGGTGGTGAGCTACGCGCAGACGTTCGGCGGCGTGCAGGCGACCCAGGGCGGCTCGCTGTCCGTGGTGCTCGACGGTGACAACCGGGTGGTCAGCGTCGTCGGCGCGATCACGCCCGATGACAGCACGCTCGGCACCTTCGGTCTCACTGCCGGCGACGCGTTGCAGAAGGCCGGCGATGCGGCGGGCATCGACGTATCCGTGAGCAAACTCGGCGCGAGGGCCGGCTTCGCCGAGCTCGCCGGCGTCGGGGAGGGTGTCTCCTCGTACGTCCGGAAGGCTGCCTTCCCCACCGCCGACGGTGGGCGGCTCGCCTACCGGGTGCTCCTGGTGGAGTCACCCGACCGCGCCTGGGACACCGTCGTCGATGCGAGTACGGGCGCGGTGCTGTACCGCGACTCCCTGGTCGACCACGACGCCGAGGGCACGGTCTACGAGAACCACCCCGGCGCCGTCGCCGGCGGTGACCCGGTGATCAAGAGCTTCGGCCCCACCGACGAGTCGCCGAGCGGCTGGGTGGACCCGTCCGGTGTCGCCGGCCTGCCCGGCCCGACGACGTTCGGCAACAACGCCAACAGCTACGCCAACTGGTCCAACTTCTTGGTGCCGGCCGACCAGGGGCCGCGCCCGGTCAGCCCGACGTCGCAGTTCAACTATGCGTTCGCCGACAACTGGGGCCGCAGCGAGTGCGCCGTCCCGTCGTACGCCCAGGACGTCGACCCCGCGGCGACCAACTTGTTCTTCCACCACAACCGGATCCATGACGAGTTCTACGACCTCGGCTTCACCGAGTCGGCCGGCAACTTCCAGGTCAACAACGGCAGTGCGGGCGGCTCCGGTGGCGACCCGATCCTCGGTCTGGTGCAGGCCGGCGCCGTCAGCGGAGGCGCGCCGACGTACACCGGACGCGACAACGCCTACATGCTGACGCTCCCCGACGGCCTCCCGCCGTGGAGCGGGATGTTCCTCTGGGAGCCGATCAACGACGCGTTCGAGGGGCCGTGCCGCGACGGCGACTTCGACGCCACTGTGATCGAGCACGAGTACGCGCACGGCCTCTCCAACCGATACGTCGGCCCGGAGGACAACGGGCTCAACACCCATCAGTCCGGCTCGATGGGTGAGGGCTGGGGTGACTGGTACGCCCTGAACTACCTGCACCGCGAAGGCCTGGCCGACGACTCGGTGGTCGGCGCGTACGCCACCGGCAACACCGAGCGCGGCATCCGCAACTGGCCCTACGACGACAACCCGACCGGATTCGGCGACATCGGGTACGACCTGGTCGGCCCCGAGGTGCATGCCGACGGCGAGATCTGGACCACGACCCTGTGGGACCTGCGTAAGGACCTGGTCGCCGCCTACGGCCAGGGCGAGGGCGCCGACATCGCCGGACGTCTGGTGACCGACGCGATGCCACTGTCGCCGAGCGACCCGTCGATGCTCGACATGCGTGACGCGATCCTGCAGGCGCTGGACCTGCGCTACCACAGCCGCGCGGACTTCGACGAGCTGCAGACGACGGTGTATGGCGCGTTCGCCACCCGCGGGATGGGTGTCGGCGCCGTCAACAACGTCACCGAGGCCGATCCGACCGGCGGCAACGACACCGACCCGGTCCCGTCGTTCGCGCACCTCGACGCGTCCCTCAACGGCACCATCGCCGGCACCGTGACGAACGCCGCGACCGGCAAGCCGGTGCCGAACGCCAAGGTGGTCGTCGGCGAGTACGAGGCCCGGGTGTCGCCGACCGCGACGACCGACAGCACCGGCGCGTTCGCCATCCCCGCCTACGCCGGGAGCTACCCGCTCACGATCCAGGCCCGGGGGTTCGGTTCGCGCACGCTCGACCCGGTGGCGGTGCAGGCCGATGCGACGTCGCACGCGACGTACTCACTGCGCCCCAACCTCGCCTCCGAGGCCAACGGCGCGACGATCGTCAGTGCGTCGGGCACCGGTGCCGCCAACGCGTTCGACGACACCGAGGCGAGCAGCTGGAAGTCGCCGGTGAGCACCGGCCGCGCAACGGTCAAGCTGGCGAAGCCCGCCACGATCGACACCATCCAGGTCAGCGCGTTCACGTCGAGCCGGTTCGAGGGCCTGAAGTCGTTCACCGTCCAGACGTCGACCAACGGGGTGATCTGGAAGACCCAGCCGATCGGCAAGGACGCGTTCGGCTTCCAGGCACCGCGGCCGGTGGCGCCCGACCTGCACTACCGGTCGTTCCGCCTCGCCACTCCGGTGCAGGCGTCCCACATCCGGGTCTGGACCGACGAGGCGCAGGGCGAGACGAAGACCATGGCGCAGGTCGGGGACGTCCAGGTGTTCGGCCAGGACGTCACCGGCGTCGAGCCGTTGCCGCCGAAGCCGCTCGACCCGGACTTCACCGAGTCGTTCACGATCCTCGGCAGCGACCCGGGCGGCGACAACATCGGTGGTGGCGTCACCGCGACCGAGTTCGCCAACGCCTGCACGTACCCGCCGGCGTCGCAGGGAGTCGACGGCTGGGTGAGCAAGCTGCCCGAGGGCTTCGGCGACGGCGCGCACACCGTCACGGTGACGGGTTCCGGGGTCACGTGGGACCTCGACCTGTACTTCTACGACGCCGCGTGCGCGTTGGTCGGGTCGGCCGCGTCGTCGAGCGCCGACGAGTCCGGTTCGATCCCGTCCGGCGCGGCCTACGTCGTGACCGCGGACTGGGCTGGCGTCGCGGTGGATGTCGACCTGGTGGCGCGGGACACCCAGTAGGCGGCCGCAGATGACGGGACCCGTTCACCCCTCGGGTGAACGGGTCCCGCTGGTCTCGGTGTGGCCCCGGGCGGCGATCAGCCGGCCTGGAAGTACGACTTGCGTAGGTACTCGTCGACTGCTGTCTCCGGCACCCGGAACGAACGGCCGACGCGTACCGCTGGCATCTCGCCGGAGTGCACCAGCCGGTAGACGGTCATCTTGGACACGCGCATCGCCGCGGCGACTTCGGCCACGGTAAGGAACTTGACCTCGGCGAGCGACTGCTCGCCGTCTTCGGTTGAGGCCATCAGACACCCGCACTTTCACGACGCGGCGCCCTCCGACTCCTGGTCGGAGTCCTGACGCACGTGTTTAGCGTGAGAGTAGTGCCAGATGTGACGAGTGGGGAAGGCCAAAACCGAAGAAACCGACGACACGCCGCGATCAATACGTCGTATCCAGGCCGTTAGCAGGGAAAATCGCCGCCCTCGTGGCCTGGACGGACCGGTCCAGCCACGAGTCCGGGTCGTAGCCCGCCGACCAGTCGCGGAACTCTGGCTCCCGGCCGTCGGTCATCCGCCGCGGCGCCCGCCGCCCGGTCACCGTCCGCACATGCTCCTGCCAGTCGCCCGCGGTCGGCCCCTGCGGGTCGAGCGGTGCGCCGCCGACGATGGCCAGCAGATGAGTCCAGGTCCGCGGCACCACGTCGATGATCGCGTACCCACCGCCGCCCACCGCGACCCACTTGCCGTCGCACAGCTCGTGCGCGAGGTCGTGCAAGGCGACGTAGGCGGCTCGCTGACCGTCGACGCTGACCATCAGGTGGGTCAGCGGGTCCTCGACGTGAGAGTCGCAGCCCTGCTGGGTGAGCAGCACCTGCGGGCGGAACTGGCGCAGCAGCGGCGGCACCACCGCATGGAAGGCGCGCAGCCAGCCGGCGTCGGTGGTGCCCGGGGGGAGCGGCACGTTGACCGCCGTGCCGGTGCCGTCGCCAATGCCCGTCTCGTCCGAGAAGCCGGTGCCGGGGAACAGGGTCTGCGGCGACTCGTGCAGGCTGATCGTCATCACCCGCGGGTCGTCGAAGAACACCGTCTGCACGCCGTCACCGTGGTGGGCGTCGATGTCGACGTACCCGACCCGCTCGGCTCCGTGGTCGAGCAGCCAGCGAATCGCGATCGCCGGGTCGTTGTAGACACAGAAGCCACTGGCGGAGTCGGGCATCGCGTGGTGCAGGCCGCCGGCGACGTTGGCGGCGTGCAGCACCTCGCCCTCCCAGACCCGGCGGGCGGCCTCCACCGAGGCGCCGACGACATGGGCCGACGCAGCGTGCATGCCGGCGAACGTCGGGTTGTCGTCGGAGCCGAGCCCGTGTGCGAAGTCTGGCTGGGTCGGGTCGGCGCTGGCCCGCATCACCGACTCGATGTACGCCGCGGTGTGCACACTGGCGATCACGTCGTCGCTGGCGACCGGGGCCGGCGCCACCTCCAGGCCGCCACCGCCGATGACGCCGAGCGCCTTCGCCAGCCGGATCGTCAGGTCCACCCGGATCGGTGCGAGCGGATGCTGCGGGCCGAAGTCGTAGTCGGTGAGAGAGTCGTCGAAGACCACGCATGCCGTACCCGTCATCCCTCGGACACTAGCCGATGGAGCCGGCCCCCACCCTCGCGCCGAGGTTGCGCGAATGTCGGCCCGCTCAGCGACGGCGCGGACCGATCTCGGCGCGCATTGCCGACTTCACCCCTCGAACCGACATTCTGGGACCCGATTCCGGGCTCAGACTGTCGGTTCGGAGGGTGATGTTGTGGCCGGCGGGCACGGACAAACCTGACACGGGTGCGGCGCCAGCCCCCGAATACTCGCGCCGACGTTGCGCGAATGTCGGCCTGCTCCGCGGGCGACGATCAACGGGTCGGACCGGGTTCCGGTATTATGGCGGTGTGATTGCGCGCAGCTGTAGCACCCAGTGGTGGTCCGCCTCCTAGGCGGCCCGCGTATTACGCACACCATCCGAGCCGTCTCGATCGAGGCGGCTCTTCTCGCGTCGTACGGCGCGGTCCCGGGTCCCAAGGTCGAGGCACGAGCGACCAGGAGCATCCGATGTCACATCCAACGAACGAGCGCCGCGTACTCAGCCTGCTGAAGCCGACCGGCCACCTCACGCTGGGGAACTACCTCGGCGCGCTACGGCAGATGGCTGCGCAGCAAGGCGAGGCCGACTGCTACTACGGCATCGCCGACCTGCATGCGCTGACCGTTCCGCACCGACCCGACGACGTCCGTGCCTGCACCGCAGAGATGCTGCGGCTGTGCCTCGCCATCGGCATCGAACCCGAACGTTCCACGCTGTTCGTACAGAGTCATGTATCGGCGCACAGCGAGCTCGCCTACCTGCTGGAGTCGACGGTCCATCTCGGCGAGCTCAACCGGATGATCCAGTTCAAGGAGAAGGGCCGCGGCCGACCCGACACCCGGGCGGCCTTGCTCACCTACCCGGCGCTGATGGCGGCAGACATCCTGCTCTACCGGACCACCGAGGTGCCGGTCGGCGCGGACCAGCGCCAACACGTCGAGCTCACTCGCGACCTCGCGATCCGGTTCAACCGTGAGTACGGCGAGGTCTTCGTCGTACCCGAGATCGTGACCCCGGCGACCGGTGCCCGGGTGATGGACCTGCAGAACCCCACCGCCAAGATGGGCAAGTCGAACGACTCGACGGCCGGCACCGTCTACCTGCTCGACCGGCCGAGCGTCGTGCGCCGAAAGGTGCTGCGCGCCGTGACCGACTCCGACGGTGATGTGGGGTACGACCCGATGGGCAAGCCGGGGATCTCCGGCCTGCTGGACGTGCTCTCGGCATGCACCGACGGCACCGACCCGACCGATCTCGCGGCGTCGTTCACGTCGTACGGCGGCCTGAAGGAGGCCGTGGCCGAGGCGGTCGTCACGACGCTCGAGCCGGTGCAGAAGCGGTTCGCGGAGATCGATCCGGGCGAGGTGCTGGAGGTCGCGCGCCGCGGTGCCCAGCGCGCCCGGGAGGCCGCGCTGCCGACGTTGCATGCGGCGCAGCAGGCGATCGGACTTCGCTGACCGCTCCACCGGCCGTGACAGGCTGGAGAGCATGGCCGCTCACGCGATCAACATCGACGAACGCTTCAGTCGGTTCACCGACGTCTACTCGCCCAAGCTGGTGGCTCGGATGAACGACTACGAGATCAAGCTCGTCCGCCTCGACGGCGAGTTCACCTGGCACACGCACGACGACACCGACGAGCTCTTCCTGGTAGTCGACGGCGAGCTGACGATCCAGCTCCGAGACGGCGACGTCACCGTCGGCCCGGGTGAGCTGTACGTCGTCCCGCGTGGGGTCGAGCATTGCCCCACGACGACGGGCGAGGTGCGCGCGATGCTCATCGAGCCGGCCGGGGTGGTCAATACCGGGGATGCCGGTGGGCCTCAGACCGCCGCCGACGACGACTCACTCGCGTAGCCGAGGGTCTACTCCTCGGGGTCGGCTTCCATCAGCAGTCGGGCGTAGTTGGCCATCGAGCGCTGGTATCGGGGCAGGTGCGGTGCCAGCGCGCCGAGCACGAGGGAGACAGCCTCCCGCTCCTGGCCGAGGTCGGTGAGCGCCAGCGCCAGCACCGCTCGTACGGCGTCGTCCAGCGGATCGGAGCCGGCGTCCAGCTCGGTCTTGAGCAGTGTGACGCTCTCGTCCGGCCGGCCGAGGTTGCGCAACGAGCTGGCCAGCTGGATCACCGCGCGGCGCCGGCGCTCGCCAGTCAGCCCCAGCTCGAGCGCCTGCCGGTAAAGCGGGACGGCGAGGTCGGGGTGGCCGGTCGAGTCGAACGAGCAGGCCCGCTCGAAGACCCCGATACCGCTGTCGTGGGGCAGCTCGGCGGCGAGCTTCTCAATCAGGGCAAGGAACTCCGCCTCGCTCCGCTGGTCGATCGACGCCCAGGCGTCGGCCACCCGTAGCTCCCAGTCCGTCTGGTCCACCGGCCTAGCCTCACACACGTCGTCGCCACGGTCGCGTGTCATCCGGCCGGCGCCGTCAGGCCCGAAACTTGACACGCAACGCCGGCCGATCTCTGCACCATCTGCCACCGAGTGGTGGCAAACGGTGCACCGTCGGCCGATCTCTGCACCCTCTCGCACCGAGTGGTGACAAATGGTGCACTGGCCGGTGAGGCGCGCGCCCGCCGATGGTCACGACGTCGCGTGTCATCAGGCCGGCGCCGTCAGGCCCACGACATGACATGCGACTCGATGGAGGTCAGTGCCGACGTTGCCGGGCGGCATGGGCGCGCACCTTCGCCCGGTTGCCACAGGCGCTCATCGAGCACCAGCGACGACGGCCGGATTGGTCGAGGAAGAGCCAACCGCAGTCGGTGCCCGGGCAGCAGCGCACGGCGCCGAGCCGACCCGAGGTGAGGAGCTCCCCCGCCGACCACGACACGGCGAGCAAGGGGATCGCAAGCCCGGCAGAGCTGGGGATCTCCCAACGCGGGTCGGCGGCCGGTTGCAACCTCACCGCCGTCGCGGCGCGCCGGACGAACCCGGTTACCCCGGCCATCGCCCGCCGATCGGTGGGGTGGAGGACGGCCTTGCGCAACAGCGCCCGCAGGCGCCGCGCCTCGACGACCTGCTCCGCACCGGCGTCGGCCCGACGGTCACCGAGAGCACGCAGCCGGTCCACGTCGCCGGGATCGACCAGCTCGGCGTGCCGCGCCCAAACGACGAGATGGGCATAGGACCTGAGCCACTCACGAGTCGGCTTCGGCGGCTCGCCCCAGCCGGCCCAGGTGTTGCAGAAGTCGAGGGCGGGGTGCCCGCCATACCTACGGGGCATCTGCAGCCCGTCGACCTCGACCCAGTGCATAAGCCAATTGTGTCTTGAATCGTGACCTGACGCCATGATGTGGTGCTAACCGTTAATTCGAAGTCTACTGGTTAGGAGTCGCATCGTGCCTTCATCGCACTGGACCATCCGGATCGCTGCATCCTGTCTCGGAGCTGTGCTGACCACCTCTCTGCTGACCGCGGCCAGCGCCTCGGCGGCGACCGACGACTCGTCCGAAGGGTGGACGCGCTTCGAGACGGCAGACTCCACCTTCCCGGCCGGCAAGCACTGCGACTTCGCGCTGTTCTCCGACGTCGTGCGGGACAACGAGTTCTTCAAGAACGTCTCGTTCTACCCCGACGGCTCGCCGCGCACCCAGCTCTTCAAGGGTCCGCTGGTCATCCGCTACACGAACCTGGAGACCGGCGCGTCGGTGGTCCGCGACCTGACCGGCAACTCGGCCGTCGAGTACGCGGTGGACGGGTCGTTCCGGTCCATCACCATCCAGAACGGATCGTTCTCCGGCGGGATGCCGGACGGCGGCTCTCATCCCCGCGGCCGGTACATCGTCACCGGGCGCTGGTCGTCGCTGACGGTGAACGGGGACGGGACCAACACGATCGCGCTCGGCCCGAAGGGCACCGCCGAGAACATCTGCGACACCCTGGCCGGCTGAGCCGCGGCCAAGCCATCGCCGTCCGTCCGACTGCCCCGCGACTCGCCCGGTGTGGCCGGGTGAACGTTTCCGATCCTTGCTGCGTCGTAGATGTAGCGGGAAGGGTGGGGCATGACTGGACGGCGGACGGCGAGGCGGATCGACGACCCGCCACGGCTGGAGGCGGCGATGGACGTCGGGCGCGTACGTGCGGTGCTCGCGCTCGGAGGTGTGCCGTGGGACGAGCTCGACGACGGCGTGCAGCAGGTCCGGCTGAAGCTGCTCGAGGAACAGGCGCGACCCGAGCGGCCGGAGATCCGCAACCCGGAGGCGTGGTCCTCGGTGGTCGCCTCCCGGGTTGCGGCCGACTGGCATCGGTCGCGGTCGAGGGACGCCGGCCTTCGGGAGCGACTGACCGCGCGTTGGTCACGACGGCCACCGTCCGGCCACACCGAGGACGACCGGATCCTCGCCCTCGTCGTCTCCGACGGTTTGGAGAAGCTGCCCGCGGCGCAGCGGCAGGTGCTTGTGCTGCGCTTCTTCGCGGACCTATCCGTCCGTGACATCGCGTCGCTGCTTGACGTCCCCGAGGGAACGGTCAAGAGCCGTCTGCACACCGCGGCAGTGGCGATGCGCACACAGCTCACTGCGGCGGAGGTGATCTGAGATGGAGCAGCTGACGGAGTACGACGAGGACCGGCTGCGGCGAGCAATGACCATGATCGGTGACGAGGCAGCACGCGACGATGCTGCGCCGGCGGCCGATGCGCGCGCGCCCTGGTGGCGCCGCCGGAGCATCGCGGCCGGTGCGCTGCTCGCCGCGGCGGCGGTGTCCGTCGGCGGCCTCTCGCTGACTCTCGGCGGCGGAGATCCGAGCCAGTCACCCGAGGCTGACCCGGGCGGGCAGGGTCAGACGCTGGTGGAGTGGGTTGCCTGCGCCCGGCTGATCGCAGAGGGCGACGTGGTCGCCGTACGCGAAGCACCCGAGCCCGGCAGGGTGACCGTGACCTTCGCCGTGCGGGACTGGATCAAGCCCGCTCAGGGCGACGACCAGGTCACTCTCGACGTCGTCGATCCCACCGAGGCTCAGGTCCGGGAGCCGTGGACGCCAGGTGGCCCGTTGCTGATCGTGGTTCCGGAACGCCACGACCAGCCGACCGACACCTTCCGTGGGGCCGAGCTGACGGACAACCGCGAGCAGATCGAGAGCGCGCTTCCCCGAGCCGCCTCGACCGAGTGCCCAGCGCCCTGGCGAGCCGAAAACTAGACGAACCATCCGCTATCGGCACCTTGCGCTCGGCACGTCCTTGACTGTCTCGCGTGGTCGGTGGTTGAGTCGGCGCAAGGGGTTTCCGGGGGGAAACAGCCAGTGAGACGGACCGTCGTCCGTCTGCGTTGTCATGCGCGCATCACGCGCACCTGGCCTCGTCCCTCGGCAGCCATTTCGCACTCGCTACAGGGGGAAACATGTCGCAACAAGTCGCGTCATCGGGCCGTCGCAGGGCGGTGACTGTCGTGATCCTCGCAGTCGCCGGCACCTTGTTGGCCGCAGGGGTTGCCTGGGCGACCCACATCGACAACATCGTGCCCACCGCCACGTACAACCACGCGTGTGACGAGGGCAGCGTCGACGGAGGGGGAACGCTCTGCCGGACCGACAACGGCGCCGTCTACTACTACATGGACAGCAACGGTGACTTCGAACTGGAGGCCGGTGACAGGTCGGTCGTCCGCAACATGCTGAGCGCGCAATACTCTCCGACCGACCTGGCGATCCACTACGACTCGACGCCCGTCTTCTCGGGGAGCGGCGAGACGGACATCATCTACCAGGAAGGCGCCGTGCCGGGGAGTGCCGACGGCATCAACTGGTGCAACGACGACAGCCCCTCACCGACGTACGAGTGCGACCAGCAGTACATCCGGATCCAGGGAGCCGGGGACTACACGCCCGGCCTCAGCTGCCACGAGACCGGCCATGCGGTGGGCCTGACCCACGGAGCGCAAGCGTCGCCGGTGGTGTCGCAGACGAACGACGCACTCGGATGCATGCAGACACCTGTCTCCTTCAGCGAACCGCTGGGGGCTAACCAGAGCTCGAACATCAACGCCGTGTACGCACGGCCCTGACCGCGACGAGAGAGGAACAGTCATGAATAGCAACACACGCATCCTTGCCCTCGCCGCGGTCGCCACGGCGGTCGCCACCGTAGGAGCGGGCGCCGCAGTCGGCACGTCTCTGGGCGACAACACCGCACCGACCAGGGAGCAGGCCATCGTGATCGCTCACGGCAGCGATCGCCTGCCCAACCAGACCGCCTCGGACTGGGTCACGTACGCGGACCACGTCGTGGTCGTCACCCCGAGGTCGGAGAAACCGATGAGGCCGAGCAAGGAGGAGGTCGACCGTGGTGAAGGGCTCATCCTTCGCGAGGTGACCTTCTCGGTCGACGACGTCCTGTGGTCCAGGCCCGGCGCCGACCAAGCCGCGCCCGACACCTTCGCGTGGACCGCGTACGGCTGGCAGTTCACCGACGGGGACCTGTCGAAGAAGGTAAAGATGGCCGGTGAGGGCGAGCCCCGGATCGAAGGGGGTCACCAGTACGTCATGGCCATCGAGTGGCAGGAGGCCCGCTGCAGCCCGGGCGACGTCGTACCCGCGCAGTGGCGTGGGTTGGGCGCCGACTCCACCCTTCCCTATGACGGCAACGTGATCGGGCAGGGTGAGGTCGAGGGCAAACGGCAGTCCGTCGGCCAGGCGCGCGAGGCCGCGAACACGGCTGGTGCCGACGCGAGCCTCGAGGACGCGATGGCCGGACGGGACGCCGCCGCACTCGACAAGGCACTGCGGTCGGCCAAGCCGGTCGCCAAACAGCAGTTCGGTCCGCCGGAGTCGAAGGCCACCTGCTGACGCTCGGTTCGTTCGTCACGGGGCGCCCCCGCGCCGATTGGTTCGGCACGGTGGCGCCC
>JBOHDE010000049.1:14840-20635 GCA_050699035.1 Nocardioidaceae bacterium | reverse complement strand
CCGGCGGATCGAGGTGGAACTTTGCCCAATTGGGCAAAATTCGACGTCTGCTCCGGCCCACCGACGGACTTCGGTGCGTCCTTGAGACGATGACCGCCATGCGGGTCGCCGTGTTCGGAGCCACCGGTGGGATCGGGCGGCTGGTCGTCGAGCGACTCCGACTCGAGGGCCACGACGTCGTCGCGTACATCCGCAACCCCGCCACGCTGGCGTCCGACCCGCCTCGGCTCGAGGTCGTGGTCGGCCAGCTGTCCGAACGCTCCCAGGTGACAAGGGCCGTACGAGGGGCCGACGCGGTGATCAGCGCGCTCGGCCCGTCGCTCAGACTCGGGTCGCGCGGCACGCCGGTCGCCGATGGCACTCGCGCCATCGTGTCGGCGATGGCGGACGTGGGGGTGCGCCGATATGTCGGACTGGCCACGACGAGCATCCCCGACGTGCGCGACCGCCGGACCGTCCGGGCCAGGGCCACCCCGCTGGTCGCGCGGCTGGTGTTCCCGAACGCCGTCACCGAGCTGGTCGGGATGAGCGCGGCCGTCACCGGTGCCGACCTCGACTGGACGGTCGCCCGGATCACGAACCCCACCAACCAGCCGGCCCGAGGCACGTTGCGGGTCGGGTTCCTCGGCCGTGACCAGGTCGGCTGGTCGATGTCACGCGCCGACATCGCGGCGTTCCTGGTCGGCCAGCTCGGCGACCGGGCCTACGTCGGGTCGGCGCCCGTGATCAGCAACTGACGGGGCTGCAGCCGTACTCGAGCGCCACGCTTCGGGGTCAGCGTGATGTTGCGCGCCTTGGCGGGCTCGCGACGCGGCCGGCTGGTCGTCACGTCGTAGCGGGTCAACACCTCCCGCAAGACGACGACCGACTCCATCAGCGAGAACCCCGCACCGAGGCAGCGTCGGCCGCCTCCGCCGAACGGGATCCAGGTGTTCGTCGCCGGGTGCTCGCCGATGAACCGCTCGGGGCTGAACCGCTCAGGGTCGGGGTAGTGCGCGGGGTCGGACTGCACCAGCCCGATGCCCGGCATCACGGTCGCGCCCGCGGGCAGCAGGTACCCGCCGACCTCGGTCGGCACGGTGAGCTTGCGGGCCACCTCGTAGATCACCGGATGCAGCCGCAGCGCCTCCTTGGCGACCGCCTCGAGGTAGTCGTCGTCGCCGGAGTCGGCCGCGGCCTGGGCCTTCGCGAGGGTCTCGGGCTCGCGGGCCAACTCGTGCAGTGTCCAGGCCAGCGAGGTCGCCGTCGTCTCGTGCCCGGCGAGCAGCAGGGTGATCAGCTGGTCGCGCAGCTCTTCGTCGGACAGCTCGTTGTCGGCATTGCTGAGCAGCCGCGAGAGTACGTCGCTGCGGTCGGCGAGGCCGGGAGCGGTGCGGCGTTCCGCGATCTCGGCGTAGAGCAGGTCGTCGAGCCTCTCCTGCGCCTCGAGGTGCCGGCGCCAGGGACCGTACGCGCGAAGCTTCGGGTAGAAGCTGCCGAACAGGACGAGCGGGTTGACCGAGACGACGCGGTCGACCAGCGGACGCATCCGGGCCAGCCGCTGCTCGTCGGTCACTCCGAACACCACCTGGCAGATCACCTCGAGCGTCAAGGCCTGGGTGAGCGGGTGCAGCGGGCGCTCGATGCCGACCGGCCAGCCGGCCAGCTGCTCGCGGGTGATGTCGGCGACCAGGTCGCGGTAGCCGCGCAGCGCCGCGCCGTTGAACGCCGGCATCAGCTGCTTGCGGATGGTCAGGTGGTCGCCTTCGTCGAGCAGCAGGACGGAGTGCGGGCCCATCAGCGGGCCGAGGATCTCGTTGCCCTCGCCGGCATGGAATGTCGTCGGGTCGCCCGCGAACACCCGACGGATGTCGTCGGTGTCGGCGATCATCACCAGCTTCCGGGACTGCGGCGCGATCCGGACCAGGAAGGTGTCGCCGTACGCGCGTCTGAGCCGTGGCATCAGCCAGTGCCGGTAGCGCCCGAACAGGATCGTCTGCACCATCATCGGCAGGCGCGGCCCGGGCGGCAGACTGGTCACGGGGGCGCGGTGCTCCGTCTGCGAAGTCATGCCCCCGATCTAAACGCGCGTATAAGACATTTGTCTAGAGGGTCGCTACGATTCGGGCGTGGGACATCGAGACGACCTGCTGGTCGCGGCGCGACGGCTGCTGGAGGAGAAGGGGTACGCCAGGATCACCGCGCGCGACCTGGTCGCCGAGTCGGGCACCAACCTGGCCTCGATCGGCTACCACTTCGGGTCCAAGGAAGGCCTGCTCAACGCCGCCATCGGGACGGTCCTCGACGAGTGGACCGAGCAGCTGTCGTCGCTGGCGATGGCGGTCCCGGACGCGACGCCGTTGGAGCGTGGGCTGACGGCATGGACCGCATTGCTGACGGGCCTCGGCGACAAGCGAGAGCTGCTGCTGTCGTTCGTCGAGGCGCTGGCCCAGGCCGAGCGCAACCCCGAGCTGCGTCAGCAGTTCGCCGGCCACTACGAGCGGTGCCGGGGCCAGGTCGCCGAGCTGGTGGGTGCGTCCCTGGGTGGCCTCCCCGCAGACGACGTGCGGTGCCGGTCGGCCGCCAGCTTCGTGATCGCGGTCTGCGACGGGCTGGCCGTGCAGTGGCTGCTCGACCCGGACGCCGCGCCGTCGGCCGACGAGTTCGCGTCCGGGCTGACCGCGATCGTGGTGGGGTCGGTCGGGGAGAACGTCTAGCGTCGCGACGACTGGGCGATCTCGCCGGCCAGGGTGGCGTTACCGAGGATCAACGCGATGTTGGCCCCGAGACTCGCGCCGCCGGTGTGCTGGTGGAAGTACGCCAGCAGGAACGGCGTGACGTCCTTGCCGTGAACCCCCGACTCGGCGAGCGCGGCCAACGCACCGCGCAACGTCTCGTCGTGCGCCGCGGCCGGCAGCTCGGCCTCGGCGGAGATCGGGTTGGCGACGACGAGTCCGGCCCGCAGACCGAGGTCGTCACGAGCCGCCAGCACCGCCGCGATCTCCTCGACGTCGTCGACCCGCCAGTCGAGGTCATGACCGGAGTCGCGGACGTAGAAGCCCGGGAGCCGGTCGGTGCGGTAGCCGATCAGACCGACCGACAGCGTCTCGAGACGTTCCAACGTGGCACCGACGTCGAGGATCGACTTCACGCCGGCGCAGACGACGGTCGTCGGGTAGTCCGCCAACGCCCGCAGGTCGGCCGACTCGTCGAACGTGCTGGACGCCTCACGATGCACCCCACCGAGACCGCCGGTGGCGAAGACCCGGATGCCGGCGAGCGCGGCCGCCATCGTCGTCGAGGCGACCGTGGTGGCGCCGATCGCCTTACGGGCAAGGACAATCGGGACGTCCCGGATGCTCGCCTTCACCACGTCGTCATCGGTCGCCACCCGCTCGAGCGCACTGTCATCGAGGCCGACCATGACGGCGCCGTCCAGCAGTGCCACGGTCGCGGGTACGGCGCCGCTGCGTCGTACCGCCGCCTCCACGTCGCGCGCGACCTCGAGGTTGCGCCCCTGCGGCAGGCCGTGGCTGATCAGCGTCGACTCGAGCGCGACCACGCCCGTGCCGGCATGCAGTGCCTCGGCGACCTCCGGGTGCACCCGCAGGCGTGGGCGGTCGGACGGGTCGGGCATGCCGGGCTCCTTTGCTTGCCGGTGGGTGACTGCGTGTCGAATGATGCCCTGCATGCTGGTGTGCTGTCTGGGGGACGCCGTGCTCGACGTCGTGGTGACGGTCGCCGACGGGCTGGCTCAGGACGACGACGTGCCGGCCCGGGTCGAGCTGCGGCCGGGTGGACAGGCAGCCAACGTCGCCGCCTGGGTCTGCCGGGCCGGTGGGCGGGCCCGGTTCCTCGGCCCGCGGTCCGACACCGTGGCGGGCGCGCTGCTGGCGCAGACCATGGCCGGCCACGGCATCGAGCCGAGCGGTCCGAGCTACCCGAGCCGACCCGGTGCCGTGGTCTCGGTGAGCTCCGGCGGACGACGCAGCATGGCGTCCGACGAAGGTGCGCTCGGCTGGCCCACCGAAGTTTTCGAGACCGCCGACCTCACCGACGCCGACTGGTTGCTGCTGTCCGGCTACGTGCTCTACCGCACGCCGCATCTCGCCGCCCTGGTGGCGCTGACAGACCGGGCGCGACTGGCGGGCGTGCCCGTGGGCGTCGACCTGGCCTCGGCCCGGCTGCTGACGGAGTTCGGTGCTCGGCGGGTCGCCGACCTGCTCGATCGCCTCGGGCCTGGCGCGGTGTTCGCCAACGAGGCGGAGTGGGAGGCACTGGCGTGGTCGGCTCCGTACTCGTGCGACCTCGTCCTCAAGCAAGGCGACCGGGGCTGCACCTTCCACCACCGCGGCGACGTCCGCCGGCTGCCGGCCGTGGCGGCAGACGTGCGGGACACGACCGGCGCCGGTGACGCGCTGGCCGCCGGCTACCTCGTTGGAGGACCGCCGCTGGCGATGCGGCTCGCGGCCGAGTGTGTCGCCCAGCCAGGTGCGCAACCCGGGCGGGAGATGATCGGGAGCACCGACCTGAGGGGAGCGGATCGTGACTGACCCCGCGAGCTACACCGTGCGGGCGGACAACGTCTGGTGGGAGATCGGCGTCCCGGATCTCGACCGGGCGCGGGAGTTCTACGGTGAGGCGTTCGGGTGGACGTTCGAGGAGATGTACGAGGGTTTCCTGATCGCCATGGACGCGACCGGTGCGATGGTGGGCGGTCTGGAGTGGAGGGACGACCCGCTGGCCAGCGGGTCGAGGTTCAACCTCTACTTCGCGTCCGACGAGCTCGAGGCCGCCCTCGACGGCGTCGTCGCCGCGGGCGGCTCGGTCGTGCTGCCACGCACCGAGGTCTCGCCCGAGTACGGCTGGTACGCCCGCGTGGCCGACCCGTCGGCACGTGCTCGGCATCACGACGGAGAAGCTGGCGGCCGGCGGGGACACCGCGTCCGCGTGACGGGCGCGGTGCTGCCGCCGCATGATGGAGGTCACGCGGCGACCTGGCGACGCCTGCGACGACTGGGGGTTGGGTGGCATGGAGTGGCTGATCTTGTTGGTAGCCGGTGGGGGTGCTGCGCTGGCGGGTCGCCGGCTGCGCGGTCACCGGCGTGCCCAGCGCGCGCACGCGGCCGAGCTCGACCAGGTCAAGCGGTTCGCCGACGAGGACGTGACACTGCTCGGCGAACAGCTGCAACGCCTCGACGCCCAGGTCGTGGGTCGCCCGCTCGACGACGCGGCCCGAGTCGACTACCAGCGGGCGTTGGACGCTTACGAGTCCGCCCAACGCGCGGTCGCCGCGATCACCGACGTCGAGGAGATCAGCAAGATCTCCGATACGCTCTCCAGCGGCCGGTACGCCATGGTCTGCGTGCAGGCGCGGGTGGCCGGCGCGCCGGTGCCGGAGTACCGGGTGCCGTGCTTCTTCAACCCCCAGCACGGACCGTCGGTGCAGGACGTGATGTGGACACCGCCCGGCCGTGGGACGCGCACCGTGCCCGCGTGCGCCCAGGACGCCGCCCGGGTCGCCGCACACGAGAAGCCGGACGTGCGGTACGTGCAGGTCGGCACGCGGCGGGTGCCGTACTGGGAGGCCGGGCAGGCGTACGCGCCGTACGGCCGGGGCTATTTCGTCGGTGACTCGTCGGCCGGGGCGTTCTTCGCGGCGTCCGCCTTCGACACGCCCCCGATGGTCTCGGACTACGGCGGCTTCGACGGTGATGGGTTCCACGGGGGCGGCGGCGCTGACTTCGGCGGGGGCGGTGGTGGCGGGGGCGACACCTGAGCCCGGTGTCTCTGTCCGCCCGGCCCGGCTGTGGGCA
>JBOHDE010000049.1:0-14740 GCA_050699035.1 Nocardioidaceae bacterium | reverse complement strand
TGGGCAATTTTTGACGCGCCGATGCCCCGGTCAGGGTGTCGGCACTCGGTCGGTCGGCCGGCGCACCAGCCAGGTGCCCGCCTCCGCGAAACCGGCTGCCATCGCCTCCAGCGGCCCACGTCTTCGGACCAGCCCGAACAGCGCCCCGACCCCGAGGATGACCAGCACCTGGGTGTCGTACAGCGCCGGAGTGTCCTCCGGCCACACCGGCGGCGTCAGCATGACGACGTGTGACGTGTAGAGCGTCAGCGTCATCGCGCCCGCGCCGAACACGACGGCCACCAGGCGCCGGGCGGGCCGGCTGACCAGCAGGCACAGCCCGATCACGGCCATCGCACTGCCGATCGTCTGCGCCAGGTCGAACGGCGTGGCGGTGTGCGGGGACCACACTGCGAGCCACCACCACGACTCGGTCGACGTCGAGCCGTGGCCGCCCAGCTGGAGCGCCTCGGCCAGCTCGTCGGCGTCGAGGGTCATCCCGTCGTCGTACGTCGTCCGCAGCGCCCGGTCGGCGTCCGGCCGGCTGACGAGGAGCCCCGAGATCACGCCGGCGGCCATCGCAAGCGCGACCCCGCCGAGCAGGAGTACGACCGCGGTGCGGACCCGTGAGAGGTCGACCCGGCCGATCGCCATGCCGGCGAGCAGGTACGCCAGCCACGGGACCACCGGGTAGTAGCCGGTGAACGCCAGCTCGCTCAGCAGCTGCCCGGGATCGGTCCATGACGACCAGGTCGGGCTGGCGAAGCCACGCTCGGGCAGCTCGGGGCGCAGCAGCTGGCTGAGCACCGGCACCACCACCAGCCACCCGCCGGCCAGCACCGCCAACGGCCCGGCCCGCAGGCCGAGAAAAGGCAAGCCCAGCAGGAAAAGCAGGCCATAGTAGACCAGGATCACGGCGACGCCCGAATCGAGGTCGCCGAGGATGAACCCGATGGTCGCGATGACCAGGGCGCGTACTCCCAAACCCATCGAGACGGCGGCGCGGTCCCGTCCCCGGAGCGGTTCCGCGCGGCCCGACATCAGCGCGAGGCTGACCCCGGCGAGCACCGCGAACAGCGCCGACGCCCGGCCCCCGGCCAGCTGCTGATGCCAGGTCACGCCGTCCTCGGTGACATGGTCGAGCATGTGCGTCGCCATCATCCCCAGCAGGGCGAGGCAGCGCGCCATGTCGATACCGACGATGCGCCGTCCGGAGCCGGGCCCGCCGCGAGCGCCCGGCCGGAAGGTGTCGTCCACGCACCCATCATTACCCGGCGGGGTAACCTCCCCGCCATGACCCGCCGCGTCGCCGTCGTCACGGACTCGACCTCCACCCTCCCGGCGACGACCGTCGCGGAGCGCGAGATCGTCGTCGTACCCCTGCAGGTCGTCATCGGTGCGCGGTCGTACGACGAGGGCTCCGAGGCCGATCCGGCGATGGTCGCCGAGGCCCTGAAGGAGTGGACGCCGGTCAGCACCTCCCGTCCGGCGCCGCAGGCTTTCCTCGCCGCGTACGAGAAGGCGGCCGCCGCGGGTGCCGAGGCGTGCGTGTCCATCCACCTGTCAGCGGAGATGTCGGGCACGTTCGAGTCGGCCCAGATGGCGGCGCGGGACGCGTCGATCCCGATCGAGGTCGTCGACACCCGGATGATCGGCATGGGTACGGGGTTCGCGATCCTCTCGGCGGTCGACGCCCTGGACGAAGGAGCCGACGCGGCGACCGCGGCCGAGGTCGCGCGGGGGCGGGCCGCGGCGACCACCGCACTGTTCTACGTCGACACTCTCGAGTACCTCCGCCGCGGCGGGCGCATCGGCGCCGCCGCCAAGCTGGTCGGCTCGGCGCTCGCGGTCAAGCCGCTGCTCCGCATCGACGACGGACGGATCGACACACTGGAGAAGGTGCGCACCGCCGCGCGGGCGCTGAGCCGGCTGGAGGACCTCGCCGTCGAGGTGGCGGGCGATACCGCGGTCGACCTGGCGGTGGCCCACCTGGCCGACGCGGAGCGCGCCGAGGCACTCGCCGAGCGGCTGGGGAAGCGGCTGCCCGCCGCCCACCAGGTCGTGGTCGGCGAGGTCGGTGCGGTGATCGGCGCGCACGTGGGGCCCGGCATGCTGGCCGTGGTGGTCGCACCCCGGCCCTGACTCGGGTGCGGCCCGGTTGTTGTCCACAACCCCCCGGGTACGGCGACTTGTCCACAGCCTCTCGACGGGTCCGGGCAACCGCGCCGGCGGGGACCTAGCGTCGCTGCATGCTGCTCTCCCGTTCCGCCGCCGACCTAGCGGTGGCGCGCCGGCGGTTGGCTCAGATCGCCGCCGAGCTCGCCGACCGGCCGACGACCGAGGAGACCTCTGCGGACGCTGACGAGTCGTCAGCGCCCTCGCTCGGGTCGTCGGCCGAGTCGCCGCCTGAGTCGTCGGCTGAGCCGCCCGTCGGGTCGCCGGTCGCAGGACCGACTGGTCTGCGCAGCGGGCGGCACGCCGTTCGAGCCGGCCTGCTCGGCCGGTTGTCCGGCCGGTTGGCCGACGGCCTGCCCGCCACACTGCGCGGCCGGTGGGGCATCACCGCACATCACGTCACGGTCATCGCGCTGCTCGTGGCCACAGCGTTGGCGGGTGCGACCTGGTGGGCGCTGCGGGCCCAGCCCGAGCCCGTCGGCGCCCTCCCGGAGACCGATCTCCCGTCGGCCGCACCGATGGCCGGTGCCCCCACGACCGGTCCTGCGTCAGCGTCGGCGAGCGCGACGGCGGGGCCTGTGCTCGTCGTCCACGTCGCCGGCAAGGTGCGCCGACCCGGGATCGTGGAGCTCCCCGCCGGCTCGCGGGTCATCGATGCCCTGCGGGCCGCGGGCGGTGCGCGCAAGGGCGTCGACGTCAGCGGTCTCAACCTGGCCCGCCCGCTGGCCGACGGTGAGCAGATCGTGGTCGGTCCCGCTCCGTCCACCGCCGGGGGAGGCCCGGGTCCTCCCATGCCGTCCGGCGGGTCGGTGCCGGCGGCGCCGGGGACGGCGCTGGTCAATCTCAACACCGCGACCGGCGCCGAGCTCGAGCAGCTGCCAGGTGTCGGGCCGGTCACCGCGTCGAGCATCCTGGAGTGGCGCACCGAGCACGGCCGCTTCAGCACCGTCGACGAGCTGCTCGAAGTTTCTGGCATCGGCGAGAAGACCCTGGCCGAGCTCCGTGACCTGGTGACGGTCTGAGCAGTGCAGAACCCCGCCGCCCTCGACCCACCTGACCTCCGCCTGGTCCTGCCGGCGCTCACGACCTGGCTGGTGGCCGCCGCCGGCCTCGGGCTGTCTGTCCCGCTGGACCTCGCCGGCGCCGGCCTGCTGCTCGTCGGGGCGTGCGTTGTCAGCCGCCGCGTCGGCGCGGCGGGGGCTGCCGTCGTGCTGGCGCTGGCGGGTGCGGCCCTCGCGGTGTCGGCGCTGCGGCTCGCGGCGGTCGACGCCGGGCCGGTCACCGACTGGGCGCGGCAGCGAGCCGTCGTCACCGCCGAGGCCACCGTGCTGTCCGACCCGATGCCCCGAGACGGTCCGTTCGGGCCGCAGGTGCTGACCGAGGTGCGGCTCGAGCAGGTGCGTGGCCGCGGTCGGTCGTACGCGGTGCGCAGCCCCGTCCTGGTCATCGCCGGCGACGAGTGGGCGGCCGTCGAGAGCGGTCACCGGGTACGACTCCGGGGGCGGCTGGACCGCTCGGACAGCCGTGACCTCGCCGCCCTCGTGATCGCCCGCGGGCCCCCGGAGGTCGTGTCCGCGCCGGGGCCGGTGGCGCGGGCGGTCAACGCGCTGCGGCGGGGGCTGCGCGACTCCGTGTCCGGCCTGCCGGAGGCCGAGCGCGCGCTGGTCCCGGCCCTGGTGGTGGGCGACGACCGCGGGATGCCCGAGCAGCTGGCCGACGACTTCCGCGCCACCGGGCTGACCCATCTGCTCGCCGTGTCGGGAGCCAACCTGACGCTGCTGCTGGCGTTCGTGCTGCCGGTGGTGCGGTGGGCCGGCGTGCGCGCCCGCGGCCTCGCCGTGACGGGCATCGGCGTGGTGGTGTTCTTCGTCCTGCTGGCGCGTCCGGATCCCAGCGTGCTGCGAGCGGCGGCGATGGGCGTCGTGGCGATGGCCGGCCTGGGCGCCGGTGGGCGACGGCGCGGCACCCGGGCACTGTGCGTGGCCGTGCTGGTCCTCGTACTCCTCGACCCGTGGCTGGCCCGGTCGGTGGGTTTCGTGCTCTCCGTGCTCGCGACCGCGGCCATCGTCGTGCTCGCCCCGCCGTGGCGCGACGCACTGGCCCGCTGGGCGCCACGTTGGCTGGCCGAGGCGGTCGCCGTCCCCGCCGCCGCACAGCTGGCCTGCACGCCGGTGGTGGTAGCGATCTCCGGGCAGGTCAGCCTGGTCGCGGTCGGCGCCAACCTGCTGGCGGCGCCGGCCGTCGGCCCGGCCACCGTGATGGGCCTGCTCGCCGCCCTGCTGTCGGTGCTGAGCGACCGGCTGGCATCGGTCGCCGGCTGGCTCGCCGGTGGGGCGGCCTGGTGGATCGTCACGGTCGCCGAGCACGGTGCCGACCTGCCGGGTGCCGCGGTGCCGTGGCCGGCCACCGGGCCTGCGGTGGCCGCCATCACGGCGGTCTGCGTGCTGTGCGCGGTGGCGGCGCCGCGCGTGCTGACCCATCGCACCCGCTGCCTGGCGGTCGCGGTCGTGTCCGTCGTCGCCGTCCTGCGACCCGTGCAAGGTGTCGGCTGGCCGCCCGACGGTTGGGTGCTCACCATGTGTGACGTCGGTCAGGGCGACGCCCTGGTGCTCAACGCCGGCGGGGGCGCCGGGGTCGTCGTCGACACCGGGCCGGACCCTGGCGCGGTGGATGCCTGCCTCGACCTGCTGGAGATCGAGCAGGTGCCGATGGTCCTACTGACCCACCTCCACGCCGACCATGCCGGCGGGCTCGCGGGCGTCTTCGAGGGCCGTCGGGTCGGTGAGGTCGTGATCGGTCCGCTCACCTCGCCGGCCGAGCAGCATCGCGCGGTGACGCGGCTGGCCGCGCGGCACCGGGTACGGCTACGGACGGGCGTACCCGGTGAGGTGGGCCGGCTCGGGCTGCTGCGATGGTCGGTCCTCGGACCGCTCGGCCGCGAGCCGCTGTCGGCAGCGGGAGACCCGACGGGCGAGAGCTCCGCCGAGAACGACGCCAGCCTGGTGCTCCGGGTGGAGTCGGACCCGCTCAGCCTGCTGCTCACCGGCGACGTCGAGCCACCGGGCCAGCGTGCTCTGCTGGCCAGCGGTGCCGACCTCGATGTCGACGTACTCAAGGTCCCGCACCACGGGTCACGACACCAGGACGCCGACTTCCTCGCCGCGACCAGCCCGGCCGTCGCACTGGTGTCGTCCGGCGCCGGCAACGACTACGGCCACCCGGCCGGAGACACCCTCAGGCTGCTGCGGAGTCTGCACGTGCGGACGCTGCGCACCGACCGCGACGGGACCGTTGCCGTCGTGCCGACACCGACTGGTCCGGCGGTCGTGACGGGGGGTGAGCCGTGACATAGTGGCCGGCGATGGCACCCTCCGCAGCCGACATCCTGGGCACGGTCACGCTGGTGACCGGCGCCGAGGAGTTCCTGGCCGAGCGCACGGTGAGCACGGTGGTGCAGGCGCTCCGCGCGGCCGACAGCGATGCCGACGTCACCGAGATCGCCGCCGCCGAGCTCGGTCCGGGCGCCCTGGCCGAGCTGACCAGCCCGTCGCTGTTCGCGTCGTCACGGGCCGTCGTCGTGCGCGGCCTGCAGGACCTGCCCGACGAGTCGGCGACCCGGGTGGTCGCGTACGCCGGTGACCCAGCGCCCGACATCGCGCTGGTGCTGCTGCACTCCGGCGGGCAGAAGGGCAAGGGCGTTCTCGACAAGCTGCGCAAGGCCAAGGCGGTCGAGGTCACCTGCGAGGCGCCGAAGCACTACGAGCTGCCCCGGTTCGTCTCCGCCGAGGTCCGGGCCAGCGGCGGCCGCATCGACGAGGCCGCGGCCACCATGCTGGTCGACGCGGTCGGGAGCGACCTGCGCGCGCTGTCCGCGGCGGCCGGCCAGCTGTCCAGCGACTTCGCCGGTGAGCAGATCAGCGTCGAGGTGGTCGGCAGCTACTTCGGCGGGCGGGCCGAGGTCAAGGGCTTCGCGGTCGCCGACGCGGCGATCTCCGGTGAGGCGGCCTCGGCGCTCGAGCAGCTGCGGTGGGCGATGGGCAACGGCGTCGTGCCGGTGCTGCTCACCAGCGCGTTTGCGTCCGGGCTGCGGGGTCTCGCGCGGCTGGTGTCCGCGCCGCGCGGGATGCGAGAGGCCGACCTGGCCCGCGAGGTCGGCGTACCGCCATGGAAGCTCAGGACCCTCCGCGCCCAGGTGCGGGGCTGGAGCCCGCGCGGCCTGGCCGCCGCGATCACCGCGGTCGCTCGGGCCGACGCCGACGTCAAAGGCGCCGCCGACGACGCGGAGTACGCACTCGAGCGGATGGTGCTCGCCGTGGTCGCCGCCCGCGACCTGCACTGAGCGCGCCCGACCCGGAGCTGGACATGACAAAGGCGCCGCCCACTCAGGGCGACGCCTCCGCGACCGTGCTCAGGCCGGCGCGGCCTGCGCTGGGGTCAGAGCTGGGGTCAGAGCGACCCGGCCTTCTTGGTGATCGCCGACTTCTTGTTGGCAGCCTGGTTCTTGTGGATCACACCGGCCGACGCAGCCTGGTCGAGCTTGCGGTTGGCGGCCCGGGCGAGCTCCTCCGCCTTCTCGGTCTCGCCGGCGTCCGCGGCCTCGTGGAAGCGACGGATCGACGTCTTCAGGGCGGACTTGACCGCCTTGTTGCGCTCGTGCCGGGCGTTGTTCTGCCGGATGCGCTTGATCTGGGACTTGATGTTCGCCACGGAGCGATGCCTCGGTCTGCTGGGTGATGGGGTCGGAGTGCGCGGACACGCCACGACGGCGCGCTCGCGCGACGAGCCAGGTTACCAGCGCCGCTCGGTGACACCCAAATCGACCGGCCCGCGCCACCAGCACGACCGCTCACCCACCCGCACCGCCGGCCCGACCGTTGCCGGCGCGGGCAGCTCGAGCCGCGGCCCATGGGATGATGGCGATGCCCGGATCCGCCCTTCCCACCGAGAGTTGTACGTGCCCAAGCCAGTCGTGCCCGCTCCCCAGCCCGGCCAGACCGACCCCGCGATCATTCGCAACTTCTGCATCATCGCCCACATCGACCACGGCAAGTCGACGCTGGCCGACCGGATGCTGCAGCTGACCGGCGTGGTCGACGAGCGCAGCATGCGGGCCCAGTACCTCGACCGGATGGACATCGAGCGCGAGCGCGGCATCACCATCAAGAGCCAGGCCGTACGCCTGCCGTGGACGGTGAGCAGCGGGGACGACGAAGGCACCCAGTTCGTGCTCAACATGATCGACACCCCTGGCCACGTCGACTTCACCTACGAGGTGTCCCGCTCGCTGGCCGCGTGCGAGAGCGCCGTCCTCCTGGTGGACGCCGCCCAGGGCATCGAGGCGCAGACGCTGGCCAACCTCTACCTCGCCATCGACGCCGACCTGCACATCATCCCGGTGCTCAACAAGATCGACCTGCCGAGCGCCGACCCCGACAAATACGCCGCCGAGCTGGCCCACATCATCGGCTGCGACGTGTCCGACGTACTCCAGGTCTCGGCCAAGACCGGTGACGGCGTCGAGGAGCTGCTCAACCTGATCGTCGCGCAGACGCCGCCGCCGGAAGGTGACGCGGACGCGCCGCCGCGGGCGCTGATCTTCGACTCGATCTACGACACCTACCGCGGTGTCGTCACGTACGTCCGGGTGGTCGACGGCAAGCTCCGCCACCGCGACCGGATCACGATGATGTCGACCGGCGCCACCCACGAGATGCTCGAGGTAGGGGTGATCTCGCCCGAGCCCATCAAGGCTCGGGAGATCGGCGTCGGCGAGACCGGCTACCTCATCACCGGGGTGAAGGAGGTGCGCCAGTCGCGGGTCGGCGACACCGTCACGTCGGCCGTGCACGGCGCCACCGAGGCGCTCAGCGGCTACCGGCACCCCAACCCGATGGTCTACTCCGGGCTCTACCCGATGGACGGCGACGACTACCCCAACCTGCGCGACGCGCTCGACAAGCTGCAGCTCAACGACGCTGCGCTCGCCTACGAGCCGGAGACGTCGGGTGCACTGGGGTTCGGCTTCCGCTGCGGCTTCCTCGGCCTGCTGCACATGGAGATCGTGCGTGAGCGGCTGGAGCGCGAGTTCGACCTCGACCTGATCTCGACGACCCCCAACGTGGTCTACCGCGTGCTGATGGAAGACGGTGCGGAGCACGTCGTCACCAACCCGAGCGAGTATCCCGGCGGCAAGATCGAGCAGGTCTTCGAGCCGGTCGTACGCGCGACGGTGCTGGCGCCCGCGGACTACATCGGGCCGATCATGGAGCTCTGTCAGACCCGGCGGGGCGCACTTAAGGGCATGGACTACCTGTCCGCGGACCGGGTCGAGATGCGCTACACGCTGCCGCTGGCTGAGATCGTGTTCGACTTCTTCGACCAGCTCAAGTCGCGGACGAAGGGCTACGCGTCGCTGGACTACGAGCCGACCGGCGAGCAGGCCGCCGACCTGGTCAAGGTCGACATCTTGCTGCATGGCGACCCGGTCGACGCGTTCAGCGCCATCGTGCACCGCGACTTCGCGTACACCTACGGCGTGTCCCTCGCGCAGAAACTGAAGGAGCTCATCCCGCGGCAGCAGTTCGAGGTGCCGATCCAGGCCGCGATCGGCGCCCGGGTGATCGCCCGCGAAACGATCCGCGCGATGCGCAAGGACGTCCTGGCGAAGTGCTACGGCGGTGACATCACCCGCAAGCGAAAGCTGCTGGAGAAGCAGAAGGAGGGCAAGAAGCGGATGAAGATGGTCGGTCGGGTCGAGATCCCGCAGGAGGCGTTCATCGCGACGTTGTCCACGACGGACTCGCCGGGCAAGAAATGACCGCGTACCGAACGCCGCTGGCAGGGGTGTCGTTGTCAACCCGTGATGCGCCCCCCTACCCATTGGTAACGATCTCCTCTACCGTGCTGCAATCACCGAACCGGTCCGCATAGGGTCGACCCTGTCCAGGTGGCCCGCCAAGGGAGTCCGATGTCTGCCGCTTTGTCCTCCGCCGACGACCACAGCGTCGTCGAGAACCGCGCCGCGAACGTCGGTCGGATGTTGTTCGACCGGGTGCAGCAGACCCCGGACCGTGAGGCGTTCCGCTTCCCGGTCGGGGAAGCCTGGGAGTCGGTGACCTGGGCCCAGACGGGCGACCGGGTACGTACTCTCGCGGCCGGTCTGGTGGCTCTGGGCATCGAGCCGGAGCAGCGCGTCGCGATCGCGTCGAACACCCGCTACGAGTGGGTGCTGGCCGACCTCGCGATCATGTGCTCCGGCGCGGCGACGACGACGGTCTACCCGAGCACGATGGGCTCCGACGTCGGGTTCATCCTGTCCGACTCGGAGAGCCGCGTGGTGTTCGCGGAGGACGACGAGCAGATCGCCAAGGTCCGTGAGCGCAGCAGCGAGCTGCCGGCTCTCACCAAGATCGTGACGTTCGACGGCAGCACCGACGGCGAGCTGGTGATCTCGCTGGACGACCTCGAGGCGCTGGGTGCCAAGCAGCTCAGTGACACCCCGAACGTCATCGACGAGCGGGTCGAGGCGACCCAGGGAGACAGCCTCGCCACGCTGATCTACACCTCCGGGACGACCGGGCGGCCGAAGGGCGTCCGGCTCCGGCACAGCGGCTGGACGTACGAGGGCTCCGCCGTGGCGGCTCAGAACATCCTGCATGTCGACGACGTGCAGTACCTCTGGCTGCCGATGGCGCACTCGTTCGGCAAGGTGCTGCTGACCACCCAGCTGTCGATCGGCTTCGCCACCGCGGTCGACGGCCGGGTCGACAAGATCATCGACAACCTCGCCGTAGTGCGCCCGACGTTCATGGGCGCGGCACCACGCATCTTCGAGAAGGCCCATGGGCGCATCGTCACGATGGCCGAGCAGGAGGGAGGCGCGAAGGCGAAGATCTTCGCGTGGGCCACGAAGGTGGGACGCGACGTCGCGCGCCGCAAGCTGGCGGGTGAGCCGGTGCCGGCCGTACTCGCGGCTCAGCACAAGGTCGCGGACAAGCTGGTGTTCTCGAAGATCCGGGCCCGGTTCGGGGGCCGGGTGCGGTTCTTCATCTCCGGGGCCGCGGCGCTGAGCCGCGACGTCGCCGAGTGGTTCTACGCCGCCGACATCCTCATCCTCGAGGGGTACGGGCTGACCGAGACGTCAGCCGGCTCGGCGGTCAACCGGCCGGACAACTTCAAGTTCGGCACGGTCGGCATCCCGTTCTCCGGCACCGAGTTCAAGATCGCCGTGGATGGCGAGATCATGATCAAAGGCCCCGGGGTGATGGAGGGCTACAACGGCCTCGACACGCAGACGGCGGAGACGCTGACCGACGACGGCTGGTTCCACACCGGTGATATCGGCGAGATCGACGCCGACGGCTTCGTCCGCATCACCGACCGCAAGAAGGACCTGTTCAAGACGTCGGGCGGCAAGTACGTCGCGCCGTCGACCATCGAGGGCCAGTTCAAGGCGGTCTGCCCGTACGCCAGCCAGATCGTCGTGCACGGTGCCGACCGCAACTTCTGCACCGCGATCATCACCCTCGACCCGGACGCGATGGCGCAGTGGGCCGAGCACCACGGCCAGGCCGGGCGCAGCTACGCCGAGATCGTCGCCACGCCCGAGGTCAACGCGATGGTCGAGGGCTACGTCAAGGAGCTCAACTCCCGGCTCAACCGCTGGGAGACGATCAAGAAGTTCATCCTGCTCGAGCACGACCTGTCGGTGGAGTCCGGCGAGATGACGCCGTCGATGAAGGTCAAGCGCAAGGTGGTCGAGGACAACTACCGCGACCGGCTGGACGTCCTGTACTCCTGACACTTGTCAGGCGGAACGTGCGGCGGGGCGCACGAACTGTCTGACAACTCGCGGCTCGTGTGCGCCGGATGGGCTGAGAGAATGGTCGGGTGCCCACCGCGCTCCCTGATGGTCAACCGGCGCCCGCCGACGGTGGGCTGCCGGAGGCGGCATTGGCGGCGCACGGCCAGCAGGCGTTCGGCGTCTACGTCCATGTGCCGTTCTGCGCCGTGCGGTGCGGCTACTGCGACTTCAACACCTACACGGCGAGCGAGCTCGGTCCCGGCCTGGTCGCCGGGGCGTCGCAGGCGACGTACCACCAGGCGGCGGCCGCCGAGGTCCGGCTGGCGGCCAACGTGCTGGCAGCGGCGCCGCACCGGCCGGTCGACACGGTGTTCTTCGGCGGCGGTACGCCGACCCTGCTACCGGCCGACCGGCTGGCCGACGTGCTCGGGGCCGTACGTGACGAGCTCGGCCTGGCCGCCGACGCCGAGGTCACGACCGAGGCCAACCCCGACTCGGTCGGCCCCGCCGGCCTGTCCCGGCTGCGCGCGGCCGGGTTCACCCGGGTCTCGTACGGGATGCAGTCGGCCGTGCCTCACGTACTCACCACCCTCGACCGCACCCACGATCCCGAACGCGTGCCGCAGGCGGTGCGGTGGGCCCGGGAGGCGGGCTTCGAGCAGGTCAGCCTCGACCTGATCTACGGCACCCCGGGGGAGTCGCTCGGCGACTGGCGGCGGAGTCTGGAGTCCGCGCTCGCGATGGAGCCCGACCACGTGTCCGCGTACGCGCTGATCGTGGAGGACGGCACCGCGCTCGCCCGCCGGGTCCGCCGCGGGGAGGTTCCGGCGCCCGACGACGACGACCTGGCGGACAAGTACGCACTGGCCGACGAGCTGCTCGGGCAGGCCGGGATGACGTGGTACGAGCTGTCCAACTGGGCCGTCGAGGACGCCGCTCGCTGCCGGCACAACGAGACCTACTGGACCGGCGGCGACTGGTGGGGCGTCGGGCCGGGCGCCCACTCGCACGTCGGCGGCGTCCGCTGGTGGAACGTGCGCCATCCGGCGGCCTACGCGGACCGGCTCGCCGACGGGGTGAGCCCCGCACATGCCCGCGAGGTGCTGGACGTCGAGACTCGCCGTGTCGAGCGGGTGCTGTTGGAGGCCCGGCTGGCCGACGGCCTCGACGTGGCGGTGCTGGACCCCGCCGGACGTCGGGCGGCGGTCGGTGCGGTGGCCGACGGGCTGGCCACCGCCGATGCGCTGGAGCAGGGGCGGGTCGTCCTCACCCTGCGCGGGCGGCTGCTCGCCGACGCGGTCGTGCGGGCGCTGCTGCCGTAGCCGGTCAGGTGACCATCCGGATGGTGAGCGGGTACCGGTACGGCTCGCCGGTGCTGCTCCGCACCGCCGCAACGACCATGAAGACCAGCCACAGCAGGCCGACCACCGGCAGCAGGAGCAGGCCGATCAGCAGCAACAACGAGAACGCCGCGACGATGGCATAGAGCAGGAACGAGAGCTGGAAGTTCAGCGCCTCGACCGCTTGTTGCCTGGCAAACGCCGAACGCTTGTCCACGACGAGCATCACGATCAGCGGTGCCAAGAACCCGATCAGCAGCGGGCCGAGGTGGGCGGCCAGCACCCACGACTGGGTCTCCGACTGGGTGAAGGGTCGTGGCCCGAAGCCGTACGGCGGGAAGCCGGGTGGCGGCGGCCCGGAGCCCGGCGGGGGCGGCAGGCCGGAGTTGTCGGACTGCCCGTCATCGGGTGGTGTCGTCGTCATCGCATCCTCACCCCTCCGCCGCCGTGACGAAGTCGATCAGCTCCTCGACCTTCCCGAGCAAGGCGGGTTCAAGATCAGCGTACGTCGCGACTCGCGAGAGGATCCGCTGCCAGGCACGGGCGATGTCGGCCTGCTCGCGGTGCGGCCAGCCGAGGGCCCGGCAGATGCCGTTCTTCCACGGCACCGACCGCGGGATCGTCGGCCACTCGGTGAGGCCGAGCCGGTCGGGTTTGACGGCCTGCCAGACGTCGACGTACGGGTGTCCGACGACCAGGACGTGCTGGCCGTGCGGTCCGCGGCGTACCGCCTCGGCGATCTTTGTCTCCTTGGAGCCGGGCACGAGGTGGTCGACGAGCACGCCGATCCGCCGGCGCTGGTCGGGTTGCAGCTCGGCCACCACCGACGGCAGGTCGTCGACGCCCTCGAGGTACTCGACCACCACGCCCTCGAGGCGCAGGTCGTCGCCCCAGACCCGCTCGACCAGCTCGGCGTCGTGCCGGCCCTCGACGAAGATGCGGCTGGCTCGGGCGACTCGTGCCTTGGCGCCTGGCACGGCCACCGAGCCCGACGCGGTACGGGTCTGCCGTGGCGGCCGCTTGGCCTTCGGGGCCCGCAGGACCACCGGCCGTCCCTCGTGCAGGAAGCCGGGCCCGAGTGGGAAAGTGCGGCGTTTTCCCTTGCGGTCCTCGAGATCCACGGTGCCGAGGTCGCGGTCCCAACGCAGCACGGCGCCACAGAACCCGGTCATCACCTCCTCGACCACCAGGTCGACCTCGAGGGTCAGGTCGGTCGACCGGCCACGCTTGGGCACGCGCCAGTCGGAGGCGAGTACGTCGGGACCGTAGCGGTCGATGGGAGACACGCCGGGAGACGCTAGCCGCCGGTGCGGTCCGACACCGGCTGGCTCGCCGCAGCGGCCCCGACTCCCTCACGGTCGAGCTGCCGGTCAAGCTGCCGCCACTGCGGCCGTACGGCGGGCAGCATGGTCGCGACCAGGTAGGCGACGCCCATCAGCAGCAGTGCGGGCGAGATCCCGACCCCGGCGACGAGGGCGCCGCCGGCCAGGCTGCCGAGCGGGATGCCGGCCCAGGCGAGCGACGTCGTGAGCGACGAGACCCGGCCCATCAGGTGCTTCGGAATCCGCTCGAAGATCACTGCGCCCAGGATCGGGTTGATGAACCCGGCCGCGAACCCGCCCGCTATCCCGACCGCCAGCACGACCGGGATCGGCGCGTCGAGGGCGAGCGCGACGTAGCGGGGAGCCCCGGCGACGAAGAACGCGACGAGGTAGGTCGCGAAGCGCGGCAGCCGATCGGCGATCGTCGTGGCGAGCACGCTGCCGACGACCGCGGCCCCCGAGAAGCAGGCGAAGAGGGTGCCGACGACGGCGACGCCGTGCCCGCTCTCGTACGCCCACACCGGCACGAGCACCACGACGTACGCCTGATCGAGCAGGTTGGTGACGGCGAGCATCACGACCATCGCGACGAGGACGGCGTCGCCGCGCAGGAACTGCCAGCCGCTGTGCAGCCGGGCGACATAGCCCAGCTCGTCCTCGTCCTCGACGTGGTGCACCCGCCGCGGTGCCGTCAGCGCGATCAGCGCCGCGGAGAACCCGAAGCTGGCGGCGTCGATGACCAGGGCGGTGGCGGGGCCGACGACGGCCACCAGGGCGGCGGCGAGGGCGGCACCGGCCGTGCTGGCCAGCCGCTCGACCACCCCGGCGAGTCCGGTGACCCGCTCCAGCGAGACGCCGGCGCCCTCGGCGATGTCGGGCACCAGCGCATGTGTGGCGGAGTCGCCCGGGCCGCGCAGCACCCCGGCCACCGCGACGATCGCGAGCAGCGCCGCGAGGTGCAACAGGTCGAGCGCGTGGAGCAGGGGTACGAGCCCGACGACGACGACGCTGGCGATGTCCGCGATCAGGATCACCCGCCGGGCGCCGAGCCGGTCGATGACCGGTCCGCCGAGGGCCTTCGCCACGACGTACGGCGCCATCTCGGTGAAGGCGACCAGCCC
>JBOHDE010000048.1:0-20759 GCA_050699035.1 Nocardioidaceae bacterium | reverse complement strand
GGCCGCGGTCCACCCAGCCGACACCACGGTCGCCGGTGTCATGTTCGCCGTACTCGGTGCCGTGCCTGAAGGTGGCCCTGCACGGTTCCGAGAGCCCGGCTGGTCACATGCGGGTCAGGCGCCGAGCCTGACCTGCGAGACATGTGGTAGCGCCCTGCACGTGTGTAGGCGTCCGTACACGTCGGCGGGCAAGGAGTACCGGTACTGGGCGCTCGTCTGCCCCGAGTGCCTGACCTGTGCGGCGCCGGACGACCTCTCGCGAGGTCAGCGCAAGGCGCTTGCTCGGCTGCGCCAGGCGGGGTGATACGAGTCCGATCGATACGCTGACGTCGTGGACCGAGACATTCGGAAGGCACTCAAGCGACTCTTCGGGCATGCGGAGTCCGGCGAGCTGGCCACGTTGTGTCGCCGGCATGGCATCGACCTGGTCGTCGTGTTCGGCAGCGTGGTGCAAGACGGGACTGCGCCGGCGGATCTCGACCTGGCCGTGCGCTTCGGGCCCGGAGCTCAGCATGACCTGCTGACACTTCTTGACGACCTGTATCGCATGATCGGCATCGAGGCCGTTGACCTGATGGTCCTCAACGATGCGGGACCGGTAGCGAGGGAGCGAGCGATGGTGCAGGGTCGGCTGGTCTATCAGTCGCGGTCAGGGATCTTCGCCACCGAGCAGATCGCGGCCATCATGGAGCGGCTCGACACCGACGAGATGCGGCGAGTCGAGCTGGAGCTGATGTCTCGGTGAGTCCTCGCGAGCTCGACCCCGCGGTCGTGCAGTCCCGGCTCCGCATGATCCAGGAGCTCCTCGACGACCTCGCATCCGTGGGTGAGCCGGACGCCGTGCGCCTGGAGCAGGATCGGATGTTGCGGCACGCCGTCGAGCGGATCCTGTCGCAGATCGTCGAGCTCGCGGTTTCGGTGAACAGCCACGTGGCCGCGACCCACCTGGGCAAGTCGCCCAAGGACTACAGGTCGTCGTTCAACCTCGCTGAGTCGGCTGGTCTGATCGACGCCGAGCTCGCCGAGCGGCTGCAGCGCTCCGTCGGTCTGCGCAACGTCCTCACCCACGAGTACGTCGACGTGGACCTGGCGGTCGTCGCCGCATCGGTCGGCGATGCCGTCGACGACTACGGCGCCTATGCGAACGGCGTCGCCCAGTGGATCGAGCGGCGGCTCGAGGTCTCTCCCTAGGTGAGCCGGCCGCGGGGACAGCACCGCCCTGCTCCGAGCGACAGCTGAGTGTCGCGAACCGGGCGATGCCGTCGGTCGCTAGGCTGGGGCCTTCGTGACGTCGAAGGGAACGATGACCGACCAAGAAGGCATCTACGGTGCGAGCGGACGACTCGCGAAGAGCCCGCTGGGGGTCATCGCCCTTTTCGTCCTACTCGTCTACGGTTTGGCCTGTCTGGTCCTGGTGACGTCGTCGGGTCTTCGCGACCTGGACCGCAGCCTGCTCGTCGGTTTCATTGTGCTCTTCCCGGTGCTGATCTTCGGGGTGTTCGTGTGGCTGGTCACGCACCGCGCGAACCTGCTGTACGGGCCGGGCGACTTCAAGGACGAGGCCGTCTTCCTGGCCGTGATGGAGCCGCTGCTCAACGCCCAGGTCGACCGGGCGGGGAGCGGAACCGAGGACGCCGGGCTGCAGGTGGAGGAGACGGCGGCTGCCGTGTTCGCGGCGAAGCGCCGGCTCGACCTCAACCCGCGCACGCGGCGGCGCATCCTCTGGGTCGACGACCGGCCGCAGAACAACACGCTCGAGCGTGAGGCGTTCGAACGGCTCGGCATCCGGGTCGACATCTCGCTCAACACCGCCAACGCCCTGGACCGCCTCGCGCACGAGGAGTACGGCGCGATCATCTCCGACATGGCCCGACGGGAGGGACCACGGGAGGGGTACGTGCTGCTCGAGTCGGTCCGGTCCGGAGGCGACACCTCGACGCCGTACTTCATCTACTCGATCTCGAACCGCGACGACGACCGGCGTTATGCCATCGACCAGGGTGCGCAGGGGTTGACCAGCCGCGCCAACGACCTGTTCGACATGGTCATGCGCAGCCTGATCTAGCGCGCGCCTACTCAAGGTCGTCGAGGAAGCCCAGCACGCGTTGGGTGAGCAGGGTGGCAGCCGGCTCGTCGTAGGACGGCAGGCTGCCGTCGGCGAACAGGTGCTGCTTCCCGGGGTAGAGGAACAGCTCGGCGTCCGTGGTCGCCGCGACGAGCGCACGGGCTGCGTCGAGGTCGCCCCCTTCCTCGACGAAGAACTCGTCGCCGTCCATGCCGTGGATCTGCACCGGCACTCCTTCGGGCCACGGGCCGCCGAACTCGTCGGTCGGGAAGCAGCCGTGGAACAGCAGGGCGCCCTTCGCCCCGGGCCGGGTCTGGGCCAGCAGCTGCGCCGACAAGACGCCGAGCGAGAACCCGGCGTACACGAGCTCGTCGGGCAGACCCTCAGCGGCGAGCCGTCCACGTTCGCCGAGCACGTCGAACCCGACGTCCTTCGCGTGCGCCAGGCCCTCCTCGAAGTCGTCGAAGACCCGTCCTTCGTACAGGTCGGGGACGTGGACGGTGTGACCGGCCCGTCGGAGCGTCTCGGCGAAGTCGCGCACCCCGGACGTCCGCCCGTGCACGTGGTGGAACAAGATCAGCTCGGCCATCTCGCGTACCCCTCGATCGCGCGGGGCCCCGTTGGCTCCGCCTCGGCGATCCTCTCCTGAGGCGCCGACAGTCGTCGTCGCTGGGGCGTCGGGTACGGCCGAGCCTCCTGGCCAGGGGTGTGCCATCGTGGGGGCGAGCGTCGAGAGGAGCAGCGATGGGCTGGGTCGGGCCGACGGCGAAGAAGGCGGCGAAGCTCGGAGTCAAGTACGGTCCGCACGCTGCGGCGGCGTGGAAGGTCGGCGGCGCCCACCTGCAGGACGCCGCGCAGACCGCCAAGGACAACTACGCCGCCCGCCGGGCCGCGATCCAGCACGCCGAGACGGTCGTCGACGGCACCGTCCTGAAAACTGTCTACCAGGGCACCAAGATCTGGGTGGTGTTCGCCGGCGACCGGCCGCTGACCTCGTACCCCCAGGCGGCACAGAGCCTGGAGGGCTTGGTCGCCGATGCGGACCTCGGCAAGCGGCTGACGCCGCAGCAGATCCGTGAGCAGGCCGTTGCGGCGCGGGCCAAGCGAGCTGCGCGGTCAGTGCCGGCCAAGGCCAGGCGTCTCACGCCGGGAAGGCGGCCGGACCGAGACGAGCTTCCGCCCGGCTGAGGTCCCACGGGTGAGGCGTAGGCTCGGTGACGTCGGCACGGGAGAGACGTCAGGAGGGGACCGGGGGCGGATGGGAGTACGACCACTGGCCGTGGCCGCCGCGTTCGTAGCCACAGTGTGCACGGCCGTCGCACTCACCGGGTGCGGCTCGGAACCGCCACCTGACGACCAGCAGCCGGTCAGGCAGTCGGCGAACATCGTCGACGCGCTGACAGTGGTGCCGGCGTCGGCCGAGCGGGTCATCGTCCGCGACGTCGGCGGGGTCAAGCAGCGAGCCGGGTTCGGCGACGTGACCTCGGAGTCACCCGTCGCCGACCAGCAGGAGTACTTCGCCCGGGCCGCCGACGCGCCGCACGCCCGGTCGGTGCTCACCGGCGCGCGTCAGCAGATGAGGGGATGGGGCTGGAACGCCGCCGACGTGGTGTGGGAGGTCGACCTCCCGGACTGGTCGGCGACCATCATCCAGCTCCGCGACGACCTCGACATGGACACGGTCGTCGAGAGCTTCCAGCACCGCCGGTACGACCGGACCGAGGACGACTCCGCCCTGTACTTCACGCTCACCGGCGACGATGCGGAGCCGGCCGGAGTGCTTGGCAAGGTCGGTGTCGTCCCGGGCAAGAGCCTGGTCGTGACCGGGCGCGCCCCGCAGGGGGTCGCCGCCGAGGTGGCGCGCGGCGGCACGGTGCTGGGGTACGAGGAGACCGTCCGGCGCCTGGTCGAGCGGGTCGACGTGCAACGCACCGAGTACGCCTCGCTCCGGGTGGGCGCCAGCGCCTGCGTCAGCACCGACGAACTGGCCGGGGTCCGGGCGCCCAGGACGTTCCTGGCCGCGGTGGCCCCGCTGCCGCAGGTCGACGGCTCCCTGATCGCGATCGCGGCAGCCGACGACGCCAGCGTCGACGTGTCGATGGTGACCGCCCTCCCCGACGACGAGTCCGCGGCAGCCGACGCATCCGCGCGTACGGCGTTCCTCGAGGAGGGTCACAGCACCGCGTACGACGCGCCGTACTCCCAGGTCGTGCAGGTCGACGCGGCCGACGTCGACCGCACCGTCGTCGAGTACGACCTGGGCGGTGACATGGCCGAGAAGGTGCGGACCATGATCAACCATGCCGACGAACCGTGGTCGTTCTGCGGTAGGGGCTGACGTCACCCTGCGTCGTCGCGCGGACTCTTTACCAAACGTCGTGATTCGTCCCTTATCGGCATGGGTAGGCGCGCCTGCAACTGTGGCATTTCTCGGGTCCGCCGCGGCGGCCAGGCCTGTCTCGGGCGCAGGCGCTCACCCGATCCGAGAAAGCAGATCAGATGCCTGCCCATCGTGCGTCACCCATTCATCGACCTCGACTTCGCCAGATCGTCGTCACCGCCTGCCTGCCGCTGATGCTGCTTGCCGCGGTGCTCGTCGCGGACTCGAACGGCACGTCGGTCGCTCGGGCGGCGACCACCGTGAAGGCGTTCCCGGGGGCTCAGGGGTTCGGGACCGACACCGTGGGAGGGCGGGGTGGCAAGGTGATCGCGGTGACCAACCTCAACGACTCGGGGGCCGGCTCGTTCCGCGCGGCGGTGACGTCGTCGGGGCCACGCACGGTGATCTTCAAGGTCTCGGGCACCATCAGGCTCAAGTCGCGCATCGACGTGACGAACCCCAACCTGACCGTGGCCGGGCAGACCGCGCCCGGCGGCGGGATCACGCTGCGGGTCGACCCGGCGGCGAGCCCGTGCAGCGACCGGGGCACGATGCTGATCTCGACCAGCCACGTGGTGATCCGCTACCTGCGCTTCCGGCCGGGTCCGACGCCGTGCGCGGATGACAGCCACGACGGCCTGACCATCTACAAGGCCGGCGCGCACGACGTCGTCGTCGACCACTCCTCGATCTCGTGGGGTGTGGACGAGAACCTCAACACCTACGACGACTCCAACGCCATCACGATCTCGAACTCGATCATCTCCGAGGCGCTGTCCGACTCGACCCACCCCGACGGTGAGCACTCCAAGGGTGCGCTCCTCGGTGGTAGCGGGGCGCACGACGTGAGCCTCCATCACAACCTGTTCGTCAGCAACATGGACCGCAACCCCCAGGTCAGCGGGTTGTCGGTCGCCGACATCCGCAACAACGTCGTCTACAACTACGGCGACGGCTCGGGCGACGGTGCCACGCTGATCTCGAGCAGCAAGGGACAACCGCAGGTCAACTGGGTCGGCAACTACTACAAGCCAGGCCCGGACTCCGACACCGGGCGGGCCGAGTTCGCCGTCTACAAGGGCAGCACCGGGTCGACATGGCGCTGGTACGGCGAGGGGAACATGCGCTGGACCTCCGCCGGCAGCCAGGGCGCGCGGGTCGACTCGAGCGCGACGTCGTCACGGGTGTCGACGGCTTTCGCCGCCCCCGCCGTGACCACGAGCAGCGCGACGCAGGCGTACGCCGACGTGCTGGCCGACGCGGGAGCGTCGTACCCCCATCGCGACGCGGTCGACGCGCGGCTGGTCAAGGACGTCCGTGACCGCACCGGCAAGATCATCGACAACCCGTCGCAGGTCGGCGGCTACCCGAACCTGCCGGCGGCGTCGGCGCCTGCCGACAGCGACGACGATGGCATGCCGAACGCGTTCGAGAACAAGCACGGCACCAGCCCGAGCGCCGCCGACGCGGGCGGCGACAAGGACGGTGACGGATACAAGAACATCGAGGAGTGGTTCAACGGGATAGTCGGCTCCGACGGTGGCTCGGGGCCGACCCCGACGCCGACGCCCACCCCCAGTCCGACGCCGACTCCGACCGAGCCGCCGCTGAAGCTGGTCTGCCCGGACGTCGAGAACCCGGTGCGCGGCCAAGAGGTGGTCTGCGTCTACGAGTGAGTGCTGGTCAGCGACCGAGCAGGTCGACCGGTCTGACGACGACCGGGTACGGCCGGTCGACGGAGCATCGGTCGGTGCCGGCGGCGTGGGCGACGTCGACGTACCCCTCGCCACGGTCCTCCCACACCGTGAGCGAGGGCGCGTCGGGGTCGACCGCCCAGTACGACGGGCAGCCGGCCGCCTCGAAGCGCGCCCGCTTCAGACTCAGGTCGAGCTGGCGCGTGCTCGGCGAGAGGACCTCGACGGCGAGGACCGGGGCCGTCGGCAGGGCGCCAGCCGTGAGGTCGCGGCGTCGCGCCACGATCAGGTCGGGCTGGAGGACCGTGTCGTCGTCCAGGACGACGTCGAACGGGGCGAGAATGACGGCAAGCCCCACTGGGCAGTGCTGCCGCAGCAACACGAAGAGCTCACCGACGACGATCTGGTGACGCAGGGATGGCGCGGGAGTCACGATGAGGGACCCGTCAACGAGCTCGTAGCGATGGCCGTCGTCGGGCATACCCTCGAGGTCGGCGCGGCTCAGTGGTCGACCGCGCGGCAGCGTCGTCACAACGCCCATGGTGCCTCCTTCGCGTCATGGGTACCAAGCATGCCCCGATCGCGTCGGATGCATCGCCGGTCGTCCACAGGCGGCGCGGGGCGTTGGCGGACGGAGTCGACCTCGGCACACTATCGGGGTGAGTCCACGACCTGACCCCAAGCCACTGACCGAGTCATGGTTGCTCGACTACGCGGGCGACGTCGTCTTCGAGCGCGGTCAGGGGTACGTGCAGTACGTGCACGGCCTGCGTGTCGAGGGCAGCCACGCGTACGCCACCATCCAGGCCAGGCGCGTCTACGCGGTCGAGCTGGACTGGTCGAGACGCGACCTGACCTCCCACTGCACCTGCCCGCACTTCGACAAGGGGGCGTTCTGCAAGCACCTCGTCGCGCTCGGCCTCGCGGTCATGGAGAGCAACGGACCGCGCCAGGCACCGGGGCTGCGTGCGGTCGACCATGTCGACACATACCTACACGGGCTCGACGCGTCCGCGCTGCGCGAGCTGGTGCGTGAGCTCGCTGCCCGCGACCCTGCGGTCGACCAGCTGCTGGACACCCGGGCGGCGGTCGCGACCGGTGACCCGGACCTGATCGGCACCAGCCTGGTCGAGAAGGTCAACGACGTGTTGAGCAGCTGGGGATTCGTCGACTACCGGCGCTCGTTCGACGTCGCCCGAGAGGCGGGCGATCTGCTCGACGAGCTGGCCGAGCATCTCGACGGCGGTGCGGCCGCGGCAGTGGAGCCGGCCCTCCGGCGCGCGGTGACCAGGCTGCGCAAGCTCACCGAGAACGCCGACGACTCCGGGGGGATGCTCGGTGAGGCGTGCCAGCAGGCTGCCGACCTGCACGCCCGCGCGTGCCGGAACGGACGGCCCGACCCGGTCAAGCTGGCGCG
This sequence comes from Nocardioidaceae bacterium, assembly GCA_050699035.1. GTDB lineage: Bacteria > Actinomycetota > Actinomycetes > Propionibacteriales > Nocardioidaceae > WHTB01. Next base: position 13,203 of record JBOHDE010000048.1, on the reverse strand, counting down.
CTGGCTGGTGAGGTTCCGCGCCGAGTCGCAGGGCTGGCCGGAGCTGCCGCTGTCCGGGTACGCCTCCGCGCTCGGGGACCGAGGGCTGGCGGCGTACCGCAAGGCGGTCGCGGCATTGGACCACAAGCACGCGAGCGGCGACGAGTACGCCCGATCCAGGGTCGACACGATGCTGCTGGAGCTGGCCGACCACGACCGCGACGTCGATCGGGCGATCGAGATCCTGACGGCGGGCAAGCACCAGAAGTATGGCGCGGTGATCACGCGGCTACGCGCGGCCCGGCGCGACAACGAGGTGGTCGCCTGGATGGACCAGGCGGTCGCGCTGAACCGGCTCGGCACCCAGGGCGGCGGCTACTGGCTCGACCCAGCCGACGTGGCGGAGACCTATCTGGCGGCTGGGCGGGTCGATGACGCGTTCGCGGTGCTCCGCAAGACCGTCGCCGACCATCCGGGCCTGCCCTCGTTGGCGTTGCTGCTCCGGTTTGCCGAACCGCTCGGCCGGGCGGAGTCCGAGCGCGCGTGGGCACTGTCCACGCTGGAGGAGCAGGCGGCGGGAAGGTTCGGGACCGGTGCTGTGCTGGTGGAGATCGCGCTGGCCGAGAAGGACCTCGACACGGCCTGGGCGGCGGCCGAGCAGTTCGGCGCCGGGTACCGGTGGCAGGAGCTGGCGAAGGCCAGCCGCACGAAACGCCCACGGGCCGCCGCCGACCTGTACCGCCCCGGCATCGAGGACCGGCTGAAGCACCCGAACTCCAAGCTCTATCCCGGGATCGCCGGCGACCTGGCGACCATGCGCGACCTCTACCGGAAGGCCGGCGACACGGCTGACTTCGAGGAGTACGTGGCCGGGATCCGAACGACCTACGGCAACCGTCCGGCGCTGATGGCGGCGCTCGCCAAGCGTCGGCTCTGAGCTGACCCTTGTCAGACGTTCCGTGCGCTCTGGCGCACGAACTGCCTGACAACTGTGGCAGGCCGCGACCAAGCGTTGGGGCAGCTGTGTTCAGCGCGTTGGCCGGGGTTCACCCCTCGTTGTCCACAGCCAGGTACGTCGGGCTGGGTCTGGTCGCGTGGCCGAATCGCTGCAAGGATCAGGTCACGTCACCGCCGAGGAGGCACGCATGAGTGTGTACAAGGTCGTCGAGATCATCGGCACGAGCAGCACTGGCTGGCAGGACGCGGCGGTCAACGCCGTCAAGACCGCCGGCTCGACGCTGCGTGACCTCCGGGTCGCCGAGGTCGTCGAGCAAGACCTCGACCTCGCCGGCGACGAGATCTTGTTCCGCGTCAAGCTCGCCGTCTCGTTCAAGTACGAGGGCGAGTAGTCGGTCCAGCTTGTCGACGCAGCGCACCCGGATGACCGCTGACAACGTCGTCCACCTCGTACCCCACACCCATTTGGGACCGCGAGTGGTACGAGCCCTCCAGCGCTTTTGACTCCGGCTGGTCCGGCTGGTCGACGAGGTGCTCGACCGGGCCGAGGCGTGCATCTGGCGCGGGGCCCTCCCGCCGAGGTTGCACGAATGTCGGCCGGCTTGGTCCGGTCCAGTGCCACACCTCGGCCAACGGCGGCCAGCGGTTGGTTCACCGACAGCAGGCCTCCCGCGTGCTGGTTGCCCGCATCGTCACGGCGATCGGCGCGATCAGGTAGGGCGTGTCTTCCTTGACCCAGACTGCGGCCTCGTGTGTGCCCGGCTCGATGCTCTCGGCATCCAGCCGCATCGTGACCTTGACCGACTTGCCTGGCGCCAGGGTCAGGCTGCGCCGGTCCAGCGACAGCCACGGCACGTCCTCCGACCCGCAGGCGCCGTACGTCGGGAGCAGCTCGGTCGAATTTGCGGGGACGAAGCCACTCCTCACCGATCCACCGATCCGGTGGAGGCCGCACGTGCTGCCGCCGCGGAACAGCACGTGGCTGGAGGCGGGCAGGCCGGCCCATGAGTCTGTGTGCGGGTCGTAGATCCAGCCCTGGTTCGTGATGGCCCGGTCCGCGACCCCGCCTGAGACCAGCAGCTGGTCGTACGAGCTGGTGTAGCCCATCCCCCAAAGGTCGACGGGCAGGTCCGCCTTCTGGGTCCACGTGTTGGTCGCTGGGTCGTAGGCGTAGGTGCTGTCGCTGGTCTGGGTCGAGGTCCGGGCGATCCCTCCGGCGCAGTAGAGCTGGCCGTCGAGCGGGCCGCAGGCCAGGTGGCCATGGACGAGGTGGGAGCCGACACGCGTTTCCAGGTGGGTATGGAGGCCGTGCGCAGAGACTGGGTCTGAGGCCCAAACTCACCGTCGCCAACCGTGGCGACGACGCGCGGGTTCAGGGAGTCGGGACGGAGTCAGCGTGGTGTCGCGCAGAGCTCTCGCAGCACCTCGTCGGTGCTCACATCCATGTCAGGGTGTCATGCCTCACGGGGTCCGACCAACCCCTTGACTCAGCGCATCCCGACGTCGATGAGACGGACGACGGCCTCGCCGGCCTGGTCCGACGCCGGCAGGTCGATCTCGGCGCTGATTCCCCAGTCGTGGTCGCCGTCCGGGTCGTCGAAGATCTGGCGTACGGTCCACCGCGCCGGCGCCTCGTCGATCACCAGCAGCTGCGGCCCGCGGGCGTCGGCTCCGGTGCCGAGGGCGGCGTACTCGGCGTAGTAGCCGTGCATCGCCACCGACCACCGCTCGGCGTCCCAGCCGGCGTCGGCGTCGAGCTCGCCGAGGTCGTCGTACCGACGTAGCGCGGCCAGCTCGACCCGGCGGAACAAGGCGTTGCGGACGAGCACGCGGAACGCGCGGGCGTTGGCCGTGACGGGTGGCGGCTGGTCGTCGATCGACCCCGGCCGGACCGGCTCGGCCGCGGCACCGGGCGCGGCGAGTCGCTCCCACTCGTCGAGCAGGCTCGAGTCGACCTGGCGGACCAGCTCGCCGAGCCACGCGGTGAGGTCGTCGACGTCGTCGGTCCGGGCGGCCTCGGGTACGGTCTGCCGCATCGCCTTGTAGGCATCGGAAAGGTACCGAAGGACGAGGCCCTCGGACCGGGCCAGGGAGTACGCGCCGATGTACTCGTGGAACGTCATTGCACGCTCGTACATGTCGCGGGCAACCGCCTTGGGCCGCAGCTCGTGGTCGGCGACCCAGGGATGGCCGTGGCGGTAGGCCGCGAACGCGTGCTCGAGCAGCTCGGCGAGCGGCCGGGGATGTGTCACATCCTCCAGCAGCTCCATCCGTTCCTCGTACTCGATGCCCTCGGCCTTCATCGCCGCCACCGCCTCGCCGCGGGCCTTGAACCGTTGCGCGGAGATGACCGGGCGCGGGTCCTCGAGGGTCGACTCGATCACCGAGAGGACGTCGAGGGCGTACGTCGTGCTGTCGCGGTCGAGCAGGTCGAGGGCGGCGACGGCGAACGGGGACAGCGGCTGGTTGAGTGCGAAGTCGTCCTGCAGGTCGACGGTGAGGCGCACAGTGCGCCCGTCGGCGTCGGGGGAGTCGAGGCGCTCGACGACGTCGCCGGCGAGCAGGGCGCGGTAGACGGCGATCGCCTGGCGGATATGGCGGCGCCGGGCCAACGGCTCCTCGTGGTTGTCGGTCAGCAGGGCGCGCATCGAGGTGAACGGGTCGCCGGGTCGGGCGATGACGTGCAGCAGCATCGCGTGGGAGACGGCGAAGCTGGAGGTGAGTGGCTCGGGCTCGGCGGACACCAGCCGCTGGTAGGTCGGCTCGCCCCAGGACACGAAGCCCTCGGGCGCCTTCTTGCGGGCGACCTTGCGGCGCTTCTTGGGGTCGTCACCGGCCTTGGCCAGCGCCTTCTCGGTCTCGACCACGTGCTCGGGTGCCTGCACGACCACGGTGCCGACCGTGTCGTACCCGGCCCGTCCGGCCCGACCGGCGATCTGGTGGAACTCGCGCGCCTTGAGATGCCGGGTGCTCACCCCGTCGTACTTGCTGAGTGCGGTGAACAGCACCGTGCGGATCGGGACGTTGATGCCGACGCCGAGCGTGTCGGTGCCACAGATCACCTTGAGCAGACCGGCCTGTGCCAGGGTCTCGACGAGGCGGCGGTAGCGCGGCAGCATGCCGGCGTGGTGGACGCCGAGGCCGTGGCGTACCAGCCGCGACAGCGTCTTGCCGAAGCCGGTGGAGAAGCGGAAGTCGCCGATCAGGGTGGCGATCTCGTCCTTCTCTTTGCGGGTGCACACGTTGATGCTCATCAGGGCCTGGGCGCGCTCGATCGCCGCGGCCTGGGTGAAGTGCACGACGTAGACCGGTGCCTTGTCCTCGGCGAGGAGGCGTTCCAGGGTCTCGTGGATGGGGCGCACGGAGTACTCGAAGTGCAGGGGTACGGGTCGTTCGGCGGAGGTGACCACGGCGGTCGGCCGACCCGTACGGCGGGTGAGGTCGGCCTCGAACCGGCTGCCGTCGCCGAGCGTCGCCGACATCAGCACGAACTGCGCGTGCGGCAGCTCGAGCAGTGGGACCTGCCAGGCCCAGCCGCGGTCCGGCTCGGCGTAGAAGTGGAACTCGTCCATCACGACTAGGCCGATGTCGGCATTCTTGCCTTGTCGTAGGGCGATGTTGGCGAGCACCTCGGCCGTCGCCGTGATGATCGGCGCGTCGGCGTTGATCGCGGCGTCGCCGGTCACCATGCCGACGTTGTCCGCGCCGAACATTGCGCACAGGGCGAAGAACTTCTCCGACACCAGGGCCTTGATCGGCGCGGTGTAGAAGCTGCGCCGCTGCTGGGCCAGCGCGGCAAAATGGGCGCCCGCGGCGACGAGGCTCTTGCCCGAGCCGGTCGGTGTGCCGAGGATGACGTTCGCGCCGGACATGATCTCGATCAGGGCGTCCGACTGGGCTGGGTAGAGGTCGATGCCCTGGTCGGTGGTCCAGCCGGTGAAGGCGTCGAACAGGTTGTCCGGGTCGGGGTGCTCCGGGATGCGGTCGGTCAGGGACATGGTGCCGCCCATCGTGCCTCATGGTCGCTGCGGCGCTGGTGCGAGGTGGTTGTCCACAGGTTGTGACGCCCCCGCCTCATCGACTGGCGCGTTGCGTAGGCCCACTGTCCGGTTTGTCCCTACGGAACGCGCCAGTCGACGGGCAGCAGGGCACGCAGATCGCGCACCCACGTCGCGACCGGGGGTGGCGCCGACCGTCACGCTGCGCGGCCGGATCGGGCGGGCCTGAGCGAGCGGGCGGGCGCGGTGAACCGCTGGCCGCGTGGCATGCGCTAGTCGTCACGGGCGGGGGCGCTGCATACGGGGCTCGTGACCGCCCCAGTCGGTCATGAAGTCGGCCCAGCCGTGCTCGGTGACGAGCAGGACGTCACCAGTGATCGCGTCCATCACGTGGTTGCTGTAGCGCCAACCGACGAACCACCGCGACTCGTTGGCACCGAAGATCGTCGGTCCGGACCGCACCAGCACGGTCATCACGGCGTGGGTGATGCTGCGCGTGCGGCTCCACTCGGGCACCGGGAGCCGCTCCATGGTCGAGCGCAGCAGCTCGCTCAGGTCGACGGAGGCGTCGACCCGTGCACTGACCGGCAGCACCTCGACATGGGTCAGTCGCTGGTCGGTCGACGGCTCCTGGACGACCGCCAGCAACGCGGTGTCCTCGACCAGCGGTTGCCGCTCGGCGATGTCGGAGAGCAGCAACCCTGGGTCCCTGAACTCGAAGCGCTGAAGAGTCATCCGGAGAGTGTGCTCCGATCACGACCAACCCTGCTGGCGTCATCCACAGGGCCGGCGAAGCTGTGGACGACGCCAGCGAAGTCCGGCTGACTCGGAGCATGCTGGTCGGCCATGGGATACACGACAGACTTCATCGGACACATCGACATCCACCCGACGCTCAACGAGGCCGAGCGCACCTACCTGACGGCGTTCGCCGCGTCGCGACGATGGCGAAGGCCCGGCGGCCGCTACGCCGTACCCCTCAATCCCGCAGCCGTCCACGACGACCTCGAGGGCGGCACCAAGGACAACGGCGACCGCTACAACGAGCCGCATCCCGGTCAGCCCGGGCTGTGGTGCCAGTGGGTGCCCTGCTGGGACGGCTGCTGCCTGGCCTTCAACGGGCAAGAGAAGTTCTACGAGCCGACGAGGTGGATGGCCTACCTCATCGACCACTTCCTCGCACCGGGAGCGCAGGCCCGGCGCAGCAAGCTCCCGCTGCTCAAGGACTTCACCTTCGACCATCGCCTCGACGGCATCATCGCCGCGTGCCGTCGCGACACCAAAGAGCTGTACCTGATCTGCGTCGACGACAACGTCGTCACGAAGGAGGTGCTGCTCCCGGCAGACGACCGGTACGTCGACTATCCGCCGCTCGCCTACGAGGCGTACGCCGACGCCGAGAAAGCGCGCCGGCCTCGCCGTCGTCGACCGAAGCCCGCGCTGCGTGTCGTCGGCGGCCCTACCTGAGTCAGCCGCCGGCTTCAGTGGGCGGGGCGCTGTAGCCGCCGCCCAGGTAGGCGTGCTGCACGCGTACGTCGTCGAGCAGCGCGGCCGGGGTGCCTTCGAGGACGACCCGGCCGCGGTCCATCAGGTAGACGCGGTCGGCGACCTTGAACGCGGCCCGGGCGTTCTGCTCGACCAGCACGATGGTGAGGCCCTCCTCGTCGCGCAGCCGGGCCAGCGCCCGCATGATCTCGGTGACGACCTTGGGCGCCAGACCGACACTGGGCTCGTCCAGCACCAGCGTCTTGGGCCGGGCCATGATGCCACGGCCGACGGCCAGCATCTGCTGTTCGCCACCGGACAGGGTCCCCGCCGCCTGTCCGAGCCGGCCGGCGAGCCGCGGGAACAGCTCGAGCACGCGGTCGCGCCCGGCCGCCGAGCGACCGTCGGCGGCACGACGGCGGGTCCAGGCGCCGAGGCGGAGGTTGTCGTCCACGGACAGGGTGGGGAAGACCAGCCGGTTCTCCGGCACGTGCGCCAGGCCGGTCGCCGCCACCTTCTCGGCGGCGAGGCCTGAGATCCGGGCGCCGTCCAGCCGGACCTCGCCGCTGGTCGCCCGGAGCAGCCCGGAGACGGTGCGCAACAGCGTCGTCTTGCCCGCGCCGTTCGCCCCGATCACCGCGACCAGCTCACCGGCGCTCACCTCGAGGTCGACGCCGTGGAGCACCTGCAACCGGCCGTACCCAGCATGCAGGCCGGTGATGGTCAGCATCAGCCCGCACCCCCGCCCGGCTCGCCCGACATCTGCCGGGCCGCCTCCTCCGCCTCGGCGTCGTCCTCCTCGACACCGAGGTACGCCGCCACGACGGCCGGGTCGGCGCGGATCTCGTCCGGCGTGCCCAGGGCGATCAGCCGCCCGTCGTCGAGCACCGCTACCTGGTCGGCCAGCGCCAGCACCGCCTCCATGTCGTGCTCGACCAGCACGATTGCCATCCCGCCGGCGCGCAGTCGTCGCAGCAACGTGGCCAGCGACCGGCGCTCGGTGCGGGACAACCCGGCCATCGGCTCGTCGAGCAGGAGCAGGTCGGGCTCGGTCGCCAGCGCCCGAGCGACCTCCAGCAGCCGCTGCCGCCCGAACGGCAGGTCGGCAGCCGGCCGCATCGCCTCCTCGCGCAGCCCGACCAGCTCCACCGTCGCGTACGCCGCGGCCGCGGTGGCGGCGTCCTCGCGGCGGGCCGGCAGCAGCAGCGCACCACCGAGCATGCCGGTGCGGCTGCGCAGGTGGCGCCCGACCATGACGTTGCCGAGCACGGTCGTGGACCCGAACACCTGCAGGTTCTGGAAGGTCCGGGTGGCCCGCGCCCGGGCGAAGACGTGCGGCTTGCGGCCGTCGATGCGCTGCCCGGCCAAGGTGACGGTGCCGGCGGTCGGCGCGAGCACTCCGCAGACCATGTTGAAGCAGGTCGTCTTGCCCGCGCCGTTCGGCCCGATCAGCGCCAGGATCTGACCGGTGCGTACGTCGAGGTCCACCCCGTCGACGGCGACCACTCCGCCGAACCGTTTGGTCAGGCCGCGCACCTCCAACAACGTGGTCCCCGGCCCGGGTCGTCCTTCCCGACCGAACAGGGGAGACCGATCGGGGTCGACGGAGACCGTCGTGTCGGCCGGACCATCGTCGGGGGCCCGAGCGCGCAACCGAGCCGTCAGCAACAACCACGCCTGATGCAGCCCGCCGGGGAGCACGATGACGAGCAGCACGAGTACGACACCGAAGCCGAGCAGCTGCACCTCGCCGGTGGCGCCGGGGAACAGCCCGGTGATCAGCGTCTGCATCCCCTCGTCGAGGAACTCCACCAGGAACGCTCCGACCACCGCGCCCCACACCGTGCCGAGCCCGCCCAGCACACTCATCAGCAGGAACTTCACCGACAGCGGGAAGTTGGCGGTGTTGGGGTTCACCACCGCCAGCCAGTGCGCGAAGAAGACACCCGCCAACCCGGCGTACGCCGCGGACAGGGTGAACACCTGCAGCCGCAGCCGGAACGTGTCGACGCCCAGCGTCTCGGCGGCGACCTCGGAGTCGTTGACCGCGCTCAGGGCGCGACCGGTGCGTGACGCGACGATGTTGCGCGCGACCAGCAGCCCGACGACCACCACCGGGATCAGCAGCCAGAAGAACTCCTCGGGGGAGTTGTACATGCGGTTGTTGAACTCCGGCTTCGGCACGCCGAAGATCCCGGACGTGCCGCCGGTGAAGTCCGACTCGGTCGCGACGACGGTGATGATGATGCCGAGGCCGAGCGTCGCCAGTGCGAGGTAGTGCCCCCGCAACCGCAGCAGGGCCAACCCGAGCACGAACGCCGCCAACGCCGCCAACAGTACGGCGACCACAGCCGCGAGCAGCCCGGACCAGGCGTACCTCGTCACCAGGATCGCCTGCGTGTACGCGCCGATGGCGAAGAAGGACGCCTGGCCGAGGCTCACCTGCCCGGCCAGCCCCATCAGCAGCGTGAGCCCGATCGCGGCGATCGAGTAGATCAGCGCGTAGACGCCGATGTTGACCCACGCCGAAGGCGCGACCAGCGGGAACACCGCCAGCACCACGACCAGGAGTACGAACCCGACGACGTCCGACCGCCGACTCGGCAGCAGCCTCATACCCGTACCTCCGCGTGCCGCCCGAAGACGCCACCGGGTCGTACGACCAAGATCACGATCAGGACGACGAACGCGACTGCATCCCGCAGGCCGGTGTCGACGTACCCCGCGACCAGGCTCTCCAGCACCCCGAGGCACAGCCCGCCGAGCAGGGCGCCGCGGATCGACACCAACCCGCCAAGGGTCGCCGCGACGAAACCCTTGAGCCCGATCGCGAGCCCCGACTCCCACGACGTGAAGTAGATCGGGCTGGCCGCGACGCCGGCGACCGCGCCCGCGACCCCGGCGATCAGGAATGACAGCATCGACGCCCGCGCCAGCGAGATACCGACCAGCCGGGCCGCGGTCGGCTGCTCGGCGCACGCGCGCAGTGCCTTGCCCCAGCCGGTCTGCTCGTAGAACCAGATCACCGCCACCGCGACCACCGCCGTGATGCCGAGGATCCACAGCTCCTGCGAGCGGATCGAGACGCCGGCCACGTCGAAATCCCCACCAGGGAAGGGAGAAAGGCCGCGCGCCTCCGGTCCCCACACCAGCAGCATCACTGCCTTCAGCCCGGTGGAGACGCCGAGCGTCAAGATGATCGAGGTGAGCGTGGTCATCCGACTCACCGGCGCGATGGTGAGTCGCTCCATGAGAACGGCGACGACGGCGACCGACGCCAGGGCGAGCGCCAGCGCCACCGCCAACGGCATCCCGCTCGCCACTGCACTGATCGCGATCAGCCCGGACAGTGCCGCGAACTCGCCCTGGGCGAGGTTGATCACCTCGCTCACGGTGAAGATCGCGACGAACCCCACGGCGATCAGTGCGTAGACAGCTCCGACCGACAGCCCGGCAAACGCGAGCTGCAGGAAGTCAGTCACGGTTGGCGTCCACCAGCTTCCAGCTGCCGTTCTCGACCGTCACGATGGCGAGCGCCGTCTTGTCCAGACCGGAGTGATCCTCGGGGGTGAACGAGAAGACGCCGCTGATGCCGACGAACTCGTCGATGCCCTCGATGTGGTCGCGCACCTTGACCGGGTCCGTGCCGACCTCCTCGATCGCCTGCATGGCAATGGTGAAGCCGTCGTACGCGTGCCCGGCGAACGTGGACGGGCTCTCGCCGTACTCCGCCTCGTAGTCCTTGACGAACTGCTCGATCACCGGCTTCTGCGGGTCGTCGTCGGGGAGCTGGTCAGCGACGAGCAGCCGGCCGAGCGGCGCGGACAAACCGTCGGCCGACGCGCCGGCGGTGTCGAGGAAGACCTGGTTGCCGATGCCATGGCTCTGGATCACCGGCGCGTCGAGCTTCAGCTGTGCGTATGCCTTCTGCGCCAGCGCCGCCGCCGGCGGGATGCCCCAGATCAGGTTCGCGTCGGCATCGGCGTTGCGGATCTTCACCATCTGCGCGGTGAAGTCGCTGGCGTCCGGGGCGAACTTCTCGGTCGCGACCACCTCGATGCCCTCGGCCTTGCCGAGCTCGGCGAGTGCCTCACCGACGCCTTCGCCGAACGCGGAGGCATCCCGGATCAGGCCCAGCTTCTGCCAGCCCTTCTCGGCCGCCAGGTCCACGATGTTCTCCAGCACCACGCTGTCGTTCTGCGCGGTCTTGTACACCCACTCCGACCCGTCGACGATCGCGGCGTTCGCGGCCAGCGAGATCATCGGGATCTCGTTGCTCTCCGCGATCGGGCGCATCGCCAGGCTCGGACCGGTGCGGCTGGCACCGAGCAGGATGTCGACCTCGTCCTCGGTGATCAGCTTGGTGGCCGCCTTCGCCGCGCCGTCCTCGGTCGACTGGTCGTCCTCGATGATCAGCTCGATCTCGCGTCCGCCGACACCACCGTCGTCGTTGACCTGCTTGGCGAGCAGCTCGAGCGTCTGCCGCTCGGGTACGCCGAGGGTCGCGCCCGCGCCGGTGATGTCGAGCACCGCGCCGACCTTGACCGGGCCGCTCTCGCCGCCACCCCCTTCTCCGCCACCGCCACCGCCGCCGTCGGACTCGGCGCATCCGGCCAGGGCGAGGGCGCCGACGGCCAGCACGGCCGCCCAACGCCGAGGAAGTGGTGAACGCATGGCTTCTCCTTCAGTGCGGGACGTACTGAGGTCAGATCTCGCGGACACGCTAGCGCGGACGCGACCGTCCCGCCGATCGGCCTGACCCTGATTCGCCTGACTAGTCCGATCGGTTGGACTCCCGAGGTTCGGCAGGTCCGAGCCGTCGCGGCTACCTACGGTCAGGTCACCTGGCGGCGATCGTGGGAGGGACAAGATGAGCGTCGACTTCGTTCTGGTGGAGCCTCAGGTGCCCGCACTCGAGGAGGTGCCGCCGGCACACGACGAGTGGCGGGCCGCTGCGGACGCGGAGCAGCAGCGCCGGGTACGCGATGTGCTGGCCGCCGAGCAGCGCCTGTTCACCGCCCACCTCGGCAGCTTCGACCGGGCCCGTCGGCCGGTCGTACCCGCGCCGCCGGGCGTAGACGCCCTCGAGGTCCTGCAGACCCAGACCGAGGCTGTCGTCACGCCGGTCTCCCGGTTCGACCGGCGCGCTCGGCGGGCCGCCGTCGCAACCGCGCGGCGGCTGGCCGACGAGCAGGTGTCGCAGCGGCGCAGCGCCCGCCTCGCGGAATGGCAGCGCGCCCAGGACGAGGCCGACCGCTGCTGGGAGGCGCAGGCGAGGCACGAGCCGGCCGCCGTCGTCGCGGCGCTCGACCACGCGTTCGCCGACAGTGTCTTCCCGACCGCGGCCGTCGAGGTGTGGACCGAGGCGGGGGTACGTGGAGTGACGATGGTGGTCACGGTCGGCCCACCGTCCCTCGTGCCCGACCGGACCGTCGTCACCGGTCGCGGTGGGGAGCGACTGGCCGTCCGGTCTCCGCACGACGTCAACACCTGCTATCTGCGCGCGATCGGCTCGGCCGTGCTCGCGACCGTGCGCCGCACGCTGGCCACCTGCGCCACGGTCGAGGAGCTCTGCGCACTGGTCGTCCGGTCCGAGCCCGGCTCGCGCACTCACGGCGTGCTGTTCGCGGGCGGCTTCCAGCGGCTGGAGGTACGGAACTGGGACTGGGCCGATCTCGACCCGGCCGCCACGTTGCTGATCCGGCCGGGCGCGCAGATCCAGCTGAGGGGTGCCAACGAGCAGGTGGCCGCCCTGGACCTGGCCGACCTTCCGCTGCTGCGTGATCTGGTGGCCGCCCTGGACCTGGCGACACCACCGACGGAGTCACCAGCGGGGGAGACACCGCCGCCTCCCGACCTGCCGGTCGACCCTGGCCGGCATCGCCGCCGACGGCTCAGGCGCTCAGCCAGGCACGCCGGTCAGCGCCGGCCATAGGTCGGCCAGTCTCGGGTCGGCCAGTTGTGGTTCGGCCAGTCGTGGGTCGAGTAGTGCCGGCCATGCGACCAGCGGTGGTGCCGACCTCGCAGCACGAAGAACGCGATCAGCGCGACCCAGAGCAGCGGGAACGGGAAGAGGCCACGGCTGACCGCCGCGATACTGCCGACCACGGCGAAGACCACGCACACCACCAGGACGACCCGCAGCAGCGGGGACGGGCCGCGCCACCGCTCGGGCGCCCGCTCGACCCGCCGTGCGGCCGGCTGCTGGCTCGGCAGGTCCGCCAGCAGCGGCGGCATCTCCTCGACGTACTTCGCGGCGAAGGCGGCGTCGAGCCGCTCCTCGAACTCCGCCAGGTCGAGCCGGCCCTCCGCGTGGGCGTTCCGCAAGGTCTCGGCCGCCCGTTCTCGGTCGGCGTCGCCGGCCCGCATCCCGGCCGTCATCGGTCCTGCTCCGCATCGTCTTCGGCATCACCCGGCTCGTCGGCGAGCAGCTTGTAGAGATCACGGCGGGCCCGCTCGAGCAGCTCGGCGGCGTGCTCGCGCTGGTCCTCGGTGCCGGCGGACGCGACCTGCATCGCGGCCGCGCCCACCTGGAAGACCAGCCCGCCGAGCTCGCGCATCCCGTCGACGTCGCTGCCCTCGACCGGCTGCCACAGCGCCGCGAACTCCTCGGACCGGTCTGCGGCCTCCCGGCGGCCCTTGGCGGTCAGCTGGAACACCCGCCGGCCGGCGGACTCCTCGGCGCTGACCAGACCCTCGTCCTCGAGCTGGGAGAGCGTCGGGTAGACCGAGCCGGGGCTGGCCCGCCAGTCTCCCGCGCTGCGCTGGGCGATCTCCCGGATCA
>JBOHDE010000047.1:17216-21080 GCA_050699035.1 Nocardioidaceae bacterium | reverse complement strand
GCCACCGCCGGCCCGGTCGAACGGCCCGAACACCGCGTATGCGAGGAACGGCAGCACCAGCAGGGTGGGCACCAGCGGCGGGCAGCCGCGGCCGAGCAGGTAGAGGACGACGAGCAGGGCCACCAGGCCGGCGCCGGTGAAACCGCCGAGCACGGCGAGGGTCAGCAGCGTCGACGCGACGATGATCGTCGCCGCAGGCACCACCTGGGTACGAGCCAGCGCGAGCGGCAGGGTGCAGCCCAGGCCCAGCAGCATCGCGGTGGACACGGCCGCCCCGCGGTCGCCGACCCGTAGCGACACCTCGACCATGGCCAGCAGGCCGAGCAGCGCGGCCGCGGCCAGCGGCCACTCCGGTGCGCCCGCGACCCGCCGGCCCAGCGCGACCGCGCGGTCCAGCAGCGGGTGCCGCCTGATCGCTGCGATCCGGTCAGCAAGACCTGGCCGCGCGTGGTCGAGACCGTCTGACACGTCTGCCTGGCTCACCGGCACATTGTCCCTCTGGTGCGTGGCCGTGGCGTCCCCTTGCCCAGCCGTTCGGTGTCCCCCGCACGGGGGACTGATGGTAGTGGCATGTCACGCCCCCAGGGGGCGACCAGACTGCTCCCGGGCGTGACGACACCGACCGCTCTGCTTCCTAGCCTTTCACGTATGGAGGCAACCATCGAGGTCCGTGGGCTGCGAAAGCGGTACGGGACGACGGTCGCGCTCGACGACCTGTCGTTCGACGTCGCCGCCGGGCACGTCACCGGGTTCGTCGGACCGAACGGCGCCGGCAAGTCCACGACCATGCGAATCGTGCTCGGGCTCGACGCCGCGGACGGCGGCACCGCGCTGGTCGGCGGTCAGCCGTACCCCCAGCTGCGTACGCCGCTGTGCCACGTCGGTGCCCTGCTCGACGCGGCGGCGGTGCATCCGAGCCGGCGCGCCCGCGACCACCTGTTGTGGATGGCCCGCTCCAACGGCCTGTCGCGCCGCCGCGTGGACGAGGTGATCGACCTCGTCGGGCTGTCGTCGGTGGCGCGCCGGCGGGCCGGCACGTACTCCCTCGGCATGCGCCAGCGGCTCGGCATCGCGGCCGCCCTGCTCGGCGACCCGCCGGTGCTGATGTTCGACGAGCCGGTCAACGGGTTGGACCCCGAAGGCATCAGCTGGATCCGCGGCTTGCTCCGCTCGCTGGCCGAGGAGGGCCGCGCCATCCTCGTGTCCAGCCACCTGATGAGCGAGCTGGAAGACAGCGCCGACCACCTCGTGGTGATCGGCCGCGGCCGGCTCATCGCCGACACGTCCGTGCCCGAGCTGCTCGCCACCGCGTCGAAGGGCCGGGTCGACGTACGCACGATGCAACGCGCCGCCGCGATGGCGTTGTTCGCCAACGCCGGCGGCACAGCGGCCGTGAACGACCGCGACGCGGTCACCGTCTCGGGCCTGACGGCCGAGCATGTGAGCGGCCTGCTCGACGCCGCCGGGCTGCCCTACTTCGAGGTCGTCCCGCACCAGGCCTCGCTGGAGGAGGCGTACATGGACCTCACCCGAGACGCGGTCGAGTTCGCCGCTCCCCCGGTCGGGGAGCTGGGATGACGAACGCTCGGGAGGTGGACGGCCGCGACGGCTTCGACCGGCTGCTGCTGGCGGAGTGGACCAAGCTGCGGTCGGTGCCACGGTGGGTCCTCACCGTGGTGGCCACGGTCGTGGTGACGACCCTCGTCGCCCTGCTCGTGGCATCGAGCAGCAACGCCGATGCCAACGAGCAGCGCGTCGTCGTCGGCCCGGACGGGCAGCCGGTGTCCGACGAGTTCCACTTCGTCCACCAGCCGTTGCCCGGCGACGGCAGCGTCACCGCCCGGGTGGTCACGCAGGACGACAGCAACGCGTGGGCCAAGGCCGGCGTGATGGTCAAGGAGGGCACCGAGAGCGGGTCGCCGTACGCAGCGATGATGGTCACCCCCGGCAACGGCCTACGGCTGCAGGCGAACTTCAGCACCGACCTGGCCGGCACCGCGGAGACCGATCCTCGCTGGCTCAGGCTGACCCGCTCCGGCTCCGAGATCACCGGGTACGAGTCGCCCGACGGCAGCGTCTGGAGCAAGGTCGGCGTGGTCGAGCTCGACGCGCTGCCGCCGACGGTCGAGGTGGGCCTGTTCGTCGCGTCGCCGAACGACGTGCAGATCCATCGGCAGCTCGGCAGCATCGGCGTCGGCGAGACGCCCACCACCGGGAAGGCCACCTTCGACAACGTGAGCGTGGTGTCGACACAGCCGTCGAAGCCGGCCGGCTGGGCCGACCTGGACGTCGGCCGGCCGCTCACCGCTGGCGACTCCACCGCGTCCGGCGGCGTGTTCACGGTGACCGGTTCGGGCGATGTCGCGGCGGACCCACCCGACGACGACGTCGTCTTGATCAGCCTGTCTCCCGGCGTCCTCGTCGCGGTGCTGGCGATCGTCGCCCTGGGCGTCGTCTTCGCGACGTCGGAGTACAAGCGCGGGATGATCCGGACCACCCTCGCCGCCAGCCCGCGGCGCGGCCCGGTGCTGGCCGCGAAGGCCGTCGTGATCGGCGGCACCATGTTCGTCGCCGGGCTGCTCGCCAGCGTCGCCGCGTTCCTGCTCGCCCAGCCGGTGCTCCGGGCGAACGGGTTCGGGCCGCCCGCCTTCCCCATGCCGTCCCTGTCCGACGGGCCGGTGCTGCGCGCCGTCGTCGGCACCGCGGCGGCGCTGGCGCTGATCGCGGTCCTCAGCCTCGGAGCCGGCGTGATCCTGCGGCGCAGCGCCGGGGCGATCGCCGGCGTCCTCGCCCTCCTGATCCTGCCGCTGCTGGTCGCGCACGCGCTCCCGCCGGGCGCGGCGGCGTGGCTGATGCGGCTGACCCCGGCCGGTGGGTTCGCGATCCAGCAGACGGTCGACCGGTCCGAGACCGCGCTCGAGCCCTGGGCCATGATCGGCCCGTGGGCCGGGTTCGGTGCATTGTTCGCCTACACGGCGGTCACCCTCGGCGTCGCGTTCTGGCTGCTCCGCCGGCGGGATGCATGACCTGGGCGCTGCAGGCCGAGTGGACCAAGCTACGCACCCTGCCGAGCACGGTCTGGCTGTTGCTCGGCACGGTCGTCGGCACCATCGTGCTCGGCGCCGCGGCGACCGCGGTGGTCCACGTCTCACAGTGCCCGTCGCCGACGGAGTGCTTCGAGGACACCGCCAAGCTCAGCCTCACCGGGGTCTGGCTCGGTCAGGTCACGGTCGTCGTCCTCGGCGTACTCGCGATGACGGGTGAGTACGACACCAGGACGATCCACCCGACGCTGGCCGCGGTCCCCGACCGGCGAACGGTGCTGGCCGCCAAGGCCGCCGTGGTCACCGGGAGCGTGCTCGTCGCCGGTGTGGTCGGCGTGGTCGGCTCGATCGTCGTCGGCCGATTTTTGCTGCCTGGCAACGGGTTTACGGCGGCCAACGGCTATCCGCCGATGTCGCTGAGCGACGGGCCGACGTTGCGCGCCGCCGTTGGCACTGTCATCTACCTCGGCCTGGTCGCGTTGCTCAGTCTCGGCGTCGGCACCGTCGTCCGCGACACCGCCGGCGCGATCACCGCCGTACTCTCGCTGCTGTATCTCGTGCCGTTGGTAGCG
Organism: Nocardioidaceae bacterium; assembly: GCA_050699035.1. GTDB lineage: Bacteria > Actinomycetota > Actinomycetes > Propionibacteriales > Nocardioidaceae > WHTB01. The sequence continues at coordinate 17,464 of JBOHDE010000047.1, read as the reverse complement.
GGGCTGGTGACGGACCCGCAGTGGCACGACTGGCTCGACCGGCTCGGACCGATGACGGCCGGGCTGGCGATCCAGGCCACCGAGCGCGTCGACCAGCTGCCGATCGGGCCGTGGGCGGGACTCGGTGTGCTCGCGTCGTATGCCGGCGCCGCCCTCGCCGTCGGCGCCCTCATGCTCACCACCCGCGACGCGTAGACATCCCGGCCGACAATGCGGTGGTCGGCGATCGCTGCCCGTGAAAGATTGCC
>JBOHDE010000047.1:0-17116 GCA_050699035.1 Nocardioidaceae bacterium | reverse complement strand
GTGCGACGGAGTGAGGCCTACTCCTCGGCGGCGCGGCGGACCTGCTCGCCCTTGGCCCGTGCGGCGTCGGCCAGGCGGGCCTGGAAGTCCACCATCTGCTGACGCAGGCCGGCGTCGGACGCGGCCAGGATCCGCACTGCCAGCAGCCCGGCGTTGCGCGCGTTGCCGACGGCGACGGTCGCCACCGGCACCCCGGCCGGCATCTGCACGATCGACAGCAGCGAGTCCATCCCGTCCAGGTGCTTCAGCGCGACGGGGACGCCGATCACCGGCAGCGGCGTCACGGCCGCGAGCATGCCCGGCAGGTGGGCCGCACCACCGGCTCCGGCGATGATCACCTGCAGACCACGGTCGGCCGCCGTCGCGCCGTACTCCAGCATCTCGGTCGGCATCCGGTGCGCCGACACCACGTCAGCCTCGAACGGCACCCCGAACTCCCGCACCGCGTCGGCAGCGGCCTGCATCGTCGGCCAGTCGGAGTCCGAGCCCATCACGATGCCGACTCGCGCGGTCGTGGTCATCGGGGGGTCCTCACTGCTCGTCCGGAAGGTCGCCCTGGAGCCAGGCGGCGGCGTGCCGCGCCCGCTCGAGGACGTCGTCGAGGTCGTCGCCGTACGCGGTGACGTGGCCGACCTTGCGGCCGGGCCGCACCTCCTTGCCGTACAGGTGCACCTTGAGCGCGGGGTCGCGGGCGAAGATGTGCGGGAAGCCGTCGTGCAGGCTGCCGACCTGGCCGCCGAGCACGTTGACCATCACCGTCCACGGCGCCCGCGCCCGCGGCGAGCCGAGCGGCAGGTCGAGCACGGCCCGCAGGTGGTTCTCGAACTGCGAGGTGACCGCCCCGTCGATGCTCCAGTGCCCGGTGTTGTGCGGCCGCATCGCCAGCTCGTTGACCAGGACCCGGCCGTCCCGGGTCTGGAACAGCTCGACCGCCAGCACGCCGACGACATCGAGGTCACCGGCGACCCGCAGCCCGATGTCCTGGGCCTGCTCGGAAAGTGCTCGCGGCAGGTCCGGCGCCGGAGCGATCACCTCGGCGCAGACGCCGTCGCGCTGCACCGACTCGACGACCGGGTAGACCGCGCACTGTCCCGACGGCGACCTGGCGACGAGCACGGACAGCTCCCGTACGAAGTCGACCAGCTCCTCGGCGAGGATCGGCTGGTCGGCCAGGAGTACGGGCTCGGCCGCGGCGCCCGACTCGACGACCCACACACCCTTGCCGTCGTACCCGCCGCGGGTGGTCTTGAGCACCACCGGATAGCCACCGACCGAGGCCGCGAACTGCTCGACCTCGGCGACGGTGCCGACCAGCCGGTGCAGCGGACCCGGGACCCCGAGCTCGGAGAGCTCCGCGCGCATCACCGCCTTGTCCTGGGCGTGCATCAGGGCGCGCGGCCCCGGCCGGCAGGCGATGCCGTCGGCAGCCAGCGCGGCGAGATGCTCCGGCGGCACATGCTCGTGGTCGAACGTCACGACCGCGCACCCGTCGACGGCCTTGCGCAGGGTGTCGAGGTCGCGGTAGTCGCCGACCAGGTGGTCGGGCACCACCTGCGCCGCCGACACGTCGGGTCCCTCGGCCAGCAGCCGCAGCGGAATGCCGAGGCCGATCGCGGCCTGCTGCATCATCCGGGCCAGCTGGCCACCACCGACGACTCCGACAACCGGGGTACTCACGCCGAGAGGGTACCGATGGTGCTGGCTAGGCTGGCGCGGTGCCCAGCTTGCAAGCCCGCCTGCACCGCCTCGCCCACGAGCTGGCGAAGTTCGCGACGGTGGGTCTGCTCGGGTACGTCGTGGACATCACGGTGTTCAACCTGCTCCGCTACGACGGCGCCAGCTGGCCGGCACCGCTGGCCGACAAGCCGATCACCGCGAAGGTCATCTCCGTGACGGTGGCGACCCTGGTGACCTACGCCGGCAACCGGCACTGGACCTGGCGGGACCGGTCTCGGCGCGGCATCCGGCGTGAGTACGCCGCGTTCTTCCTGCTCAACGGCATCGGCATGCTGATCGCGGTGGCCTGCCTGGCCGTCTCGCACTACGTCTTGGGCTACACCAGCGCGCTGGCCGACAACATCGCGGCCAATGTGGTGGGGCTGGCGCTCGGCACGGTGTTCCGGTTCTGGTCCTACCGCACCTACGTGTTCGTACGGCCGCGCCCGGGGTCCGAGTCGGCGTCGGACCCGGCCGGTGGCCGCAGCTCGAACCTCAGCCCTTGACCACGCACCGTAGTGATGTAGCGGGGCGCCTCGGCCCGGTCGCCGAGCTTTCGGCGCAGCCAGCCGACGTGCACGTCGATGGTCTTGGTCGACGTCCAGAAGGTGGTGTCCCACACTTCGTGCATCAGCTCGTCGCGGGACACGACCCGGCCCGCGTTGCGCACCAGCATGTGCAGCAGGTCGAACTCCTTGGCAGTCAGCTGCAGCTCGACCCCGTCGAGCCGCGCCGTCCGAGCCTCGGCGTCGATCTCCACCCCTTGCGCAGTGCACATAGCCGCAAGATTACGGTCGTCCCGGCCACCTCGGTGGGCGTTTCTGGTTGAAAGCCTCGACGCCCTCACGACGATCTGCGGAGAAAGCGGTGGCCCGCCAACAGCCGTCCTCGATATCGAGGCCGCTGGCGAGGTCGACGTCCAGGCCACGCCGCATCGCGGTTTTCGCGTTCCGCAGGCCGACCGGCGAGTTCTGGGCGATCGCGGCCGCCAGCTCCAGCGCCGTCATCCGGTCGTCGCCGGCCGGCACGACGCGGTCGACGAACCCGATCTGACTACCCTCCGTAGCCGAAACTCGGCGAGTGGTGAAGATCAGGTCGGCGGCCCGGTTCCACCCGACCCGCCGGGCGAGCAGCTGGGTCCCGCCGCCGCCGGGGATGACGCCGACGCTCACCTCGGGCAGCCCGAACACGGCGGTCTCGTCGGCGACGATCAGGTCACAGGCCAGCGCGAGCTCGAACCCGCCGCCGAGCGCGTACCCGTGCACGGCCGCGACGGTCGGCACCGGCAGGTCGAGCACGCCGCCGTACGCGCGACGGGCCAGCGGACGCTGCGCCATCAGGTCGGCGTCGGTGAACGAGCCGCGCTCCTTCAGGTCGGCGCCGACGCAGAACGCCTTCTCCGACGACGACGTGACGACGACGGCCCGGACGTCGGCGTCGTCGGCCAGCAGCCGGGTCGCGGCGACCAGCGACTCCGCCTGCCGGGTGGAGACGGCGTTCATCGCCTCGGGGCGGTCGAGGACGACCTCGATGACGTAGTCGTGCCGTTCGATCCGTACACCTTCGTGGGCCATGTCGCGCACAGTAGCCGTCAGCGGGTGCGGCGGACGGCGATCGGCTCGACCGACCCGAAGCCGCGCAACGGACGGGCCGGTAGTGGGCGCACCTCGAACCGGTCGCGCGGCAGCCGCGCCGCGGTGTCGTGGTCGATGATCACGCGGTTGCGCCGGGCGACCCCGGTCAGCCGGGCCGCCATGTTGACCGGCGAGCCGAACACGTCGCCCATCCGGGTGATCACGGGACCGCTCGCCATCCCCACCCGGACGTCGGGCAGCGCCGAGTCGGCCCCGATCACGTCGACGATCTGCAGCGCCGTGTCGACCCCGGCGGTGGCGTTCTCGGTGACGAACAGCACGGAGTCGCCGAGGGTCTTGATCACCCGGCCGCCGAGCGACGCGATCAGGTCGGTCGCCTTCGACTCGAAACCCTCGACCAGGTCGCCGAGGCTGTCCTCGTCGAGGCCGTTGGACAGGCTGGTGAAAGCGACCAGGTCGGCGAACCCGACGGTGAGGTGGGCGGTCAACAGGTCCTCGTCGGCGGCGCCGAGTGCCTCGACCCGGCCGACCGCGGCCGCCATGTGCCGCCGCCAGGCGTAGACCAGGAGCTGTTCGAACAGCGGACCGATCTCGTCGGCCATCTCGACCGCCGCGGTGAGCCGGCTGCCGGTGGCGTCCGGGCCGGACTCGAGGTCCTCCACCCGCTCCGACAGGGTGGCGACCTGCCAGTCGGCCAGCCGGGCCATGGTCTGCCCGACGGCGCGGGTCAGCCGGACGGCGGTCTCGAAGTCGACGACGTCGTTGCCGACCGCCTTGGCCAGCCGCTGCAGCGCCGACAGGTCGGCGTCGGTGAAGGCGGCGTCGTCGCCGGCGTCGGGGAAGCCGAGGGCTCGCCACAGCCGGCGCGCCTGCTCGAGGCTCACCCCGGCGGCCGCCGCGACCTGCTGGCTGGTGTGGGTCGGCTGGTCGCCGAGGACGGCCCGCTCGAGCTCTTCGCGCCGCTCGCGCGCCGGCGGCGAGGTCTCGCTCACCGACGTCCCAGGTCGCGGTCGGCGCCGTCGCCGCCGAGATCCTGGCCGAACAGCAGCTCGGTGATCTGCAGGTGCAGGTGCTCGACATGGGGCACGTCGGGCAGCAGGATCTGTCCCTGCTCGCTCGCCGCCGAGATCACCAGCGTGCCGCAGCCGAGCATCCGGTCGAGCAGCTGCCGCTCGTACGAGACGTCGTTGATACGGCGCAGCGGGAGGTCGTGGCCGCGGCGGGTGATGATGCCGTGGCGGGTGATCAGGCGGCGGTTGGTGACCGTGTACGACGCGAAGAACCAGTTCAGGAACGGCCAGACCACCCAGACCAGGATCGCGACCGCCGCGAGCGCGCCGATCACCAGGGTGAGCCAGTCCTGGTCGGGCGGGGCCAGCGCGGCGAGGAACCCGCCGACCGCGCAGATCAGGATGAACACGAGGACCGGCCAGACCAGCGCCTTGGCGTGCGTGCGCGTACTCACCACGACGTGCTCGCCGTCGCCGAGCAGCTTGGGTGAAACGCCCATCTCGTACTCCTCGATCCGCTGTCGAGCGAATGGTGTCATGGGTCACCCTTGCATTCCATCGCCGTCCCGGTTATTGGGTCGCGGGTGTCGGCTCGCCGCCCGTAGGGTCCGGCCATGAATGAACCCGTTGCCCCTCCGGTCGAGCGCACGCCTCCCCCCAAGGCGGCCGACGAACGCGCCACGCTCGAAGGCTTCCTCGACTTCCACCGGTCGACCCTGCTCGCCAAGTGCGAGGGCCTCGGCGAGGCCGCACTCAAGCAGCAATCGATCGAGCCGTCGACCCTCACCCTGCTCGGACTGGTGCGGCATCTGGCCGAGTGCGAGCGCTGGTGGTTCCGGCGGGTGCTGGCCGGAGACGAGCTCGACGACATCTTCTGCACCGAGGAGTTCCCGGACGGCGACTTCGACCTGATCGCCGATGCCGATGCGTTCGCCGACCTGCAGACCTTCCACGACGAGGTGGCCGCGTCGAAGGAGACGACCGCACGGTACGACCTCGACTCGATCGCGGTCCGGAAGTCACGTAGCGGGGCGGACTTCAACCTGCGGTGGATCTACCTGCACATGTTCGAGGAGTACGCCCGGCACAACGGCCACGCCGACATCATCCGCGAACAGATCGACGGCGTCACCGGCGAGTGACCGCCACCCCACCCCTCGCGCCGAGGTTGCGCGAATGTCCGGCTGGTGGCTGGGTCACCGCGCGTCAAAGATTGCCCAATTGGGCAAAATTCGACCCGGTTCACGCCGGTTCGAGGTCGAACTTTGCCCAATTGGGCAAAATTCCACCTCGGTCGTGGCTGCTGGGGCCGGTCAGCAGCCGTGGTGACCAGCATCTGGATTTCGCCATCCGGCGCCTGGGTTGGCGAACATTCGTGCAACCTCGGCGGGAAGAGCATCCCCTGGACGTTTTGGCCGGCGGGCAAGGACACCCATTTCCCCGGACCGGCTAGCGGACGTGGACGACGTCGCCGGCTCCGACCGCGACCTCGCCGGACGACGTCGCGACGACGAGCCGGCCGTCGTCGTCCACCCGCACCGCCGTCCCGACCACCGCCGATCCGGTGGGTACGTCGATCCGCACCTGCCGGCCGACCGTCGAGCACCGCCGCGCGTACGACTCGGCCAACCCTGACCCCGCGTCGTCGCCGCCTGCCACCCAGGCGGCGTACAGCTGTTCGAGCACCCGGAGCACCTCGCGCAGCACCACGGTCCGGTCCGGCGCCGCCACCCCCTCCAGCGCCAGCGACGTCGCCTCCGGCACCGGCCGCTCGTCGTCGCGCAGGGAGACGTTGATCCCGACCCCGACGACCGCGGCCGGACCTGAAGCGGTCTCCACCCGTTCCAGCAGGATGCCGGCGAGCTTGCGGTCGTTGACGAGCACATCGTTGGGCCACTTCAGCTCGGCCGGCAGGTCGGCGATCCGCCGTACCCCCTCGACGACGGCGAGCCCGGTCAGCAGCGGCAGCCACGGCCAGGACACGGCCGGCACCGGAGGTCGCAACAGCACCGACACCGTCACGCCGGATCGCGGCGGAGCCGTCCACGTGCGGCCGAGCCGGCCGCGGCCGCCGGTCTGGCTCTCGGCCACCAGCACCAGGCCCTCGGCCGCACCGGCGCGGGCCAGGTCGGCCAGGTCGGCGTTCGTGGACGCGGTCTCGTCCACGACGGTGACGCTCCGCCACAGCCCGTCCGGCCGGACCACGGCGTGGGTCAGCGCGTCGACATCGAGCGGCGGGCGGTCCAGGTCGTCGTACGGCGAGGTCATGCCGGACACGCTATGTCCCGCGGTCGGAAATTGACTGCCCTGTTGTCGGTGGCGTGGGGCAGGATGGCATGAGTGACGACCCTGACGACTCCTGACAAGCCGGCCCTGCGCAGCTGGCTCCCCGGCCTGTTCCTGCTCGGCGCGATCTGGGGCTGCAGCTTCCTCTTCATCGGGGTCGGCGTCCGCGAGCTGCACCCGATGTACGTCACGCTCGGGCGGGTGGCCGCCGGCGCGCTGGCCCTGCTGGTCGTGCTGCTCGTGCGCCGTGAGCGGCTGCCACGTTCGGGCCGGCTGTGGGCACACCTGATGCTCCTCGGCGGGTTCGGCGCGGCCCTGCCGTTCACCCTGTTCGGGTACGGCGAGCAGCGCATCCCATCCCTGCTGGCCGGCATCTGGAACGGCACGACCCCGCTGGTGGTGCTGCCGATCGCGGTCCTGGTGTTCCGCACCGAGCGGTTCACTACGCAGCGGGTGGTCGGCCTGGTCCTCGGCTTCGTCGGGGTGCTGGTGGTGCTCGGCGTCTGGCAGGCCGTCGACGGCGCACACCTCGCCGGTCAGCTGATGTGCCTGGCCGCGGCGGCGTGCTACGGCGTGGCGATCCCCTACCAGCGGCGCTTTGTGGCGGATGCGCGCGAGTCCGGCCTGGCGATCTCGGCAGCGATGCTGATCGTCGCCACCGCCATGCTCGCCGTCATCGCACCCCTCACGGCCGGCGCGCCGCCTCCGCTCGGCTCGCTGTCGCCCGAGGTGATCGTGAGCGTGCTCGCCCTCGGCGCGATCGGCACCGGGGTGGCGTTCGTGATCCACCTGCGCAACATCCGCATCGTCGGCGCCAGCTCGGCCTCGATGGTGACCTACCTGGTCCCGATCTTCGCGATCATCGTCGGGGTCATCGTGCTCGACGAGCACATCACCTGGCACCAGCCGGTGGGCGCCCTGGTCGTGCTCGCCGGGGTGGCGGTCTCGCAGGGCGTGTTCGACCGCTGGCGGCGACCCGTGCGTGGCGCCCAACTGCCGGCCGCGACCGTCGCCCGGCCCTGACTCTCGGCGCCGGCTGCCCTGGTCTGGCGCCGGCTGTTCTACTCTGACGGCGTGACCGAGAACGCCGCAGACCAGCCCGAGATCGACATCCACAGCACCGCGGGCAAGGTGGCCGACCTCGACCGGAGGCTCGACGAGGCCGTCCATGCCGGGTCCGCGCGGGCGATCGAGAAGCAGCACGCCAAAGGCAAGCTGACCGCGCGCGAGCGGGTGGCCAAGCTGCTCGACGAAGGCTCGTTCGTCGAGCTCGACGAGCTGGCCCGGCACCGCAGCACCAACTTCGGGCTGGAGCAGAACCGCCCGTACGGCGACGGTGTGGTGACCGGCTACGGCACCATCGACGGCCGCCAGGTCTGCCTCTTCGCCCAGGACTTCACCGTCTTCGGCGGCAGCCTCGGCCAGGTCTACGGCGAGAAGATCTGCAAGGTGATGGACCTCGCCATCAAGACCGGCTGCCCGGTGATCGGCATCAACGAGGGCGCCGGTGCGCGGATCCAGGAGGGTGTGGTCTCGCTCGGCCTGTACGGCGAGATCTTCCGCCGCAACGTGCACGCGTCCGGCGTCGTGCCGCAGATCTCGCTGATCATGGGCGCCTGCGCCGGAGGACACGTCTACTCCCCCGCGGTCACCGACTTCACCGTGATGGTCGACGGCACGTCCCACATGTTCATCACCGGTCCCGACGTGATCAAGACTGTCACCGGCGAGGACGTCACGATGGAGGAGCTCGGCGGCGCGCGTACGCACAACACCAAGAGCGGCAACGCCCACTACCTGGCCAGCGACGAGGACGACGCCCTCGAGTACGTCAAGGCGCTGCTGTCGTACCTGCCGCAGAACAACCTCGACGACCCGCCGTCCTTCGACGCGGAGGCGGTCCTCGATATCACCGACGACGACCGCGCACTCGACACGCTGATCCCCGACTCGCCCAACCAGCCGTACGACATGCACACGGTGATCGAGGGCGTGCTGGACGACGCCGAGTTCCTCGAGGTGCACGCGCTGTTCGCGCCCAACATCGTCGTCGGGTACGGCCGGGTCGAGGGGCACTCGGTCGGCGTCGTCGCCAACCAGCCGATGCAGTTCGCCGGCACGCTGGACATCGACGCGTCGGAGAAGGCGGCCCGGTTCGTGCGGACCTGCGACGCGTTCAACATCCCGGTGCTCACCTTCGTCGACGTACCCGGGTTCCTCCCCGGCACCGACCAGGAGTGGAACGGCATCATCCGGCGCGGCGCCAAGCTGATCTACGCCTACGCCGAGGCGACCGTGCCGCTGGTCACCGTGATCACCCGCAAGGCGTACGGCGGTGCGTACGACGTGATGGGGTCCAAGCACCTCGGCGCCGACATCAACGTCGCCTGGCCGACGGCACAGATCGCGGTGATGGGCGCGCAGGGCGCCGTCAACATCCTGTACCGCAAGGAGCTGGCCGCGGCCGAGGACCCGGAGGCGCGCCGCGCCGAGCTGATCATGGACTACGAGGACACCCTCGCCAACCCGTACCAGGCGGCCGAACGCGGCTACGTCGACGCGGTCATCGCACCGCACGAGACCCGGGTCGAGGTCGTCCGCTCGCTGCGGCTGCTGCGCGACAAGCGCGAGACGCTGCCGCCCAAGAAGCACGGGAACATCCCGCTGTGAACGACGATCCGGCACCGCCGCTGCTGCGTGTCGTCAAGGGTGACCCGAGTCCCGAGGAGCTGGCGGCGCTGGTCGCCGTCGTGTCGACGCGAGCGACGGCCGCCGGCGCCGGAGCCGGGCCGTCGCCGCGGCGGTCCGAGTGGGGCTCGCACCACCGCACGCTGCGGCAGACGCACCGGCACGGTCCCGGTGCCTGGCGAGCCGCCGCGCTGCCTGACCGCTGACGCGGACCCGAGATGCTTTAGCCTCGGCGGGTGACCGACCGCACCGTCGACGCTCTCGCCGACTCCTTCGTCGACGAGCACGCCGCCCTCGCCCCCAACGACGCGACCCAGATGGGCGTCGCGGGCCACGAGCACGAGCTGACCGACTTCTCCCCCGACGGGTTCGCGGCCCGCGAGGAGCTGGTCCGCCGCACCCTCGCCGCCCTCGACGGTCTCACCCCGGTGGACGGGCGGGAGACCGTCGCCCGCGACGCGATGCGCGAGCGTCTCGAGGTGCAGGCTGAGGAGTACGCCGCCCGGATCCCGCACAGCGACCTCAACGTCATCGCCAGCCCGCTGCAGGACATCCGGATGGTGTTCGACCTGATGGACACCTCGACCGAGCAGGGCTGGTCGGACGTACGGTCGCGGCTGGCCGCGATCCCGGCCACGTTGGGCGGGTTCCGCACCAGCCTGGTCGACGCCGCCGGTCGCGGGCAGGTGGCCGCCCGACGCCAGGTGGTGGCCTGCGCCGAGCAGTGCGCGGCGTGGACCGACCGTGGCCGTCCGGACGGCGACTTCTTCGACGCCGTGCTGAGCGGTGCGCCGGCCGACGGTGCGCTGGCCGACGACCTGCGCAAGGCCGCCGGCGGCGCCCGCGAGGCGTTCGCCGGCTTCGGCCGCTGGCTGACCGAGGACCTCGCCGGTCGCGCGCCAGCACGCGACGCCGTCGGCCGGGAGCGGTACGCACTCGGCTCCCGGTCGTTCCTCGGCGCCCGGATCGACCTCGCGGAGACGTACGCCTGGGGCTGGCAGGAGCTCCACGCCATCGAGACCGAGATGGCGCGCGTCGCGACGGAGATCGTGCCCGGAGGTTCGGTCGACGACGCCGTGACGGCCCTCGACGCCGACCCGGCCCGGCGGATCGAGGGCAAGGAGGCGTTCCGCGACTGGATGCAGCAGCTCGCCGACCGCGCCTTGGACGAGCTGGCCGACGTGCACTTCGACATCCCGGCGCCGATCCGGCGGATCGAGTGCTGCCTCGCCCCGACCGGCGACGGGGGCATCTACTACACCGGGCCCAGCGAGGACTTCTCCCGGCCGGGGCGGATGTGGTGGGCGGTGCCCGACGACGTCACGTCGTTCTCCACCTGGCAGGAGGTGACCACCGTCTACCACGAGGGCGTGCCCGGCCATCATCTCCAGATCGGGCAGAACGCGTACCGCACCGACCTGCTCAACCGCTGGCAGCGCCGGATGTGCTGGGTCGCCGCGCATGGTGAGGGCTGGGCGCTGTACGCCGAGCGGCTGATGCAGGACCTCGGCTACCTCGACGATCCCGGTGACCGGCTCGGCATGCTCGACGCGCAGGCGTTCCGCGCGGTGCGGGTCATCATCGACATCGGCATGCACCTCGAGCTGGAGATCCCGGCGGACAACCCGTTCGGCTTCCACCCGGGTGAGGTGTGGACTCCCAACCTGGGCTTCACGTTCCTGACGCAGCACTGCCGGATCGGCGAGGAGATCCTGCGGTTCGAGCTGGACCGCTACCTCGGCTGGCCCGGCCAGGCTCCCGCGTACAAGGTCGGCGAGCGCATCTGGCTGCAGGCCCGCGACGAGACCAGGCAACGGCTCGGGGACGCGTTCGACCTGAAGACGTTCCACCGGGACGCGCTGAACCTGGGTCCGCTCGGCCTCGACCCGCTCCGCGACGCCCTGCGGCGACTGTGACTCCCCGGCTCGTCCTCGCGTCGGCGTCGCCGGCCCGGCTCGCCACGCTGCGGTCCGCCGGCCTGTCCCCCGAGGTCGTGGTGTCGGGCGTCGACGAGTCCCTGGTCCGGTCCGACGTACCCGCCGACCTCACGGTGGAGCTGGCCTGCCTCAAGGCGACGGCGGTCGCCGACCGAGTGGACGAGCTGGCGCTGGTGGTGGGCTGCGACTCGGTGCTCGAGCTCGATGGCGAGGTGTACGGCAAGCCGGCGTCGGCCGACGAGGCGGTCGCGGCCTGGCGGCGGATGCGCGGGCGGTCCGGCGTGCTCCATACCGGTCACTGCGTCGTCGGCGACGGCCGATCGGTGGTCGCCGGCGCCGCGACGACCGTGCACTTCGCCGACCTGAGCGACGCAGAGATCGCGGCGTACGTCGCGACCGGCGAGCCGCTGCAGGTCGCCGGAGCGTTCACGATCGACGGCCTCGGCGGCGCGTTCGTCCGCCGGATCGACGGGGACCCGCACAACGTCGTCGGCATCTCGCTGCCGTTGCTGCGGGAGATGTTCGCCGAGCTCGGCGTGCAGTGGACCGACCTCTGGTCCTAGCCCCACCCACCGGCCAGTCCCTGCACGTCCCGTTGAGTGTGACGTTTTCGACGCGACACGCTGGCGTGTCTGTCGAGAACGTCACACTCAACGGTCGGGAAGGGCCTACTCGACGGGGAGGCCGAGGCCGCGGGCGATCAGCATCCGCTGCACCTCCGACGTGCCCTCGCCGATCTCCAGCACCTTGGCGTCCCGGTAGAAGCGCGCCACCGGGTACTCCTCCATGAAGCCGTAGCCGCCGAACACCTGGGTCGCGATCCGGGTCGCCGAGACGGCCGACTCGGTGCTGTACAGCTTGGCGATCGCGGCCGCCTGCTTGAACTCCTGCACCGACCGGCCGGCGTCCTTGATCGCGGCCGCCTTGTACGTCAGCAGCCGCGCGGTCTCCGCCATCACGGCCAGGTCGCTGATCTGGAACGCCACTCCCTGCTTGCGCCCGATCGGCACCCCGAACGTGGTGCGCTCCAGCGAGTACGTCACCGTCAGGTCGAGGCAGGCCTGGATGCAGCCGACCGCCAGCGCGGCGATCGCGACCCGGCCGTCGTCGAGCGTGGCGAGGAACTGGGCCAGGCCGCGGCCGCGCTCGCCGAGCAGGTTGGACTCCGGGACATGGACGTCCTCGAAGGTCAGCGGATGCGTGTCGGACGCGTGCCAGCCGAGCTTGCGGTACGCCGGCTCCACGGTGAACCCGGGGGTGCCGCTCGGCACGATGAGGGTGGAGATCTCCGCCTTGCCGTCGGCCGACTGACCCGTGCGCGCGGTGACGGTGACGCAGGACGTGATGTCCGAGCCCGAGTTGGTGATGAACTGCTTGGCGCCGTCGACCACCCACTCGCCGTCGACCAGCACCGCCTTGGTGCGGGTGGCACCGGCGTCGGAGCCGGAGCCCGGCTCGGTCAGCCCGAAGCCGGCCAGCCGTTGGCCGCTGACCAGGTCGGGCAGCCAGGTCTGCTTCTGCTCGTCGGTGCCGAACGTCAGGATCGGGTTGATGCCGAGACCGACACCGGCCTCCAGCGTGACGCCCATTGACTGGTCGACCCGGCCGATCTCCTCGATCGCCACGCACAGGCTGGTGAAGTCGCCGCCGGCGCCGCCGTACTCCTCCGGCGCGGTCAGCCCGAACAGGCCGAGCTTGCCCATCTGCTGCACGACGTCGACCGGGAAGTGGTGGTCGCGGTCCCACGCCTCGGCGTGCGGCGCGATCTCGGCCTCGGCGAAGTCGCGGACGCTGCGGCGGAACTCCTCGTGCTCACGGCTCAGCTCGAACATCAACGGTGGTGGCCTTTCGTTGGCTCCTGCTTTACGCTTACGTAAAGGTAAGCACAGGTACCGTGGGAGCGCAATGCAGACGACACACCAGACGTGGTCCATCACCGACCTCGCCGAGGAGTACGGCGTCACGCTGCGCACCATCCGGTTCTACGAGGACCGCGGCCTGATCGCCCCCGAGCGGCGCGGCACGGCCCGCGTCTTCCATGCCCGCGACCGGATCCGGCTCGGCCTGATCCTGCGCGGCAAGCGGCTCGGCTTCTCCCTGCAGGAGATCGCCACCATCGTCGACATGTACGACGCGGAGCCCGGCGAGGCCGGCCAGCTGCGCTACCTGCTCGAGCAGATCGACGTCCGCCGGACCGAGCTCGAGCAACGCCGCAAGGACATCGACGAGACCCTCGGCGAGCTCGCCGACGTCGAGCGCCGGTGCCACGAGGACCTCGGGCGGCTCGGCGGCAGCACGGCAGACCCAGGTGCTTGAATCGACGCATGCACTACGCGATCACCGGTGCGACCGGCTTCGTCGGCGGCGCCGTCGCCCGTCAGCTGCGTGCGGCCGGCCACGACGTCACCGCGCTGGCCCGTGACCGCGGCCGGGCAACCGCGCTGACCGACCTCGGCTGCACCGTGGTGCCCGGCAACCTCGCCGACGCGGCCGCCCTCGACCGGCTGTGCGCCGGCACCGACGGCCTCTTCCACATCGCCGGGTGGTACAAGGTGGGCAGCCGCAATCCCAAGCAAGGTTGGGAAATCAACGTGAACGGCACGGCCAACGCGCTCGACGCGGCCAAGCGGGCCGGCCTGCCCCGGGTCGTCTACACCAGCACGCTCGCGGTCAACTCCGACACCGGCGGCGCCGTTGTCGACGAGTCGTACGAGTTCCGCGGCAGCCATCTGACGGTGTACGACGAGACGAAGGCCCGCGCCCATCAGATCGCCCAGCAGCACGCCGCCGCCGGCCTGCCGGTCGTGACCGTGATGCCCGGCGTCGTCTACGGCCCTGGTGACACCAGCCAGGTCGGCCGCCTCCTCGACCAGGTGGTCACGGGACACCGACCGCTGCTGTCCGCCGGGGGCGGCGTCTGCTGGGCCCACGTCGACGACATCGCGCGCGGCCACCTGCTGGCGATGGACGCCGGGGTGGAGGGCGAGTCGTACGTGCTCGCCGGTGAGCGCGCAAGCCTGGCCGACGGCCTGCGGCTGGCCGCCGAGCTGGCCGGCACCAAGGGGCCGCTCGTGCTCCCGGTCGCGGCGGTCCGCCTCACCGGTCGCGCCGCCGCGCTGGTCGGACGGCTCGTGCCGCTGTCACCCGACTTCGCGGCCGAGTCGGTCCGCAGCTCCCTTGCGTACTACTGGGCCACCCCGGCGAAGGCGGAGCGCGAGCTCGGCTGGACGGCACGGCCGCTGCGCGAGGGTCTCTCGGACCTGGTGGTGAGCGCGTGAGCCGCCGACTCGCCAACGCCCGCCGGATCGAGGCGCTCGACCCGCGCGCCGACCACCAGGAGATCTACGCGATCTCCACCGGGTATGAGTTCCCGTGGGACTACCGACGGGCCCTGGAGCTGGCGCTGCTGCGCACCTTCGCGCTGCCGAGCATCGCCCGGCTGCTGGTCTCCACCCGCGAGTTCGCGGCGGCGGGCCAGCGGCGCTACGACGACACCGCGATCCTGATGGGCGAGCTGGCGGCACACGGCTACGACTCACCACGCGGGCGCGCGGCACTCCGCCGCATCAACCGGTCACACCACCCGTACCCGATCGACAACGACGCGATGCTCTACGTGCTGTCGACGTTCGTCTTCGACCCGGTCCGCTGGATCGACGCGTACGGCTGGCGGCCGCTGCTGGCCAACGAGAAGTACGCGGCGTACCACTTCTACCGCGAGGTCGGCACCCGGATGGGCATCACGGACGTGCCGGACAGCTACGACGAGTTCGCCGCGTTCAACCGGGACGTCGAGCAGCGCCTGCACCCGACCCCGGACAGCCGCGAGCTGAGCGACGACGTGCTCGGGCTGGTCGCGAGCTGGTTCCCGCGGCCGCTGCGTGGCGCCGCCCGGCGGCTCGTGCCGGCCACGTTCGACGACGGGCTGCGGGCCGGGCTCGGCCTACCCGACCCGCCCGGTTGGCAGCAGCGCCTGGCCGCCCGCGGGCTGCGCGCTCGCGCGAGTGTCGTCCGCCGGCTGCCGCCGCGCCGGTCCTCGGCGTTCGACCGGGCCGCCGAGATGTTCCGCAGCTACCCCGACGGGTACGACCTCGACCGGGTCGGTGCCCCGCACACCAGCGAGGGAGCGCCGAGCCGGCACACGCCCTAGGGTGTGAGCCGTGACCGAAGAGGCAGGAGCACCCGTGTCGAAGCCCCTCAGCAAGGTCCTGGTCGCCAACCGTGGCGAGATCGCGGTGCGCGTCATCCGGGCCTGCAAGGACGCCGGGATCGGCAGCGTCGCGGTCTACGCTGAGCCTGACCGCGACGCCCTGTTCGTACGGCTGGCCGACGAGGCGTACTCACTCGGCGGTGCCACCCCGGCCGCGTCGTACCTCTCGGTTGAGAAGCTCATCGCCGTCGCCCAGCGCGCCGGTGCCGACAGCGTGCACCCCGGTTACGGCTTCCTGGCCGAGAACTCCGGGTTCGCGCAGGCGGTCGTCGACGCCGGGCTGGTGTGGATCGGTCCGCCGCCCGCGGCCATCGACGCGCTCGGCGACAAGGTGCAGGCGCGGCACATCGCGCAGAAGGTCGGTGCTCCGCTGGTGGCCGGGACGCCGGACCCGGTCTCGGGCGCCGACGAGGTGGTGGCGTTCGCCCGCGAGTACGGGCTGCCGATCGCGATCAAGGCGGCGTTCGGCGGTGGTGGCCGCGGCCTCAAGGTCGCGCGCGAGGAGAGCGAGGTCGCCGAGCTGTACGAGTCGGCGGTGCGCGAGGCGGTCACGGCGTTCGGCCGGGGCGAGTGCTTCGTCGAGCGCTACCTAGACAAGCCGCGGCACGTCGAGACGCAGTGCCTCGCCGACCAGCACGGCAACGTCGTGGTGGTGTCCACCCGCGACTGCTCGTTGCAGCGCCGGCACCAGAAGTTGGTCGAGGAGGCGCCGGCGCCGTTCCTGTCCGAGTCGCAGCTGGAGACGCTGTACACGTCGTCCAAGGCGATCCTCGAGGAGGCCGGGTACGTCGGCGCCGGGACCTGCGAGTTCCTGGTCGGGCAGGACGGCACCATCTCGTTCCTCGAGGTCAACACCCGGCTCCAGGTCGAGCACCCGGTGACCGAGGAGGTGACCGGCATCGACCTGGTCCGCGAGATGTTCCGGATCGCGGCCGGCGAGGAGCTCGGCTACGACGACCCGGCGGTCAGCGGTCACTCGATCGAGTTCCGGATCAACGCCGAGGACGCCGGCCGGGGGTTCATGCCGGCACCGGGCACGCTGACCCGATGGCATGCGCCGTCCGGTCCGGGCATCCGGCTCGACGGTGGGTACGACCAGGGCGAGACGGTGCCCGGGTCGTTCGACTCGCTGGTCGCCAAGCTGATCGTCAGCGGCGTCTCGCGGGAGCAGGCGCTGGCGCGTTCGCGGCGGGCGCTGGACGAGTTCGTGGTCGAGGGCATGCCGACCGTGATCCCGTTCCACCGCAAGGTCGTCGACGACCCGGCGTACGTCGGTGACGGCACGACGTTCTCCGTCTACACCAGCTGGATCGAGACGGAGTTCGACAACGACATCGCGCCGTACGACGGTGTGGCCGAAGTGGCGGAGCCGGCCGAACGCGAGTCGGTGACCGTCGAGGTCGGCGGCAAGCGGCTCGAGGTCGTGCTGCCGGCCGGGCTCGGCGCCGGTGTCGGCTCGGCGGCCGGTGCCGCCGCTGCGAAGAAGCCCGCCAAGCGCGGCGGCGGCAAGAAGGCCGCGGCCGCCGCCAGCGGGGACGCACTCACCTCGCCGATGCAGGGCACGATCGTCAAGCTCGCGGTCGAGGACGGCGCGGTGGTGGCCGAGGGCGACCTGGTCGTCGTACTCGAGGCGATGAAGATGGAGCAGCCGCTGACCGCCCACAAGGCGGGCAC
>JBOHDE010000046.1:0-21301 GCA_050699035.1 Nocardioidaceae bacterium | reverse complement strand
CGCGCATCCGGGTAGAGGTCCTCCTCACTGAACCACTCCGGTTGGCCGGCATCGGCGCGGCGTTGCCGCTCGGTGGCGAGATCGAAGCCTGGGCGGAAGTGTTGAAACGTCTCGCGATAGTCGCCACCCTTTGCAATCACCGCCCCAAAGGTTGCCGCAAAGGTGTGTCTCGACACGCCAAGCCAGTCGGCCCACGTCCCGTACTCTCGCGTCTCGTCGATGATCGTCTCGCCCACGTCGAAGAACACCGCGCGTATCTGGGTCATCGATTCGGCTAGCTCCCCTTCCGGTCGGGCTGGTCTCGGCGCGTCAAGGATTGCCCAATGGAGGCTCTCCTGCCGCAACGTCACCCTCCGAACCGACATTCTGGGCCCGGAATCGGGGCCGAAAGTGGCGGTTCGAGGGGTGAAGTCACCCAGGCACGCCGAGATCGGTCCGGGTCGTCGTCTGTCGACATCTGTCCGCAGAATGCAGGCGGTCCACTCGCCGGCACCCGGTCACCGCCCCCAGCCGCGTGTCATCGGCCCGGCGGCGTCGGACCCTCGCCCACACATCAGTCAGAAGAGCCCCAATGGGGCAAAGTCCACGTGCGTCCGGCCCGTGGGCCTGGCGGCGGTGCGGGACGTCAGCGGGTGTCGAGGACCAGCCGGACGAGCTCGGCCAGCTCGGGGGTGAGGTCGGGCTCGCCGACGGTGAACGCCGTGCCGTCGACCTCGATCAGGAAGACGTAGCTGTCGGGTCGCGGGCTGCTGGCCGGCACCGCGGTCAGGTCAGCCTGGTCCAGCAGCTGCTCCAGCCGCCGGCCCTGGTCGAGCGACGCGGTGTCGACCTGCCGCTCGGTGACCAGGCCGGCAAATCCGCCGGTGCGGCGGACGCGCACCACCCGCCCCGTTGGGCCACCGCCGCCCTCCGGAGTCGATGAGCCCGGCTGCACCTCGACACCGGCCCACGCCTCGAGCACCGCCTGGTGAGCGGGCGACCCGTCGCCATGCTGCTCGGCGGCGATCGCGGCGGTCAGCCCGGCGAACGTCGCGAAGTCGGCGTCGGCGGTCAGCCGCTGGTCGGTCAGCGTGGCGTACCAGACCTGGCCGGCGGTCTCCCACGCATTGCCGCCGAGCGCGGTGGACAGCAGGTAGAAGGCGCGGTTGGGGATGCCGGAGTTGATGTGCACGCCGCCGTTGTCGTCGGTGGTGTCGACGAAGTCGCTCATCGTGGCCGGCTGCGGGTCCTTGCCGATCCGGGGGTCGTCGTACGCGGTGCCGGGCGCCTCCATCGAGCGCAGCGCCCGGCCGTTCACGGTCGGCTTGAAGAGACCTTCGCCGATAAGCCAGCTGGCCTGGTCGGCGGTCTGGCCGAGCAGCCGTTGCACGGTCAGCGCGGCGAACACGTCGGAGACGCTCTCGTTCAGCGAGCCCGACTGCCCTTGGTAGACGAGCGCGGCGGTGTGCTGGGTGACTCCGTGGGTGAACTCGTGCGCGATCACGTCGAGGGGCTTCGTGAACCGCTCGAAGATCTGCCCGTCACCGTCGCCGAAGACCAGCCGCTGTCCATCCCAGAAGGCGTTGTCGTAGTCCCGCTCGTAGTGCACCGTCGCGTCGCGCGGGTGCCCGTCGCCGTCCAGCGAGTCCCGTCCGTACACCTCCTTGAACAGCGCGTAGACCGCGCCCATCCCGTCGTACGCCTCGTCGACCGCGGCGTCACCGGTGGCCGGGTCGCCCTCGCTGCGTACCGTCCGGCCGGGCAGCTCGGAGCCGTTCTCGGCATCGCTGACCGTGCGCTGCGAGGTGCCTCCGGCAGCCGGTGGCTGCACCTCGGGCGGGGTCGTGCGTTGCTCCCGCCAGGCCCGGTCCCTCTCCAGGGTGCTGGTCGCGCACCCGCTCAGGTAGTCGTCGTCGGCGTGGTCGGCCAGGGCCTGCAGGAGGTACGGGGGGACGATCGTCGCGTGGGTCATGCACCCTTCGTACCCGTGATGCCCAACGGTGATGCTTCGATCACAGTCTGCGCTGCCAGATCGTGTCGGTGCCGACGACGCGACAGCCGAGCAGGTCGTTGACGGCGATCATGTGGACGTTGCTTGCGGCGTTCCAGGTGTCGGTGTACGTCAGCTGCGGCTCGGCCTGTCGAAGCCAGCGCAGCATCTCGGTCTTGAGCAGCAGACCGAGCCGGTGGCCGCGGTGACTCGTCACGACCGACGTGTCGAGCTGGTCGCCGAACGTCGGTCGGTTGACGTCGACTGCGACCAGCGACTGCCCGGCCCAGGCGCCGTCGTCGACCCGGCGCGCGAGCAGCCGGTAGACGCAGATCTCGCGCGCCGCCTGCGCGGCGTCGAACGACCGGACCCGCTCCGCGCTGAACACCTCGTCCTCGTAGTCCAGGTCGTCCAGCGGGGCGTCGTTGATGGCCGCGGTGACCTCGACCAGGTCGTCGACCAGGTCGTCCGGCGCGACTCCGGCGATGCGGACGAGCTCGTACCCAGCCGCATGCTGCTCGGCCTCGGCATGCAGCTTGTCGATGCGATCCCGGTCCAGCGTGGTCAGGTCGAGCCGCCGCTGGACGTTGTGCTGTCCCGGCTCGTACCCGTGCCGGCGGGGGAACTCCTCGGCCGGTGAGTCGTGCCAGGTCGACCCCATCAGCAACGTCTTGCCGGCCTCGACGGCGTACGCGATCGCCGCCTCGTACAGCGCGTCGCCGTATCCCCGCCGACGCAGCTCGGGGAGCACGGTGATCTCGATCCAGGCGAGGTCCTGGTTGTCCTCCCAGTGCGACAGCTCGACGCTGGCGTGGCCGACGACGCGGCCGTCGTCGTTCGCATGGAACACCCGGTCGGGACCGCGACCGTCCCACCCATGTCGAAACCGGAGCAGGCAGGACCGCTCGGGCACCGGCGAATTGTGCGGGCTGTCGACCGCCGAGGCGGTGTCGAGTACGACGGTGACCTCGTGCGCCATCGCCTCGTCGTACTCGCTGGGCCGGAACGTCCTGATCTGCACAACTAAGGAGAACCCTGCGCCGGACGGAGCGGCAACCGGTTTTGCAATCTCGGTCGGTGGACCAACGGGCTCGCCTCTCCGACGTCGCCCGCTACTGTGTCCTCATCATGTTGCGTGTGCGGCTGCTCCTTCGCTGCCGCGGCGAGGTTCGCTGAGCCGGACCCCCTCGCCGCGGAGTCGTGTCGTGCCCGGCACCGCCTCGACGCAGCAAGGGACTCTCTCGATGGCCATCACGCCACAGCAACCCAGCGGAATGCCGATCCAGCGCTACCGACCGTTCCCCCCGATCGACCTCCCGGACCGCACCTGGCCGGCCCAGCAGATCACCCGCGCACCCCGGTGGCTCTCCACCGACCTGCGCGACGGCAACCAGGCGCTGATCGACCCGATGACGCCCGCCCGTAAGCGCAAGATGTTCGAGCTGCTGGTGAAGATGGGCTACCAGGAGATCGAGGTCGGCTTCCCCGCCGCCAGCCAGACCGACTTCGACTTCGTCCGCCAGCTGGCGGAGGAAGACCTCGTCCCCGACAACGTCACGATCTCCGTGCTGACGCAGGCCCGCGAGGACCTGATCGAGCGCACGGTGCAGAGCCTGGTCGGCGCCGACCGGGCCAACGTGCACCTCTACAACGCGACCGCGCCGCTGTTTCGCCGGGTGGTGTTCGGAGTCGACAAGGACGAGTGCCGGGCCATCGCCGTACGCGGGACCGAGATGGTGATGAAGTACGCCGAGGAGCTGCTGTCGAGTACGGACTTCGGCTACCAGTACTCGCCGGAGATCTTCACCGGCACCGAGCTCGAGTTCGCGGTCGACGTGTGCGAGGCGGTGTCCGACGTGTGGCAGCCCGCCGACGGTCGCGAGATCATCCTCAACCTGCCGGCCACGGTCGAGATGGCGACTCCGAACGTCTACGCGGACCAGATCGAGTGGTTCGGCCGAGCGCTGACCCGGCGCGAGCACTCGGTCGTCTCGCTGCACCCGCACAACGACCGGGGTACGGCGGTCGCGGCGACCGAGCTGGCCGTGATGGCCGGTGCCGACCGGGTCGAGGGCTGCCTGTTCGGGCACGGCGAGCGCACCGGCAACGTCTGCCTGGTCACGCTCGGCCTCAACCTGTTCAGCCAGGGGATCGACCCGCAGGTCGACTTCTCCGACATCGACGATGTCCGGCGCACCGTCGAGTGGTGCACGCAGCTTCCCGTACACCCGCGGCATCCGTACGCCGGCGACCTCGTCTACACGGCGTTCTCCGGGTCACACCAGGACGCGATCAAGAAGGGGCTCGAGGCGCTGGAACGGGAGGCCGACGCCGCCGGCGTGCCGATCCGCGACTTCGCCTGGGAGGCGCCGTACCTGCCGATCGACCCGAAGGACGTCGGGCGGTCGTACGAGGCGGTGATCCGGGTGAACAGCCAGTCCGGCAAGGGCGGCATCGCGTACGTGATGAAGGCCGAGCACAAGCTTGACCTGCCACGCCGGCTGCAGATCGAGTTCAGCCGGATCGTGCAGGAGCAGACCGACGCCGACGGCGGCGAGGTCAGCCCGGCCGACATCTGGAGCACGTTCCGAGCCGCCTACCTCGATCGCACCGAGCCGCTGGCGCTGAACTCCGTGCACACGTCGTCGGCGGCGGGGGAGCGGGACGCGTTGACGGTCAACGTCTACTCCGCGGGCGAGCGTCACACGCTGACCGGTGAAGGCAACGGGCCGATCGCCGCGTTCTGTGCCGCGTTGGCGACCATCGGGTACGACGTCCGCGTCCTCGACTACGCCGAGCATGCGCTGTCGGCCGGCGGTGACGCGACCGCGGCGGCGTACGTGGAGTGCGGCATCGGCGACACGATCGTGTGGGGTGTCGGACTCGATGCGAACATCGTCACCGCGTCGCTGAAGGCGGTCATCTCGGCGGTCAACCGGGCCTGACGTCAATCGTGGCACGCTGGGCCTTCGCGTCGAGGTTGCGCGAATGTCGGCCATCGACTGGCGCGTTGCGTCGGCCCGATGTCCGGTTTATCCCTACGGAACGCGCCAGTCGACGACGGTCCGGTTCAGCGGCCGGCGCCGTCCAGGTCGAGGAACTGGTCGGGTCGCGGCTCGTCGGCGGTCGCGCCGGCGGCCGGTGGCGACCGTCGCGGCCGGCGCGGCTCGCGGACACCGGTGCCGCCGTCTTCTGGCCGACGCCGCGGACCCGTGCCGGCCGGCACCCGGCGACGGAACAGCCGCGAGAACCGGTTCAATAGGCGGCGGAGCATCGAGCGCATGCCTCCATGGGACGCCGTCGGCCGCCTCCGGTCAAGGCATGCGGCCCCGGCGGCGTTGCCGGGTCAGGTGGCGGCGAGGTCGCGGGTCAGCGCCGCGGCGGCATCCTGCAGCACGGGTACGGCGCGTCCGACCAGGTCGTCGGTCATCCGCGGCGCCGGCCCCGAGATGGACAGTGCAATCCGGGCCGGCGCGCCCACCACGGCGACGGCCACGCACCGTACCCCGACCTCCTGCTCACCCTCGTCGAGGGCAAAGCCCTTCGTACGCACCTGCACCAGCCGGCCGGCTAGGTCGGCCGGGCTGGTGATGGTGTGCTCGGTGCGGGCGGGCATGCCGGTGCGCTGCACCAGTTCGCGCACCTCCGACTCCGGCAGCTGTGCCAGCAGCGCCTTGCCGACCGCGGTGCAGTGCGCCATCACCCGGCGCCCCACCTCGGTGAACATGCGCATCGAGTGCCGTGACGGCACCTGCGCGACATAGACGACCTGGTCGCCGTCGAGCATCGCCAGGTTGGCCGTCTCGCCCAACGTGTCGACCAGCGTCGTCAGGTGCGGGCGGGCCCAGGTGCCGAGCAGCCGGCTGGAGCTTTCGCCGAGATAGATGAGCCGCGGGCCGAGGGCGTACTGCTTCGACGGCAGCTGCCGCACGTACCCCAGATCCACCAGTGTCCGCACCAGGCGGTGGATCGTGGTCAGCGGCAGACCCGACTCGGTCGCCAGCTGGGAGAGCCCTACCGGCCCGCCCGCCGCCAGTGCCTCCAGGACGTCGAAGGTGCGCTGGACCGACTGCACCCCACCCCGCGACGCGGAGTCGTCCTTCGTTCTCGGCATCGTCGCGATCCTCTCCCACGATGGGATGGTTGACCGGCTCGGGCCGTCGCCATAGTCTCCCGAGGAAAAGAAGTGTCATTCCGGAAGACGGAATATACGCGATCAGCGGGAGCGCCGATGACGCCCTCAGCGGCTGTCGAGATCAAGGGACCGATGCGCGATCGCTTCGACGAGGTGCTGACCACCGACGCGACGGAGTTCCTCGCCGGCCTGCACCGGCGCTTCGACGACCGGCGGCTCGACCTGCTCGCCGCGCGCCGCGGGCGCGATGCCGCGCTCGCCGCCGGCGGCAGCTTCGACTTCCTCGCCGACACCACGAGCGTCCGAGACGGCGAGTGGCGCGTGGGCGACCCGGCACCGGGGCTCGAGGACCGACGGGCCGAGATCACCGGCCCGACCGACGCCAAGATGGCGATCAACGCGCTCAACTCCGGTGCGAAGGTGTGGCTCGCCGACCTCGAGGACGCCAACACGCCGCTGTGGGACAACATGGTGCAGGGCCAGGTCAACCTGCGCGACGCGGTCGCGGGGACCCTCACGTTCACCTCGCCGGAGGGCAAGGAGTACGCCCTCGGCGACGACCTCGCCACCATCGTCGTCCGCCCGCGCGGATGGCACCTGCCGGAGAAGCACGTGCTGGTGGACGGCGAGCCGATGTCGGGCAGCCTGTTCGACTTCGGCCTCTACTTCTTCCACTGTG
The DNA here is from genome assembly GCA_050699035.1 of Nocardioidaceae bacterium. Classification (GTDB taxonomy): domain Bacteria; phylum Actinomycetota; class Actinomycetes; order Propionibacteriales; family Nocardioidaceae; genus WHTB01. The sequence goes on along the minus strand of JBOHDE010000046.1, from coordinate 14,518 downwards.
CGAAGGCACAGATCGAGCGCGGCTCCGGTCCGTACTTCTACCTGCCCAAGATGGAGAGCCACCTCGAGGCCCGGCTGTGGAACGACGTTTTCGGGTACGCGCAGAACCAGGTCGGCATCCCGCACGGGACGGTGCGCGCGACCGTACTGATCGAGACGTTCCCCGCGGCCTTCGAGATGGAGGAGATCCTCTACGAGCTGCGCGAGCACTCGGCCGGTCTCAACGCCGGCCGGTGGGACTACATGTTCAGCGTGATCAAGTGCTTCCGTACGCGCGGCCGCGATTTCGTCCTGCCCGACCGCAACTCGGTGACGATGACGGTGCCGTTCATGCGGGCTTATACCGAGCTGCTCGTCCGCACCTGCCACCAGCGCGGTGCGCACGCGATCGGTGGGATGGCGGCGTTCATCCCCAGCAAGGACGCCGAGGTCAACGAGCGGGCGTTCGCCAAGGTGCGTGACGACAAGACCCGGGAGGCCGGCGACGGGTTCGACGGGTCATGGGTGGCGCACCCCGGCATGGTCGACCTCTGCACGGAGGTCTTCACCGACGTGCTCGGCGACCGGCCGGACCAGCGGGACCGGCTGCGCGAGGAGGTCGAGGTCTCCGCCGACCAGCTGCTCGACATCTCGTCGACGCCCGGCGAGGTGACCGAGGACGGCCTGCGCGGCAACATCAGCGTCGGCATCCAGTACCTCGAGGCCTGGCTGGGCGGCTCCGGCGCGGTCGGCATCAACAACCTGATGGAGGACGCCGCGACCGCGGAGATCTCGCGCTCCCAGGTGTGGCAGTGGCTGCACACGTCCGTCGAGCTCGCCGACGGCCAGACGGTCACCGCCGACCTGGTCGGGCAGCTCGTCGACGAGGAGGTCGACGCGATCCGCCAGCGCATCGGCGACGACGCGTTCGCCGCCGGCCGGTGGACCGACGCGCGTGCGCTGTTCACCGAGATGGCGTTGTCCGACGACTACGCCGACTTCCTCACCCTGCCGGCGTACGAGCGGATGCCGTGAGCCGATGACCATCGACGGCCTCGCCGCCAGGCTGCGGGCGGAGATCGGTGACACCCATGTGCTCACCGACCGCCAGCAGCTGCGCACGTACGAGTGCGACGGGCTGGCGCACTACAAGGTGATGCCGGCGATCGTCGCGCTGCCGGCCGATGCCGAGCAGGTCGCCGCTGTTGTCCGCGCCTGCGTCGAGGCCGGTGTGCCGTACGTCGCCCGCGGCTCGGGCACCGGGCTGTCCGGCGGCGCCCTGCCGCACGCCGACGGCGTCTTGATCGTGACGTCGCGGCTGCGCCGGATCATCGAGGTCGACGCGGCCAACCAGCGGGCCGTCGTCGAGCCCGGCGTGATCAACCTGCACATCACCAAGGCGGCGGCGCCGGAGGGCTACTACTTCGCGCCCGACCCGTCGAGCCAGCAGGTCTGCTCGATCGGCGGCAACGTCGCAGAGAACTCCGGCGGCGCGCACTGCCTCAAGTACGGCTTCACCACCAACCACGTGACCGGCGTCGAGCTGGTCAGCCCCGACGGCGACCTCGTCCGGATCGGCGGGAAGTGCCCCGACCCACCCGGTTACGACCTGCTGGGGGCGTTCGTCGGCTCGGAGGGCACGCTGGGCATCGCCACCGAGGTGACCGTACGGCTGCTGCGGGCGCCGGAGTCCGTACGCACCCTGCTCGCGGCGTTCCCGTCCACCGACGAGGCCGGCGCCGCGGTGTCGGCGATCATCGCCGCTGGCGTGATCCCGGCGGCCATCGAGATGATGGACGCGTTGGCCATCGAGGCGGCCGAGGCGGCGGTGCAGTGCGGCTACCCGGAGGGGGCCGGCGCGGTGCTGATCGTCGAGCTCGACGGCCCGGTCGGTGAGGTCGACGCGCAGTTCGGCCAGGTGGAGGGGTTGTGCACCGACAATGCGGCGTTCGAGATCCGGATCGCCGCCGACGACGCGGAGCGGGCGCTGTTCTGGAAGGGCCGCAAGTCAGCCTTCGCCGCAGTCGGCCGGATCAGCCCGGACTACATCGTGCAGGACGGTGTCATCCCTCGTACCGCGCTGCCCGAGGTGCTGCGTCGGATGGCGGAGCTCTCGGAGGACAGCGGGGTACGGGTGGCCAACGTCTTCCATGCGGGCGACGGCAACCTGCATCCCCTCGTCCTGTTCGACGACGCCGTCCCGGGCCAGGCCGAGCGGGCCGAAGAGGTGTCGGCCGCGATCCTCGACCTGTGCATCGAGCACGGCGGGTCGATCACCGGCGAGCACGGTGTCGGGATGGACAAGGCCAAGCACATGCCCCGGATGTACACCGACGCCGACCTCGACACGATGCAGCTGCTGCGCTGCGCGTTCGACCCCGACCACCTGTCCAACCCGGGCAAGATCTTCCCGACGCCGCGGCTGTGCGGCGAGGTCCCGGGCCGGCGCCAGGGCGCTCATCCGCTGCAGGACGCCGGCGTGGCCGAGGTGTTCTGAGGTGGCTGGGGACGCGTTGCTCGGCCACCTCCGCAAGGCCTGCGACGACCGGGTACGCGTCGCCGACGACGCGGATGCGGTCGACGGCACGCCGTGCCGGTACGTCGCTCTGCCGGCGTCCACCGGCGAGGTCGCCGAGCTGCTGCGGGTCGCCGCCGAGCACGGGCTGCGGGTCGTCGCCCGGGGCGCCGGGACCAAGCAGCGCTGGGGAAGCCCACCGGAGGCCGTCGACCTCGTCGTGGAGATGGCCGGCCTCGCGGGCGTCGTCGAGCACGCCGCCGGCGACCTGATCACGATCGCCCGGGCCGGGACACCGATGGCCGAGCTGCAGCGGGTGCTCGCCACGGAGCACCAGCAGCTCGCCGTCGACACCCCGCTGCCCGGCGCGACGCTCGGCGGGACCGTGGCGACCAGCACCAGCGGCCCCCGTCGGCTCCTGTACGGCACCCTGCGCGACCTGCTGATCGGCATCACGTTCGTCCGGGCGGACGGCGTCGTCGCCAAGGCGGGCGGCAAGGTCGTGAAGAACGTCGCCGGGTACGACTTCGGCAAGCTGTTGACCGGCAGCTACGGGACCCTCGGCGTCATCACCGAGGTGGCGCTGCGCCTGCACCCGCTGCCGTCGGCGCGCCGCTTCGTCACCGTGCCGGTCGCCGACGCCGAGGCGGCTGTCCGGGTCGCCGCCGTACTCGGGTCGCAGGTCGCACCGACCGCGGTCGAGGTCGACCGGCCGAGCGACGGCGGCAGCACCGTGGCCGTCCTGCTGGAGGGCGTCGACACCGGCGTCGAGGCGCGGGCGAAGGTGACCGCCGACCTGCTGGGTCCGGCGAGCGTGGTCGGCGACGACCCGCCGGGATGGTTCGGCGAGTACCCCTTCGGGCCGACCGACCTCGGTCTCAAGCTGACCACGACGCTGACCGGGGTCAGCGGCCTGCTCGCCGCCGTCCGCGGGGAGGCGGCTGCCCCAGTCTCGGTGCGTGGGTCGGCGGCCGGGGTGCTCTACGCCGGTCTGCCAGGCGGCACCGACCCGGACGCCGCGGCGGCCGTGGTCGAGCGGCTGCGCGCCCGGGCCACTGAGCTCGGCGGCAGCGCCGTCGTCCTCACCGGGCCGCGGGCCACGCGGGACCGGCTCGACGTCTGGGGGCCGGTCGGCGGGCTCGACCTGATGCGCCGGCTGAAGCACGAGCTCGACCCGGACCGCCGGCTGGCGCCGGGCCGCTTCGTGGGAGGCATCTGATGACCGACCCGACCGCCGACCTCGGTGCTGACTATGGGGCTGACTATGGTGCCGCGTTCGACGACCACCGGCCGCCGTCGCCGGAGCTGGTCGCGGACTGTGTGCACTGCGGCTTCTGCCTGCCGACCTGCCCGACCTACCTGCTGTGGGGCGAGGAGATGGACAGCCCGCGCGGGCGGATCTACCTGATGGAGACCGGCCTGCAGGGCGAGCCGATGAGCGACTCGATGGTGCAGCACTTCGACGCCTGCCTCGGCTGCATGGCCTGTGTCACGGCCTGCCCGTCCGGCGTCCAGTACGACCGGCTGATCGAGAACACCCGGGCCCAGGTGGAGCGCCGGCACGACCGGCCGCTGAAGGAGCGGCTGCTCCGGTCGGCGATCTTCGCCCTCTTCCCGTACCCCCGTCGGCTCCGGGCGTTGCGCGGCCCGCTGCGGCTGTACCAGCGGTCCGGTCTCGAGCGAGCGGTCCGACGTACCCGGCTGCTCGCCCGCACCCCGACGCTGGCGTCGCTGGAGTCGCTCGCGCCTCGGCTCGGTCGCGTCCGGCGCATTCCGGAGCGGTTGCCGGCCGTCGGCCAGCGGCGCGCCGTGGTCGGCCTGCTGCTCGGCTGCGTGCAGCGCGAGTTCTTCCCCGACGTCAACGCCGCGACCGCCCGGGTGCTGCAGGCGGAGGGCTGCGAGGTCGTCACGCCGGTCCAGGGCTGCTGCGGCGCACTCAGCACGCACAACGGCCGCGAGGTGGAGGCGCAGGCGTTCGCCCGGGCCACCATCGACGCCTTCGACCGGGCCGGAGTCGAGCAGGTCGTGGTCAACGCCGCCGGGTGCGGCTCGGCGATGAAGGAGTACGCCGACCTGCTCTCCGACGATCCCGCGTACGCCCAGCGGGCCATGGAGTTCGCGGCCAAGGTCCGTGACGTGTCGGAGATCCTGGTCGAGCTCGGCCCGGTGGCGCCGCGGCACCCGCTGCCGGTGGTCGCCGCGTACCACGATGCCTGCCACCTGGCGCATGCCCAGGGCATCCGCGCCCAGCCTCGGCAGCTCCTCCGGGACATCCCCGGCCTGGAGCTGCGCGAGATCGCCGACCCGGAGATCTGCTGCGGCTCGGCTGGCGTCTACAACGTCCTCAACCCCGAACCTGCCCGTGAGCTGGGGGACCGCAAGGCGGCTCACGTGGTTGCGACCGATGCAGATCTGCTGGTCACCGCAAACCCCGGGTGCCTGATGCAGGTGGCCGCCGCTCTCCGGCGACGTGGGGGATCGATCGCCACGGCCCACACGATCGAGGTTATCGACGCCTCGATCCGTGGGGTCTCTCTCTCCGCTCCACCACCCGAAGGAGAATGACATGTCCCAGTCCACCGAAGGCTCGCCGCAGGCGGACCTCGTGACGGAGCTCCCGAGCCGTCACGTGCCTGCGGCGAAGTACGCCGACCTCCCCGAAGCACAGCCGATGAAGAAGGTGCTCGGCCCGAGCGTGCTGCTGCTCGCCGGCGCGATCGGATCCGGCGAGTACGTCCTCTGGCCGTACATCACCTCCCAGGTCGGGCTGGTGCTGGTCTGGCTGGTCGTCCTCGGCGTCGGCACGCAGTACTTCCTCAACATGGAGATCGAGCGCTACACACTGGCCACCGGGGAGACCGCCGTCACCGGGTTCAGCCGGATCTGGAAGCACTGGGGCTGGCTGTTCATCATCATGACGGTCGTGCCGTGGGCCTGGCCGGGGTGGGCAACGGGCGGCACGACGACGCTGAGCTTCGCGCTCGGTTTCTCGGAGGACGCCATCCCGTACGTCACGATCGGCATCCTGGTGCTGATCGGTGCCGTCCTGACCGTCTCACCGGTGGTGTACCGGACCGTCGAGAAGATCCAGTTCTTCATGGTGGCGGTGATCGTGCTGTTCGTGATCTACGCCGCGGTCTTCCTGATCGGTGGGGACGGCTACGGCGGTCTGGGCCGCGGGTTCGTCGAGGTCAACAAGATCCCGGACGGCATCTCCTCGATCGGTGCGGCGACGCTGCTCGGTGCGATCGCGTTCGCCGGCGCCGGTGGTGCGATGAACCTGGTGCAGTCCAACTGGGTCCGTGACAAAGGCCTCGGTATGGGTGCGCTGCTCCCGAAGGTGGTCTCACCGTTCACCGGCGAGGAGGTGGCCGCGCCGACCACGGGCTACTTCTTCAAGCGCGACGAGGAGAACATGCGTCGCTGGAACGCGTGGTGGAAGGTCGCGAACCGCGAGCAGTTCTACACCTTCTTCGTGATCGGCGGCATCACGCTTCTGGTGTTCATGGCGCTGACCTTCGTCACCGTCGGCACCGGCGTCGCCGAGGAGAGCTTCGACTTCATCCGGGTGCAGGGTGAGGCACTCAAGGACTCGTACGGCGCGTGGCTGGGCACCGGGTTCTGGTTGATCGGCAGCGTCGTCTTGTTCTCGACCAACCTGACGGTGCTGGACATGGTCGGCCGCCTCACGGCGGACGTGCTGAAGACCGGCGCGCTGCGCGACAACGACAACTGGAGCGAGAGCCGGCTGTACTTCGCGACGGTCTGGCTGGAGATCCTGTTCGGGTCGATCATCTTGCTCTCCGGCGTCACGCAGCCGCTGGTGCTGCTCGTCATCGCCTCGTCGCTGAACGGCCTGGTGATGTTCGTGTACTCGGTGCTGCTGATCCGGCTCAACCGTGGCGTGCTGCCGCGGGAGATCGGGCTCAAGGGCGGCCGGCTGGTCGTACTCGGGTGGGCCGTGCTGTTCTACGGCGGCTTCTCGGCCGTCCTCCTCGTCGACCAGGCCAAGACCCTGTTCGGCTAGGCCCGCTCCCTTCCCGCCGAGGTTGCGCGTATGTGCGTACCTGGGCCGGGGTGGGCCGACATAAGTGCAACCTCGGCGCGAGGGAACCCTCGCGCCGAGGTTGCGCGTCTGTTGTGCGGCCGACCGGCCCACGGTGCGTAGAAAATTGCCCAATTGGGCAAAATTCGACCCGGTTCACGCGGGTTCGAGGTCGAACTTTGCCCAATTGGGCAAAATTCGACCTCGGTCGCGGCTGCCGACGGACAGTCCGGCACGCGAGCACCGCCATTTCCCCGGGGACACGGGTGCGGCGCCAGCCCCGAATACTTGCGCCGAGGTTGCGCGTATGTGCGCCAACCGGCCGGTGACCGAGGTCGACCGCGACGGGTGGCAGGTACGGCCATAGTGGAGACCGGCGAGAGCGCGGAAAGTCCGGCTGCTGGGCGGGGTGGTGAGGGTCGTGGCTGAGGCGGAACAACGCCGCGAGGCGCGTCCTGTCAGAACGCGCCTCGCGGCGATGGTCGTGCGGTTGGGCTACTGCTGGGGTACGGCGTTGTCGCCCGGCTGACCGGGTTGCAGCGTCAGGCTGAACTCCACGCCGCCCTGGGCGTCGACTTGCGCGTCCAGCACCTTGTCGTCGAGCGTCTGAGCCGCGGTGGGCTCAAGGAAGACGCGGGCGCCCTCCTCCTCGACGACCTGGTCCCCGGGCTGCGGACCCTCCGCGGCGGTCACCGCCAGGTCAGTGCTCTGCGGACTGTCCTGGCTGATACGGAGTCCACTCTCCGTCGGCACGCCTTCGCCTTCGGTGATGGTTTTGATGACATTGGTGGCGTTCTCAGTGAGGCTGAGCACGACTCTCCTCTGTGAATTGCGGTCCTGGGTCAATCTGGCCCCTGCCCGGTGACGCATGGCCGAAACATCTGCGGGCCGGCCTTCTCGTGATGTGGGTGAGGTCACGCTGCCGCCCGGCGGGGGTCCCGGCTGCGACAATGCGGGTGTGGGTCTGTATCGCGACGAGGCTGTGGTTCTCCGTACCCAGAAGCTGGGCGAGGCCGACCGCATCGTCTCGCTGCTGACCCGGCACCACGGCCGGGTCCGGGCGGTGGCCAAAGGGGTGCGTCGCACCTCCTCCCGCTTCGGGTCACGGCTCGAGCCGTTCATGCATGTCGACCTGCAGCTGGCGCAGGGGCGCTCGCTCGACATCGTGACGCAGGCCGAGACACTGGCGCCGTACGGCCAGCGGATCTGCGCCGACTACCGCCTCTACACGACCGGCACGGCGATGCTCGAGACGGCCGAGCGACTGGTGGTCGAGGAGCACGAGCCGTCGGTGCAGCAGTTCCTGCTGCTGGTGGGCGGGCTGCGGGTGCTCGCTGCCCGCGACCACGACGCCGGCCTGGTGCTCGACTCGTTCCTGCTCCGCTCGATGGCGGTGGCGGGCTACGCCCCGTCCTTCGCCGACTGCGCGCGCTGCGGTGCCGAGGGGCCGCACCGGTCGTTCAGCCCGGCGCACGGCGGCATGTTGTGCGGCAGCTGCCGGATGCCGGGTACGGCCACCCCGGCACCGGAGACCGTACGCCTGCTCGCCGGGCTGCTGGTCGGCGACTGGTCGGTCGCCGACCCGAGTGACGATCGGCACCGGCGCGAGGCCAACGGGCTGGTCGCGGCGTACGTGCAGTGGCATCTCGAGCGTGGTCTGCGCTCACTGGCCCACCTCGACCGCTGACTGCGGCCGGGCAGTTTGCCCCCGGGCGGGAACCGCGACCCCGTCCATCTGCGCGACAATCGGCGGGTGCGACGACGTCAGACCGATCCCTCACCACCCGAGGTACGGGCGCCCACGCCCCATCCCAGCGGTGCCCGGCCACCCCGGGTGCCTGCCGACCTGGTCCCCGCCCACGTCGCGATCGTGATGGACGGCAACGGCCGCTGGGCCAACCGGCACGGGCTGCCGCGCACCCAGGGCCACGAGCGGGGTGAGGCCGCGCTGTTCGACGTGGTCGAGGGTGCGATCGAGATCGGCGTACGGCACCTCTCGGCGTACGCCTTCTCCACCGAGAACTGGAAGCGCTCACCGGACGAGGTGCGCTTCCTGATGGGGTTCAACCGCGACGTGATCCGGCGCCGCCGCGACGACATGCACGCACTCGGGGTGCGGGTCCGTTGGGCCGGCCGGCGGCCCCGGCTCTGGCCGAGCGTGGTCAAGGAGCTCGAGGTCGCCGAGGAGCTGACCCGCGACAACGACGTACTCACCCTGACGATGTGCGTCAACTACGGCGGTCGGGCGGAGATCGCCGACGCGGCCGCGGCCCTGGCCCGCGACGTCCAGCGCGGACGGGTCAACCCGGACCGGGTGGACGAGAAGGTCTTCGCCCGCTACCTCGACGAGCCCGAGATGCCGGACGTCGACCTGTTCTGGCGTACGTCGGGGGAGCAACGCACCTCCAACTTCTTGCCCTGGCAGGCGGCGTACGCCGAGATGGTGTTCACCGACGTGCTCTGGCCCGACGTCGACCGGCGCAGCCTGTGGCACGCGATCGACGTCTACGCCCGCCGCGACCGCAGGTACGGCGGCGCCGTCGACTCCGTGGACTGACCGGCACTCACCCGCAGGCTGCACAGGTGCCGAAGATCTCCAGGGTGTGGCTGACGTCGGAGTAGCCGTGCTCCGCCGCGACCCGGTCGGCCCACCGCTCGACGGTGGGGCCGGCGACCTCGACGGTCCGGCCGCAGGAGCGGCACACCAGATGGTGGTGGTGGCCTGAGCTGCACTGCCGGTAGAGCGCCTCGCCGTCGTCGTTGCGCAGCAGGTCGACCTCGCCGGCCGCGGCCAGTGAGGTCAGGGTCCGGTAGACGGTCGTAAGGCCGACGTTCTCGCCGCGCTGCTTGAGCAGGTCATGGATCTCCTGTGCGCTGCGGAAGTCGTCGACGGCGTCGAGGGCGGCCGACACTGCACGACGTTGCCGCGTCGGTCGCCGGAGATCAGTGCTCGTCATAGTGGTCTCCATGTGCTGCGTGACGGTGGCCGTCGTGCACGTAGTCGACATGGTCGCCGTGCAGTACGCCCGGGTGGCCGCAGTGCTCGTCGTGGACGTGGGGGTGGTTCTCGGTGGCCGTGTGGCCATCGGGTACGACCTCGACGAGCTCCTGCTCGAACGGCGCGGTCAGGTGCTGGCGCCGGCGGATCAGCGCCCCGACCGGCCAGGTGGCGGCGAAGCCGGCGAGCGCCAGCAGCACGATCGTCGCTCCGGGTGCGACGTCGGCGTAGAACGACGTCGTGACCCCGGCCAGCGAGGCCAGGGTGCCGAGCAGCATCGCCGCGAGCAAGGTCGTACGGAAGCCGCGGGTGACCTGTTGCGCGGTCGCCACCGGCACCACCATCAGCGCGCTGACCAGCAACAGGCCGACGGTGCGCATCGCGACGGTCACCGTCACGGCCGCCATCACCGACATCGCCACGGTGTACGCCTGGACCCGCAGGCCCTGCACCTGCGCGAACTCCTCGTCCTGGCAGACGGCGAACAGCTGCGGTGAGAGCCCGACCGCCAGGCCGATCACCACGACGGCCAGCACCGCGACCGCCACGATGTCATCGCCGGACACCGTGCTGATCGAGCCGAAGAGGTACTGGTGCAGGGTCGCCGGGCCGCCGTCGGCCAGTCCGGACAGCAGCACGCCGCCGGCGATCCCGCCGTAGAACAGCAGCGCGAGCGCGACGTCGCCGCTGGTACGGCCGCGAGCGCGAATCAGCTCGATCAGCAAGGCCCCGACAACCGCCACGCCGACGGCCGTCCAGATCGGCGCCCACCCGGTCAACAGGCCGAGGGCGACGCCGGTCACCGCGATGTGGCCGATGCCGTCGCCGAGCAGCGCCAGCCGTCGCTGGACGAGGTACGTCCCGACCGCCGGCGCGGCCAGGCCGGTGACCAGCGCGGCCACCAGGGCCCGCTGCATGAACTCGAAGTCGAGGATGTTCACAGCGACCACCCGTCGCCGAGGGGGGAGTGGTCGACCGGCGGCTCGGGGTGCGCATGGTCGTGGAACGCGTGCAGCCCGTCGGTCGCCTGCGGCGCACCGTCGTGCACGATCCGGCCGTCGCTGACCACGACGGCCCGGTCGATCAGCGGCTCCATCGGTCCGAGCTCGTGCGCGACCAGGATGATGGTCGCCCCGGCAGTCGCGACCTCGGTGAGCGCCTCGGCGAAGGCGAGCTGGCTGGCCAGGTCGACGCCGGCGGTCGGCTCGTCGAGGACGAACAATTCGGGCTCACCGGCCAGGGCCCGGGCGATGAGTACGCGCTGCTGCTGCCCGCCGGACAGCGTGGACACGCTGTCGTGCTGGCGGCCGCTCAGGTCGACCGCGGCCAGGGCGCCCTCGATCGCGTCGTGGTCGGGGCGCGACAGTGGCCGCAGCACCCTCCGTCGGGCGAGCCGTCCGGACGTGACGACCTCACGGACAGTCGCGGGTACGCCGGACGAGGCGGCAGGGCGCTGCGGTACGTACCCGATGCGACGCCAGCCGGAGAAGCGGGCCAGCGGGGTGCCGAAGAGTCGTACCTCTCCCCGGGCGAGGGGGGTCAGCCCGAGCGCCGCGCGGACCAGCGTCGACTTGCCCGACCCGTTGCTGCCCAGCACGGCGACGACCTCACCGTCGCCGACGGTGAGGTCGATGCCACGCAGGACCGGGCGGCCGCCGAGGGCGACGGCGCCGTCGCTGATGTATACGGGGGGAGGGGCTGGGGTCATCCGCAGTCGTTGGCCTTCGCCAGCACGGTGAGGTTGGAACGCATGAGAGAAAGGTAGTCCTCGTCCTTCGTCTCGTCGGTCAGTCCTTCGACCGGGTCGAGCACGCCGGTCTCGACGTCGGCCTCGGCGGCCAGGGTCTCGGCGATCGCCGGGTCGACCAGGGTCTCGGTGAAGACGGTCGTGATGCCCTCGTGCTGCACGACGTCGCGCAGCTCCGCGAGACGGGCCGGCGACGGCTCGGCGTCGGGGGAGATGCCGGCTATCGAGATCATCTCCAGGTCGTAGCGCAGGGCGAGATAGCCGAAGGCTTCGTGGCTGGTCACGAACGCCTGGCGCTCGCAGCCGGCCAGCGTCGAGGCGAACTCCTGGTCGAGCGCCTCCAGGTCGGCGACCAGCTCCTCGGCCTGGGAGCGGTAGCTGTCGGCGTTGTCGGGATCGGCCTTGGCGAGCTCGTCGGCTACCGCCTCGGCGACCGGGACCAGCTTGGTCGGGTCCAGCCAGACGTGCGGGTCGCCGTCGGTTGCGGTCGTGTCTTCGAGCGGGGCGACCTCGGTGACCTCGACGGTGGCGCCGTCGACGTTCTGCTCGACGGCGTCGTCGACGGCCGGTTGAAAGGTCTTCTCGTAGACGACCAGGTCTGCCTCGGACAGACTCGCCACCTGCTGCGGGCTGAGCTCGAGGTCGTGCGGTTCGACACCGGGAGCCGTCAGGTTGGCGACCGTGCCCGTGTCACCCGCGACGCGCTCGGCGACGTACGCGAACGGGTAGAACGCGGCCACGACCACGGGACCGTCGTCCGACGCCGAGCTCGCGCCGTCGCAGCCGGCAAGGAGGGCTGCGACGGTTACGGCGCCGAGCAGCGCCACCGGTTTTCTCATGAAAACGATTGTCAACTAACTGGAAATCATTGTCAACTTCCCACTGAGTGTGACGTCTTCGACAGACACGCCAGCGTGTCGCGTCGAAACGTCACACTCACCGGGGAAGGGCGGGCGGATCCGTGGGGCGGTCGGCGGGGCCGTCGTGCGACGATGACGCCGTGTCGAAACCCAGCGAGCCGCACCCCAACGCCCGACGCAGCGGCAACCCGGCAAAGCGAGCCTCCGCCGCGGGCGCCCCGCGGTCAAGACCGACCAGGTCGCGCAGCTATGCCGTCCTGTCCTGGCTGACGGCGCAGCCCAAGCTCCTGGTTCCCGTCGCCACGGTGGCGCTGGTCCTCGGCGGGCTGTTCCTGCCCCGGGCGATCGGTGCCCTGTGCCTGCTGGTCGTCGCCGCTTTCCTCGGCTGGCTCGGCTACCTGAGCTGGTCGCGGCTGTCCGCGCCGGCCCGGCTCTGGCGGGTCCTGGTGGTCGGCCTGATCAGCGGCGTCGCGATCGCGCGCTTCACCGGCAACTGGACCGGCTGAGCCGTGCTCGTCATCACCCGGTTCCGCGTCGAGCCCGCCGACGAGGCCGGCTTCGTCGCTGACGCCGAGGCTGCCCTCGACGTACTCACGGCACGCCCCGGATGCGTCGACGCGAGTATCGGCCGCGCGACCGACGACCCCGCCCTGTGGCTGATCGAGATGCGGTGGGAGAACGTCGGCGCGTACCGGCGGGCGCTCAGTGCGTACGACGTGAAGATCGCCGCGGTGCCGCTGCTCGCGCAGGCAGTCGACGAGCCGACGGCGTACGAGATAATCCGCGGCGCCGGCGCGACCGAGCCCAACCAGCCGAAACCCAGGGGAAGCCAGGCTCGAACGCCCGGTAGCCTTGACCACCGCTGACGTTCGACCAGAACTCACCGACACCCCAGCCGGATGGAGTGAACCACCGTGGCATCCAAGCTCGACGACGTCATCAACCTCTGTAAGCGCCGAGGGTTCGTGTTCCCCTGTGGCGAGATCTACGGAGGCACCCGCTCCGCCTGGGACTACGGTCCCCTCGGCGTCGAGCTGAAGGACAACGTGAAGCGGCAGTGGTGGCGCTCGACCGTGCAGAGCCGAGACGACGTCGTCGGCCTCGACTCGTCGGTCATCCTGCCGACGCCGGTGTGGGAGGCGTCGGGGCACGTGCAGGCGTTCGTCGACCCGCTGATCGAGTGCCAGAACTGCCACAAACGGTTCCGTGAGGACCACCTGCAGGAGGCGTACGCCGAGAAGAAGGGCATCGCCGACCCCGACACCGTCGACACCGCGCTGATCGCCTGCCCCAACTGCGGCACCAAGAACGCCTGGACCGAGCCGCGGCTGTTCAACGGTCTGCTGAAGACATTCCTCGGCGTGGTCGAGAACGAGGACGGCCTGGCGTACCTGCGGCCCGAGACCGCGCAGGGCATCTTTATCAACTTCCTCAACGTGATGGGCTCGGCCCGGCGCAAGCCGCCGTTCGGCATCGGCCAGATCGGCAAGAGCTTCCGCAACGAGATCACGCCCGGCAACTTCATCTTCCGGACCCGTGAGTTCGAGCAGATGGAGATGGAGTACTTCGTCGAGCCCGGCACCGACGAGGAGTGGCACGAGACGTGGATCGGTCTCCGGACCGACTGGTACACCGACCTCGGCATCGACCGTGACAACCTGCGGCATTACGAGCACCCGCAGGAAAAACTGTCGCACTACTCCAAACGCACCGTCGACATCGAATACCGGTTCGGCTTCCAGGGCTCGGAGTGGGGTGAGCTCGAGGGCGTCGCCAACCGCACCGACTTCGACCTGTCGACGCACGCGAAGCACTCCGGCGCCGACATGACGTACTTCGACCAGGACAAGGGAGAGCGCTGGACGCCCTACGTCATCGAGCCGGCCGCCGGCGTCAACCGGTCGATGATGGCGTTCCTGATCGACGCGTACGCGGTGGACGAGGCGCCGAACGCCAAGGGCGGGATCGACAAGCGCACGGTGTTGCGGCTCGACCCCCGGCTGGCACCGGTCACGGTCGCCGTACTCCCACTGTCGCGCAACGCCGACCTCACGCCGAAGGCGCGCGACCTGGCCGCCGACCTGCGCAAGGCGTGGAACGTCGAGTTCGACGACGCTGGTGCGATCGGTCGTCGCTACCGTCGCCAGGACGAGATCGGCACGCCGTTCTGCGTGACCGTCGACTTCGACAGCCTCGACGACAATGCCGTGACGGTGCGGGAGCGGGACTCGATGAGCCAGGACCGCATCGGCATCGACCAGATCAAGGGCTACCTCGCCGAGCGCCTCGTCGGCTGCTGAGCACTGCCGTACCGCCTACTCGCGCCGAGGTTGCGCGTAGGTCGCCGGCCGCCGCGACCGAGGTGGAATTTTGCC
>JBOHDE010000045.1:0-21339 GCA_050699035.1 Nocardioidaceae bacterium | reverse complement strand
GGCGCAACCGTCACTCCCGACATCACCCGGTTCGGAAAGAGCGCCGCGACCGTGTACACGACGACCCTCGCCGAGTTCATCGTCGGCAACTTCGGCTTCAACCTGCTCGGCATCCTCATCGGCCTCGGCGTCGGTGTCGCCGACATGGGTGAGGCGTTCTCGATCATCGGGGTGGCCGGGTTAGCTGCCGTCGCGATCTTCGTGCAGGGCTTCCCCCACGAGGTGAACAACATGTACGCGGCAAGCCTCGCCGGGCGGACTGCCCTCGACCTGCCACGGCTCGTCATCAACGTCTTCGCCGGAGCGATGGCGGCCGCCTTGGCCTTCTACGGGCTGAGCCAAGGGATCTTGACCAGCTTCCTGACCTACCTCGGCTACCTGGGCTACGCCATCCCACTCATCCCCGGCATCCTCATCGCGGACTACTTCGTCCTGCGTCGCATGCGGTACGAGCTCAGCATCGCCGATGCCGGCGCGGTCAACTGGCGGGCGGTTGCGGCGTTCTTCGTTGGCCTCGCGATCAATCTGTACGTCGGCCTGGTCCTCGACGACGCCCTGTGGCACGCCCTGCCCTTCACCGGCATGGTGCTGTACCTACTGTTCTCGGTGCACCTGCTGAGGGTCGCTACCTCCGAACGTGCCTACACCAGCCACAGCACAGACAATGTGACCGTGGTCGAGTGACCCTCAGCCGGCGGACTGAGCGGCGAGCAGGCGTTGGGCGTGCACGGCCAGCTCCATCTGCAGGCGGCAGGTCGGGTGTCGCTCCAGACCACCCGTCAGCTTCTCGATCTGTTCGAGCCGGTACCGGAGCGTGTTGTAGTGGATATGGAGCGCCGCAGCCGCTTCGACGCCGTTGCGGTTGTGCAGCAGGTAGACGCTCAGGCTCTGCACCAGGCTGCCGTTGTGGCTCTCGTCGTACTCCACCAGAGGGCCCAGCGCCTCGTCCACCAGGTGCTGCAGCTCGACGGCCGGGAGCTGGTTCAGCATCCGGTAGATGCCCAGGTCGTCGTATCTCAGGACGAACGCACCGCCATGCACCTCACGGCCTAGGGTCAGCGTCTCCACGGCCTCCCGGTAGCTGACATGGAAGTCGGTGAAGTCCGGGTGCACCGTGCCTGCGGCGACCATCACCTCCCAGCCAGGGTGGGTGGCCCGAATGGCGTCGTGTACCGCCTGGCAGACAGTGCTCAGCGACTCACCGGGCTCCACCAGCATCGCGAGGCCGGCCTGGATACCCCAGACGATCGCGCTCGGTCCGACGGCGCCCCGGACAAGGGGTACGAGCTGGTCCTCGACGGTCTGCTCGGCCATCGGTTGTTCGCCGGTGGCGTCGGTGAGCTCCACCAACATCGCGGCTCGGGCGGTGTGGAGGTCCCATCCCATCGCGGCGGCACGGCGAACTACCTCGGAACGGTCTCGCGGGCGCCGGGAGACAAGCTCGGTCAGCAGCAGCGTGCGGTAGCGCTGCTCGCGACTGGCGACGGCACGCTCCTGCGCCGTCACCATCGTCGCGATCGTCGTCGCGTGCTCGAGGGCGACCAGCTGATGGTCGGCAGGATCGCCGCCGTCGGTCCAGAGTTCGACTCGACCACGGTCGACAGCACCCACCTTGATCGTGCACGCGGCGGACGGCGGTGTGTCTACGGCGGGTGAGCCGGCCGAGGCGAGCACCCACCCCTGCTCGTCGAGAACAGCGGCGGCGCATCCAGACAACTCGAGCAGGACGTTCATCAGCTCCTGGTAGGAACCCCCGTTGAGTGCGACAGCTGTCAGCTGCTCGTGGATCGCTCGCGACCGTTCCAGCTCGAGGGCTTGACGGTTCAGCACCGTACCCAGAACCTCGGAGAGGATGTCGTTGAAGATCACGTCGGCCGGGAGCTCCACGATCGGAAAGCCCAGCTCGTCGGCCACCTCAAGCATCGCTGGGGGCAGTGCCGGCAGGTAGGGCCCGACCTTGACGCCGAGGGCGGCAAGGCCCCGCTCGGCGAGGCCCGGCACCAGAGCGCTCAGTCCGTCGGCGTCATCACGAAGCGGGTATGCCGTCGTCAGGAGCAGCTCGCCGCCGCGCATCCACCGGACGATGTCCGGGACCTCCATGATGTTCACGACGCGGATCACGTGATGTTTTCCCTGCTCTCCGGCCACGAGGCGTGCGCCCGAGAGGCAGGGCAGGGTCAACGCCTCCTCGACGGTGATCCTGGACGAGACATCCTTGACAGCAACCTTCATCGAGCGCGCCATCCGAAACACTATGGCACCCGGTGTCAACCGGAACCATGCTCATCCTGGCACCCCCTGACCGTGACTGCCCCCGTCCCACGTCCCTAGCGTGACGGCATGAACAGAACCGCTGTCGTCGCCATCGGTGGAAACGCGCTCCTGCAAGGTGGAGCGTCCGCGACGATCGCCGAGCAGTTCGACGCAGCACGCAGCCTCGCGTCGTCGCTGGTCGAAATGATCGAGGCCGGCTGGCGAATCGTGGTAACCCACGGCAACGGCCCGCAGGTCGGGTTCATCAAGCGTCGGTCAGACCTCGTCGCGGAGCTGGCCCCCGAGCTGCCGCACCTCGACCTCGACATGTGCGTCGCCGACTCGCAGGGCAGCCTCGGCTACATCCTGGCCAGCTCGCTGGGCAGCAGGTTGCGGGAGCGCGGAGTGCCTGACCGCGTCGCCGCCCTCCTCACACACACGGTCGTCGATGCCGCCGACCCGGCGTTTCACCAACCCACCAAGCCGATCGGGGGGTTCTATCTTGAGGACGACGCGCGACGCCTCGCCGACGTCCACCACTGGACCATCGCCGAGGACTCCGGCCGAGGTTGGCGTCGGCTCGTGCCGTCGCCTCGGCCGCGGCGCATCGTCGAGCAGGATTCGATCCGCATGCTGGCCGACGGCGGCGTCCTCGTGGTGGCTGCGGGCGGCGGAGGTATCCCCGTGGTCGAGACACCGGACGGTCGGTATCGCGGAGTGGAGGCAGTCATCGACAAGGACCTGACGTCGGCGCATCTGGCCACCAAGCTCGGAGCCGACCTGCTCGTCATCACGACCGGTGTCGCGCAGGTCGCGGTCAACTTCGGGCGACCGGACCAGCAGGCCTTGGACCGTCTCAGTGCTGCCGAGGCGCGACATCATCTCGCCGACGGGCAGTTCCCACCCGGCAGCATGGGCCCGAAGATCGAGGCCGCCCTGCAGTTCCTCGACGAGGGTGGCCGCAGGGTGCTGATCACCTCGCCGGATGAGCTCGTCAACGCCTTGGACGGCTCGACCGGCACCTGGCTGCTCCCCTCCGACGTTGAGGCCCCTGCGTTTCTCGACAGTCAGGGCGCATGATGCTGCAGCCCGGCCGCGGACCGATCGACGGCAGCCACTATCTCGAGGCGACGACTGAGACGTCGCTCTGGGGGCAGCTCCCCAACCGTGGGCACGCGCCAGTGCTGACCGTCAACGCGGGCGACATCCTCACTGTGGACACGGTCTCCCATGAAGGCATCCTCGAGGACCAGGGCCGTGACCCCGACGCGTTCTTCGGCAGGTTCGGCGTCTCGGCCGACCAGGTCCTGGTCGACGCGCGCGCGCTGGCCGCCTCGAGCCTCGTACGCGACTCCGAGACGGACGGCCCGCACGTCGTCACCGGCCCGGTGGAGGTGCGCACGGCGGAGCCCGGCGACGTACTCAAGGTCGAGATCTTGTCCCTCCGGCGCCGGCTGGACTACGGGATCGTGTCGAGCCGGCACGGCCGTGGGGCCTTGCCCGGGGAGTTCCCTCAGCGACCTTCAGGGGCCGGCCGAGGGTCGGCACTCGAGCTTGCCTCAGGCGGCGTCTCCACCTTCTGCACGGTGGAGCGGCAGAACGCCAGCGAGTACGGAAGCCTGCGCTTCGGCGACTCGCGGACGGCACGGTTTCCGCTGGGGCCGTTCATGGGGATCATGGGGGTGGCCGCGGACACCGACGAGCGGTTGAACACCATCCCGCCCGGCCGGTACGGCGGCAACCTCGACATCAAGGTCTTGGCGTCAGGCTCGGCGGTCTACCTGCCGGTCCAGGTAGACGGCGCCGGCTTCTACACCGGAGACCCGCACTTCGCGCAGGGCAACGGGGAGGTCGCGCTGACCGCGTTCGAGGCACCGCTGCGCGCCACTTTTCGGCTCACTGTCCTCAAGGGCGCCCAGGCGAGGGCAGCCATCGGCAGCATTGTCGAACCGTTCGGCGAGACCGAGCAGTACTGGGTGGCGATCGGGCTGCACGAGGACCTCAACGAGGCGATGCGCCGCTCCGTCCGCGCCGCCGTGCAGTTCCTGACCAGCCGCGTCGGGATGGACGGGGCGAGCGCGTACGCCTACTTGAGCGCGGCCGCGGACCTGGAGGTCTCGCAGGTGGTGGACCGCGTGCAGGGTGTGCACTGCCTCATCCGCAAGTCCGACTTCGACGACGTGGAGCCGCAGGCGTAGGCAGGCTCCCGACCGACCTGCCCCCGCCACTCCACCTCGTCCACGTACTCCCCGCGCCTTGCAAGGGTCGGGCCGTACGGGAACGGTCGGTTACGCCTCGTCCACGGCGGCCGCGGCAGCTTCGGTCAGGGCGTCGACCGGTCCGGCCGGTGGAAGTTCCGCCTGCACTCGGTGAGGTCGACGGTGGTGGTCTCTCCCAGGTCGACGTTCACGGGTTGCTCATGCACCACGGTCCCGTCGGGCCGCTCGCAGGTGAGGATCCATGGCTCGGCGTAGAAGCCGGTCTGGTTCCCATCGACGCCGTCGTGCTGGTACGGCGGGATCGGGCGTTCGGACGGGTTGACCGCCCAGCGGAACTTCCCATTCGGGTTGCTGACGGTCAGGTCCGACGTCAGCATCGCGGGAAATGAGCTCGGCCGGGTGGACCCATCGGGCTGCGCGTACGGATGGGTGTACATGTCGAACGACTTCGACACCCGCAGCACGGCGTTCTTGGGCGCCTTGCCCTGGATGGTCGCGTGCTGGTCCGGGTCGGCGGTGCTCTCGAACGCCTCCAGCATCGCGGCACGGTGACCGGCGTACGTGTCGACCACCTGCGTCTCGAACGTCCTCTCCACGCCCTCGTCGGGGCATGTCTCGGCCGTGAGAGCGAGCCCCCTGGTGGCGAAGTAGGCCCAGTCGATCGCCTCGCCCGTGGTCTCGTAGTCGTGTGCGGAGTCCCGCGGGATGTAGGTCGGTCCGTAGTGCGTCGCCATCCGGGTGGCCAGATTCTCGAACCGCGCAACATCCTGCGTCGGTCCTGCCTCCAGCTGCAGCGGCGGGTAGAGCACGACCTGCAGGCAGGTGTGCTGCGTGACGAAAGTGGTCGCCTGGCGGGTCGACAGCAGCCACTGGATGTTCTTCGTCTCCGGCTCCGACCACGGCGCAGGCCCCCCGGTCGGGATCGGCAGCCAGCCAAACCCGTAGTTCCGGTTCATGTCGACGTTCGTGTCGGTTTGCCGGCGGTTGCGCACGAAACCGTCGACGTTCACCACGGGCACCACGACGAGCCGGGCGTTGTCCAGCAGCCGGGAGAGGCCTGGGTCGTCGGCGTTCTCGACGACGTCAAGGGCGAACTCCATCGTGAGCTCACCACTGGGTTTCTCGTTGCCGTGATGCATCCCCACCGTCACGAACACCGGCTTGCCGTCGTCGGCCTGTACGTCTCGAGAGATCTCGATGCCCTGCACGTCACGGCCCGAAGAGGTCTCGTACGGCAGCGTCAGAGGTCTCACCAGGTCAGGATGGTCCGCGACCAGCTCGGCCATGTCGGCCTCGTACGCCGCGAGCGTCCGGTAGTCGTCGTTCCCGCTGGGCAAGGTCGAGAGCGTGCTCGGAGCCTCGTCGGCCGCCGTCGCCGGCGAAGCGAGCCACGCGCCGATCAGACTCACCGCAACACCGACGGTCCAAAGCCGCCGCGCCGCGCTCCTCGTTCCATTCATGGTGAGAACTTTTCCTTCCCTGCCTAGGATTGCGAGGCACTTACGGAGCGCCGAGCGGGGTGAGCTCGGCGCCTGAGGCGAACGGCTGACCGGACTGCTCGGACAGGACCACGAATCGGACGTAGCGCCCCGACGTTGCCGGGAAGTCGGTCCGTTGCTCGGCCCGCCCGCCCTCGAACGCACCGGTCGCCACCGGTTCGCCCCATGAGCCGGGATCGCTGCCGACGTACACCTCATAGTCCTTGACGCCGCCGTTGAGCCCCCCGGTCTGTCTCGGGAGGTACGTCAGGGCGTGCACCGGCCGCTCGGCTCCGAGGTCGAGCACGACCTCATGGGGAGGCTGGTCGACCCGGTCGAACCACCTGGTGTGCCACAGGGTGACCGGATCTCCGTCGACCAGGTTGGCGCCCGCGCCGTCCTCGCCCACCAGTTCCTCACTGGACACCGAGTGGATCGTCGCGCCGTCGATGGCGACCTCGTTGTACGTCACTCGGGTTCCGGCATGCTCGACGACCTGATCGTCCACGGAGACCTCGGCGACGAACTCGTGGCGTCCCGAGGCAGCGGTCGGTGACGGCGTCGCTTCGAACGTGACTGCCTGATCGGCGCCGGGAGCCAGCGCGACCTGGTGCGAGCCAGGGTCGACGTCCCAGCCGTCGGGTGCGTCGACGCTCACCAGCGCCGAAGCGTTCTCCGAACGACGGTTGACCAGATCGACGGTCACCGTCGTCGGCTGACCGGTCGCGAGCTCGGCGGGATCCGCGGACACGTCGGTGATGCCGACTCCGGCCTGGACGTCGAGCGGCACCACGGCGTCCAGGGCCACCGGCCGCCCGTCGCGACGCAGTGTCAGCTCGGCGGTCAACGGACTCGGTCCACTGGGCGCCGAGTCCGGAACGGTGACGTCGAAGCGCGTCGACAGCTCGTCACCGGGTCGAATCACCTGGCCGTGACCGCCGTCGGCGGTCTCGATCACCCACCCTTCCTTCTCAGCGAGTGCGACGTTCACGTCCGCGAGCGGCTGACTTCCCGTGTTTCGGATCGACACGTCGATCTCGACGCTGTCCCCGGCGACGACCGTCGCAGGCGTAGCCGCCGCATCGACGTCCAGGTCGCGGTACCGCACGAGCTCGTCCACGACCAGCCGACGAGCCTCGAGAACATCGTCGTACAGCTGTGCCGACGGGCCCGCATTCGCGTCGACCATCGCCAGCGCGCCTTGGTACACGGGGTTGCTCTCACCGGCGCGACGGGCCAGCTGGCGCAGCAGCTCGTGGTCGATCACACCGTCGCGGAACGTCTCCCAGCGGATGCTCGACATCGGTCCGTCCTCACCCGGATAGACGATGTACTCGTCCCCTTGCGCGTACCGGTAGGCAGGGTCGGTGAACGGGTCGGCGGGCCAGCTGTTGTACGACCAGCGCAGGTAGCCGTCCAGCCCGTACTGGACCGGTATCCACGACAGCAGCCGGGCGCCGATCGGCGGTGATGCGGTGATCGTGTTCGGCGTCAGCGGCCCGCCGGTCGTGTAGAACGTCGTGACGTGGCCCGCCTCTCGTCTGGCGGCCAGCAACTCCTCGGTGAGCTGCGGCAGCAAACCGTGCGCAAAGCTGATGTCGGGAATCGTGGTGTCGACATCCATCGTGTGTACGGCGATGTGCACCTTCTCGGCGAACTCCGGCGCGGACTCGGCAAGGAAGTCCTGCACCACGGCCATCGTCGACGCCGGCCGCTCGTCGAACGCCAGCATCGTGTCGTCGAACCACCCGCGCTGCTTCAGGTGCTGCCCGAAGTCGGACAGGAACGCCGACCACGCCTCGCGCCAGCGGGCGTCGCCGAGCTGCACGACCTCGCGTACGGTCTCCCCGCTCCTCGTGTCGGTGTAGAAGAGGCGCTCCCGCCCGCCGAACATCAGCAGCGCGTAGACCCGGATGTCCGGCCCGATGCCCGCCCGCCGCGACGCCTCGAGGTAGCGGTCGAACTTGCCGTAGTCGAAGTCCCACGACGACCCGTCGTAGCTCCAGTCGACCAAGGTGTGGAAGGGATGGTACGTCTGGGCCCGCCAGGTGCCGTCGGGCCAGCCGATCTCCCACGGGTCCTCGATGATCGCCGCGTTCGCGACCTTCTGCCCGCGACTCGCCATGTCCTCGAGGTAGGTGTCGAGCAGGTCCCAATGCTCCTCGGAGAACAGCGGCACGTCATGCGCGTAGGCGACCGCGTCGGGTTGGAACCACAGGTTGAGGTAGAGGTCGTACGCCTCCGGATCGCTGACCGTCACATCGGCGACGTCGACCACGAGCTCGTGCACCAGGGCGGGCGTCCCGTCGGCCTTGATGTGCAGCTCGACGCCGTACGACCCAGGGCTGAGCGAACGCGGCACGTCGATGGTCAGCCAGATCGGCTGGTTGTTCCCCGCCCCCACGTCGACCGGACCGCCCTCGAGCGGATCGGCGGTGACCCCGTTGGTCCCGTCGACGGGGATGTACGCGGGATAGCGCACAGTCACGGCGTCGCGCGGCAACGGCCGGGTGCCGTTCGGAGGGTGTCCCGGTAGGACGGCGACCGTCAGATTCTCGAGGTCCTCGTTCGCCGTCACCGCGAGCTGGGCCGACACCGGCGCGTTGCGGACGCCGGACAGCTCCAGCCGCCGCGGTGCCGACTCGACCTCGTCACCGGCCGTCTGGGGCACCCGTTCGAAGGAAGACGACGCGAACGTGCCGGTGGGCACCCACGTCGTGAACCGGGGCTCGTCGGCCGCGGTCGGCGGCAGCGACGCGAGCCCAGTCGCGAGTACGACCGCGACGGCGGTTCCGAGAAGCGCACGGACCCGGCGGCGTCCGGCCCTCGTACCACTGGTAGTCCCCGGCATCGCGGCCTCCCTCGTTCGGACCACCCGTGCCCAGCGACTGTCGAGCCCGAGGGTGCGCTCCGGCTACCTGCACATTTCTGCGCAGATTATGGGTCACTCAAGCAGAAGTCAACAGATTCGGCCAGCCGCGGGGCTGGGGTCCGGTAATTGCCGGCCATCCGGACCCTTCACCTCAACGCCCACGACCCGGCTGCACCAGTCCATGGTCGAACGCGAACACCACCGCGGCGGCCCGGTCGCGCAGGTGGAGCTTGGCGAAGATGTGCCCGACATGGGTCTTGATCGTGCCCTCGCCGAGGGTGAGCTCCCCCGCGATCTCGGTGTTGCTGAGGCCCGCACCGATCAGCGCCAGCACCTCCCGCTCGCGAGGGGTCAGCACGCCGACCTCGGCGCCCGGCAGCGCGGGCGCGGGCCCATCGCGGTACGCCGAGAGCACCCGCCCGGTCACGGAGGGGTCGAGCCAGGAGTCGCCGCGGGCGACGGCCCGGACCGCGCGCTGCAGGTCCTCGGCCGGCACCCCCTTGAGCAGGAAGCCGGCCGCCCCGGCACGGAGCGCGCCGGCGAGGATCTCCTCGTCCTCGAAGGTCGTGAGCACCAGCACGGGAGGAGCATCCGAAACCTCACGCAGCCGCCGGGTCGCCTCGACGCCGTCGACGCCGGGCATCCGCACGTCCATCACCACCACGTCGGGTCCGAGCGAGGCGACGGCCTCCCCCACCCCCTCGCCATTCGGGAGCTCGCCGACGATCTCGAACCCGAACCGCGACCGCAGGATGCCGCGCAGCCCGGTGCGCACGAGCTCCTGGTCGTCGACGAGCAGCACCTTGACGACGTCGCTCACGACGGCAGCACTGCCTCGACCAGCCAGCCGCCGCGCGCGGCCCCCTCGAGCGTGGTTCCTGAGGAGCCGAGGGACGAGGCGGCGCCGACCCGGAGCCGGCCCCCGACGCCCTCGGTCCGGTCTCGCATGCCCCGCAGCCCGGACCCGGGCGGCGAGGCCGGGTCGACCGCCCCGTCGTTGCGCACGGCGACCGTGGTCGCGCCGTCCTGCACCGAGACCTCGACGCTGATCGCCTCGCCCGGCGCGTGCCGGGTGGCGTTGGTGAGCGACTCCTGGACGATCCGGTACGCCGCCAACCCGCGCGCCGGGCCTGGGGCGGCGAGATCGCCGGACACAGACAGCTCCACGGTGGCGCCGGCGCGGCGGAACGACTCGACAAGCTCGGGGATCGCGCGCGCGTCGGGCAGCGGGGCGATGTCGCCCGGCGCGTCACTGCGCATCACGCCCACGCTGGTGCGCACCTCGTCGAGGCTCTCGCGGGTCAGCCGTTCGGCCTCCTCGAGCGCGCGTTCCGCCTCCTCCGGCTCTTCGTCGAGCGCCAGCCGGGCGCTGCCGATGTGCAGCAGCGAGACCGTCAGCGCGTGACCGAGGACGTCGTGCACCTCAGCCGCGATCCGGTTGCGCTCCTCCGCACGGCTCCGCTCGGCGAGCTGGTGCTGCGCCTCGTGCAGCTGTTCAACCGTTGCATTCAGCCGGCGGGCGAAGATGCACACGACCGTCGTGAACGCCGTACCCACGAGCCAGGGCGCCCACCCCGGCTCCTCGGTCTGCTGGATCCACTCCGACACCAGGGTCGCCCCGAGGACGCCGCCGGCGGTGATCGCGAGTGGGAGCTCCGAGGTGAGCGCCACCCAGGCGGCCGTGACGCAGAAGCCCATCCAGACCACGTTGAACGACTCTCCATGACCGAGCCCGACCAGGCCCGCGGTGGTCAGCGAAAGAACGGCGACCATCGGCCAGCCCGTCGTCTGCTGCCACGCCACGATGGCGGCGAGCGCGCCGATCGCGGCCGCCACCCCGAGCCCGACCAGGATCGGGCGGTGGCCCATCAGCGCGCCAAGGACGGCGAACAGCGCGAGCGCGGTGGGTGCCGCGACTCGCGCCGTCCTCTCGACCATGGACATCAGCGTAGGGCTCCGAGTTCAGAGGGCCGTTCGCCGTGCGGCCAGCGCCGACGCCACCACGGCGATCGCGGTGATCGCGAGCAGCGGGCCGGTGCCGCTACCGATGCCCAGCCACGGCTCGCGGATCGCGTCGGTGGCCAGCGCCAGTGGCAGCCTCTCCGCGATCTCGCGCAGTGGCTCCGACATCACCGCGGGTGGCGGGCCGCCGACGCCGAGCAGGAACGACGGGAAGAACAGCATCAGCCCGACCGCCTGCGCCGCACGCGATGACGGCAACAAGGTGCCGAGCAGCACGCCGATGCTGATGAACGCCACCGAGCCTGCGACGATGCCGGCGCCCACCCGGAGCGGGTCGTCGATCTCGGGTAGCCCGTAGACCGGGGCCGCGACCGCCAGCAGTAGTGGCCCGGCCACCGCGATCGCGGCCAGGCCCATCGCCAGCTCGGCGAGCGCGAACGACCAGCGCGGGAAGCCCGACGCCGCGAAGCGACGCAGCACCCCACGCTCGCGGTACGACGCGATGTGCACCGGCAGCATGATCAGCCCAGTCGCACCGATGACCACGGTGAAGTACGACGCGACGTACCAGTGCGACGGGTTGACCGGGAACGCCTCGTCGGGCTCGGTCCCGAAGACGCCGCCGATGATCAGCATCGAGACGATCGGGAAGGCCAGCACGAACGTGAGCGTGAGGGAGTCGCGCGCCAGCAGCCGCAGCTCGGTGGTGAGCAGTCGGCGGGTGGTGGAGGGGTGCCGACGGCGGGGCGGCCGGGCGGCCCCGGTCTCGGTAGTGGCGGTGTCGACGGTGGAGGTGGTCATGACGCGAGTCCCTTCCGGTCGGTGTGGTCGTTGTCGAGCAGCGTGAGCAACGCGGCCTCCAGGTCGGGGATGTCGACCCGGAGGTCGGCGGGCACCGTCCGGCCGGTCCCGACCAGCCAGGCGCCGACCTGCGCGATCGCCTCGCGGGTGCCGCGGATGACGACGTCACCGCGTTCGCGGGTCACGCTGGTGACGCCGGGCAGCCGGTTGAGCGCCTGGAGGGAGTCGGCGGCCGCAGCGGTGTCGCCCACGAGTCCGAAACGGACGGTGACCTCGTGCGCGTGGCGGGCGACCAGCTCGGCCGGGGTGCCCTGGTCGAGCACCCGTCCCTCGCGCATCGCGATCACGTGCTCGCAGAGCAGCTCGGTCTCGTCGAGCTCGTGGGTGACCAACAGCACCGTCGTCCCTGTGTCGCGCAGCTGTGCCACCGCCGACCAGACCTCGCGCCGGGCGGCGGGGTCGAGGCCCTGGGTGAGCTCGTCGAGGATGACGAGCCGCGGCTTGTTGAGCAACGCGAGCACCAGGAAGAGTCGCTGCCGCTCCCCGCCGCTCAGGCCTGCGAACGGGCTCCTGCGCAGATGTGCAAGGCCGAACTGCTCGAGCAGCCGGTCACCGTCGGAGGCCCGCGGCCCGGCGAAGAGTGCGACCGCCTCACCGACCCGGAGCCGGTCGGGCAGGCCCGAGCTCTGCAGCTGGCTGCCGATCTGCGGCCGCAGCCGGTCGGCGTCCCGGGCCGGGTCGAGCCCGAGCACCCGGATCTCTCCGGCGTCGGCCCTGCGCAGCCCTTGGAGGATCTCGACGGTGGTGGTCTTCCCGGCCCCGTTGGCGCCGATCAGGCCGACGACCTGGCCGGCGTGCACGTCGAGGTCGAGGTGGTCGACGACGGTGCGGCCGCCGTACGACTTGGTGAGCCCGCGGACTCTGACGACCGGCTCCGTGGCCGGATGGATCTCGGTGATGGACATGCCGACATTCGACCCGCCGGCAACCACTCCGCACATCGACCCAGGGGCAGAACCTCGCCTCCTCCCCTGGGCAGAGACTCGCAGGACCCGAACGCACCCCGTGGCCGGTCGCTCAGGTTGACTCGAACAGAAGCGGGCACGGACTTCAGCGAGTACGTCGCCGCCCGGCGCACCCGGCTGGTGCGCCCGGCCGTGCTGCTGAACGGTTGCGCGCGGACAGCGGCATAGGAGTGCTTCCTCCACGTCTCGGTTAGCGTGACCGCATGCGGTTCGTCATCGAGATCGACATGGACGCAGTAAAGGACAAACCCCAGGAAGAGATCGCGCGAATCCTGAGGTACTGGGCCGGGGCGCTCCCCCAGCTTGAGCTGGCCGTCGGCACCGAGCAGGCACTGATGGACTCGACCTATTCGCAGGTGGGCCACCTGCGAGTCACTGACTGATCCCGGGAGGTGCCACTCCGCCCGCGACCGATCCTGCCCGGCCACCCCACCTCCTCCTCGTACGGCCCGCGCCTTGCAAGGCTCGGGCCGTACGAGGAACGGACGGTTACGCCTCGTCCACGAAGCCGGCGATGGTGTCGGCGAACCAGGTGGGGTCGTCGAGCCAGGGGACGTGGCCAGCTTCCGGCTGGACGACCAGCGTCGCATGCGGGAACAACGCGGCGTACTCGGCGACAACGCGCGGCGGGGCGGCCACGTCGAGCTCCCCGGCGAGCAGCAGGACGGGCGAGTCGAAGGCGGCCAGGGCGGCGCGGGTGGCCGGGGGGTCGAAGGCGCCCTCCGCGCCGAAGGCGGCAGCACCCTCCTCGTTGCGGTGAGCGTTGTCCCTCGCGTAGTGGGCTCGCGCGACGTCGTCCCAGCGGCCATAGGTGAGGGGCGTGATCGCGTCCCAGTGGATGTCCGTTGCCTGCCCCGCCTGGATCGCCTCGAACGCCGCCGACGCCTGCGCGAACCAGGGCTCGGCCTTCCGCAGCCCCACGATCTCGCGTCGGAGGTCACCCGTGACGGTGATGTCCACGGCATACGTGCTCGGGGTGACCAGGACCAGCTTGTTGACGCGCTCGGGGTGCCGCGCCGCATACTGCACGGCGACGTTCGCCCCCGCACAGTGCGCAAGCACGTTGATCCGTTCGAGCCGGAGGTGCACGCGCAACGCCTCGACATCGTCGACGAGAGCGTCGCAGCGGTACGAGGCGGTGCTTGTCGGTGTCTCCGACCGCCCCGCACCCCGGTAGTCCGGCTGAATCAGCCGCAGCCGGCGCGCCAGGCCGCCGAGGTCACCCAGGCTGGCGGCGTCCAGCAAGGGTCCACCTGGCAGGCACACGACCGGGGCACCCTCGCCGGACTCGTGGTACGCGATTCTGGTCCCGTCACTCGCCGTCAGCACAGACATGAGCAGGATTGTTCCTCACTCGAGGTCGTCGGCACCGTGAGTACGGGCGCGAATCGCGAAACCCCGGATCCGATGGTGCGGGATCCGGGGTAACGCGCTGGCTCCCGCGACTGGACTCGAACCAGTAACCGTCCGATTAACAGTCGGAAGCTCTGCCAATTGAGCTACGCGGGATTGTGCGCCTAGTGTCCCAGGCAGCGCACATAGGTTAGCAAGCGGCCAGCCACAGGTCTAAACGGGATCCGGACCCGCTCAACGGTCATCGAGGACCGCCTTGAGGAACGTCCGGGTCCGCTCGTGGTCGGGGTCCCCGAAGATCTTCTCGGGTGGGCCGTCCTCGACGATCACACCGCTGTCGAACATCATCACCCGATGCGAGACGTCGCGGGCGAAGTGCATCTCGTGCGTCACGATCAGCATGGTGATGTCGGTGGTCTCGGCGATGTCACGGAGCACGTTCAGCACGTCCGCGACCAGCTCCGGGTCGAGCGCCGACGTGACCTCGTCGAGCAGCAGGATGTCGGGCTCCATCGCCAGCGCGCGGGCGATCGCGACCCGTTGTTGCTGGCCGCCGGACAGCTGCGACGGGTGCGCATCTGCCTTTTCGCCCAGCCCGACCTTGTCGAGCAACGCATGCGCCTGCTGCCGGGCCTCCTCCTTCGCCGTCCCGACGACCGAGCACGGCGCCTCGATGATGTTCTCGATCACCGTCATGTTCGGGAACAGGTTGAACTGCTGGAAGACCATGCCGATCTTGCGGCGCACCTTGCGGCTGTAGCGCTCCGACGCGAGCTCCAGCCGGTCGCCTTTGCGCTCGTGGGTCAGCGGCTCCCCGGCGACCCAGATCACCCCGTCGGTGACCTTCTCCAGCGTCATCAGCAGCCGCAGGATCGTGGTCTTGCCCGAGCCGGACGGCCCGATCAACGTCACCCGCTCCCCCGGCGCGACGCTGAAGTTCATCCCGTCCAGCACGGTGTTGTCACCGAACTTCTTCACGACGTTGTCGAACCGGATGATCGCGTCCGACAGGTTCCACTCGGGTGCGGTTTTAGTGGCCAAGGCGGATCTCCAGCCTTCTCATCAGCACGGACGTCGGGTAGCTCGCGGCCAGGAAGATCAGCGCGGCGATGGTGATCGGCTCGGTGAAACGGAAGTTCTGCGATCCGATGCCCTGAGCCACCGTCACCATCTCGAGCACGCCGATCACCAGCAAGAACGGCGTCTCCTTGAACAGCGCGATCACCTGGTTGCCGACCGACGGCAGGATCCGGCGCACGACCTGCGGCAAGATCACGCCCTGCCAGGTGCGCCGCGACGACAGCGACAGCGCGGTGCACGCCTCCCACTGGCCACGCGGAACGGCGTCGATGCCGGCCCGGTAGACCTCGGCCATATAGCACGCGTAGTGCACCCCGAGCACGAGGATGCCGGTGGTCAGCGCGCCCAGCCGGATCCCAGCGGCCGGCAGCCCGAAGTAGACGAAGAACAGCTGGACCGGGATCGGCGTGCTGCGGACGAACTCGATGACGCCGTACGCCGTCCACGAGACTGCCTTGACCTCCGAGCGCCGGGCCAGTGCCAGCACCAGCCCGAGCACGATCGCCACCGCCGACGACGCCAGCGTGATCCCAAGGGTGTACGTGAGGAACGCCTCGATCAGCTGGGGCAGTACCTCACCGGCGTAGGCCCAGTCCCAGAACGTGCTCATCGGCTCGGCCCCACCACTGGCTCGGCGGACACCGCGGCGACGGCCAACGGGCCACGGCCGACCTTCGCCGCGGCCCGCCCTTCCCACAGCCGCATCACGACGAGCAGCAGCTGGGCCAGCACGAAGTAGACGACCAGGGCCAGGCTGAACGCCGCCAGGCTGCCGAGCTCATGGCGCAGCTGCTGCACCTCGAAGGTGAGCTCGGTGATGCCGATCAGAAAGAGCAGTGACGAGCTCTTCAGCAGCTGCACCAGCAGGTTGCCGAACGGCGGCACCATCTCCGGGATCGCCTGCGGCAGCACCACCCGCCGCATCCGCTGCCGCGGGCTCAGACCGAGCGCGACCGTCGCCTCCCACTGCTCCATCGGTACGGCGTTGATCGCACCGCGGACCACCTCGGACCCGTACGCGCCGAAGTTGAGCGCCAACGCGAGCGTGGCCGCGGCGACCGCATCCAGCCGGAAGCCGAGCTGCGGCAGCACGAACACGAACCACAGCAGCTGGATGACCAGCGACGTACCGCGGAAGAACTCCACCACCGTCCGAGCGACACCACGCACGACCACCGACGGTGAGAGCGCCATCAGGCCGAACAAGAAGGAGATGACGAGGGCGGCGAGCGCGCCCAACACGGTGTAGAGCAGGGTGATGCCGACACCGCGCGCGAACAGCGGCGCGGCGTCGACGAGCTCCTGCCACACGGGCGATCAGCCCTTGCAGAGCGTCTCGGCCGTCAGCCCCTCGTCCGGCTTCTCCGCCTCGGTGAAGCCGAACGGCTCCACCAGCTCCAGCCACTTGTCGCTGTCGAGCAGGGCGGCCAGCTCTTCGTTGAACGCGTCGATCAGGTCGGTGTCGTTGCTGCGGAACACCGCCGCCCCCGCGCCGAGCTGCTCCTTGCCGTCGACCATCGGCACGAACGGCTCGGCGACCTCGACCGCCTTGTCGGTCTCGGCCATCGAGCGCAGCGAGATGCTGGTCAGGGCGAAGCCGACCGCGCGACCGGCCTTGACCGCGTCGAGGCCGCTCTGCTGGTCGGCGACGACCTGCAGCTGGTTGTCCTCGAACCCGTTGCCCTTGGCGTAGTCGAGCTCGACGGCGCCGTTCATCACGGCCAGCTTGCCCCCGCTGCCGAGCGCGGACTCGAAGTCGGTGATCCCCTCGGGGTTGCCCGCCGCGGTCAGGATCGCCGTCGGCGCGACGTACTCGGGGTTGCTGAACGCGGCCTGCTCACAACGCTCGGGCGTGATGAACATGCCGGCAGTGACGACGTCGACCCGGTCACCGGTCAGCGCCGGGATCAGCGCGCCGAACTCGAACAGCTGGGGCCGCAGCTCGACATCGCCGATCTGCTTGAAGATCTCGCCATGGATCGCCGGTGCTTCGCCGATCAGCTCGCCGCCCTCGCGGAAGGCGTACGGTCGCTCGCCCGCGAACCCGACGGTGACGTAGCCCTGGTCCTTGATCTTCTGGAGCGTGCCACCGTCGCCCGTCTCCTTGCCGGTCCCCGGCTCGGTGCGCGAACAGGCGCCGATGAGGGTGGGTGTCGCCAGGACGCCACCGAGGATCAGCGAACGCTGCAGGAAGTCTCGCCGCGACCAGCCGGCATCCAGAGTCACTGGTAAGCCCTTCGTAGGTGTTATGACCAGGCGAGGCCGCACACCCCCGACCTCTCGGTGTCCTCGAGACGTGGACATGCCGCGGTCGCCTACGTCGTGCGACGCTACGGAGACGCCCCAGCGATGTCAAACATCCGGCCGACGAGGCGGGCTCAGTCACCGACCTCGGCCCGCGCCTCCGCGAGGCCGCGTTCGGCGGCTGTCGCCACGGCAGCCGACGACGCGTCCAGCCCACGGTCGACGACGTACGTCCAGGTCAGCTCGTCGTCGGTGTGTGGCGCCCGTCGGGCCACCACGGTGATCCCTCGTTTTCCCTCCACAGCAACGAAACGTGACACGACGACCGAGGCAGTGACTCGCTCGCGGACGAGCTGGAGCAGACGGTCGGCGTCCACCAGGGCGGCGCGATGCTCGGGCGCGGGTGCGCCAAACTCGGCAGACTCCACGACGACCAGCTGCTCCTCGTCGCGATCCCACTCAGCGCGCTCGATCGACTCCCAGGGCAGCCGACGTGACTGCGAGTCGTCGGCGATGTGCAGCGCACGCAGTGTCCCGACGTACCACTGCCCAGTGCCGTCGGTCGCCGACGCAAGCACCCGCTCGCCGGCGTCGAGCGACAGCGAAGCGGGCAGCACCGGGTCATGCCGGCGGAGAGCGCGCGCGATGTTGAACACCTGTCCATCGTCGCAGCCGGACCAAGCCCCGTCAGCGCAGGTACTCGACCAAGGTTGCGCTGCGTGGGTCGCGACGCAGCTTCTCGAGGGCCTTGACCTCGATCTGCCGCACCCGTTCCCGCGTGACGCCGAAGACCGAGCCGAGCTGCTCGAGCGTGCGAGCCCGTCCGTCGGTCAGCCCGAACCGCATGGTGAGCACCGCGCGTTCGCGCTCGGTGAGGGCGGACAGCGCCACCGCGACATCGGCACGTACCAGCTGCGCCGAGACCCGGTCGAGGATGCTGAGCTCGTCGTCGTCGCTGACGACGTCGCCGAGTACGGCGTCGGACGAGTCACCCACCGCGCTGTCCAGCGACACCGGCTCGATCGACCAGGTCAGCAGCTCGCGGGCCCGCGACTCGGTCACCCGCAGCGCGTCGGCGAGCTCACCGATGTCGGGTGCTCGGCCGAGCTGCTGGAACAGCGCACGCTCGAGGCGTACGGCCCGCTGCACCTCCTCGACCACATGGACCGGGATCCGGATGGTGCGTCCCTGGTCGGCGATGGCGCGCGAGATCGCCTGCCTGATCCACCAGGTGGCGTACGTCGAGAACTTGAAACCGCGGGCGTAGTCGAACTTCTCGACCGCCCGCATCAGCCCGATGTTGCCCTCCTGCACCAGGTCGAGCAGCGACAGACCGTGGCCGGAGTAGCGCTTCGCCATCGCCACGACGAGCCGCAGGTTGGACGCGATCAGCCGCTGTCGCGCCTGCTCCCCCAGCTGCACGAGTACGAGCAGGTCGTCGGTGTCGTCGGGCATCGTGCCGTTCGCTAGCACCTCGTCGGCCAGGACGCCGGCCTCGATCGCCAGCGCGACCTCGACCTCCTGCTGCGCGGTGAGCAGCGGGATGCGCCCGATCTCGCGCAGGTAGGTGCGCATCAGGTCGGCCGACGGCATCGCGCCGGCCGGCGCGGCCCGGGCAGCGCTCGACGTCCGCGAGTCGCGCTGCCGTGGCAGCCCGGCCATCGGGTCGGCGCTATGGTTCCGTGGCGCCATCGTCATGTCCCCGAGACGATGCACCGTCGTGGTCATCGCGGCCCCTCACTCCCCCAGGGATCGGCTCCCTCGTCGATAGTGGCCCGGTCCGTGCAGCGGTTTCCGCGAATTAGCCGAATCCCTGCGGCGATAATGCCCGTAAATATGTCTAAAACGGACTGGATTCGGGAGGATTTTGCCCGCCGCTGTCCCCGCGCGGCGCGGCTGCCGCGTGGAGCTTTGCCCAATTGGGCAAAATTCGACCCGGGTCAGCGCGGATCGAGGTGGAATTTTGCCCAATTGGGCAATTTTGCACGTCGGTCGTCCTCGGCCGGCGGGACCGCCGGCGTGCTGTCAGACGGAACCGACCACATCGAGTCGGAACCGTCTGACAAGTCCGCCGCGGGCGGGACCGCTGGTGAGTTATCGATCCGAGCTGTGTGACAGCGCGGGCGGGACCGATGGCGAGTCGTCAGACGGAACCAATCTCATCGGTCGGGAGGAAGTCACGCGGCCTAGATGCCGCCGCCGATCACCCGGTCGCGCAGCGCCCGGCAGTGCTGCTCCAGCGCCATCAGCTCGCCGAACATTCGGTTGTAGTCGGCCTGCTGCTCCACCGGGTTGGTGCGCTGCAGCCGCGACTTGACCTGCTCGATGCGACGCAACGCGGTCAGCTCTTGCGGGCGCGCCAGCAGAGCCTCGACCAGCCGGGCCGTGGGCTCGCCCTTCGAGCGCAGCGGCGCGACCGCGAGCGCCACCAGGGCGTGCTGGGCCAGCTCGTCCTCGGCCTTGTCGCGCAGCCGGTTGACCCAGTCACCCCCGGTCGCCGCCGCCGGCCCGCCGACCGCCTCCACCGTGCGCCGGACGCCGGCCAGGGTGGGGTGGGTGAAGTCCTCGTCGCCGAGCTCGCCGAACTGCTCGGCGGACAGCTCGGGGTACTGCACGACCGCCTGCAGGGCCTCCCGCTCGGCCTCGAACCGGGGATCGCGGAGGTCGGGGCGCTCCGGCGCGGGCGGCCGCTGAGTCGGCGACCCAGACAGCTGTCCAGCCGACTCCACTGGGGGTACGGCGACCTGGCGGTCGGGGCGCCGGGGAGCAGACCCGCGGGCCGCCGCTCGGTGCACCTCGCGGCGCACCTCATCGACGTCGACGCCGACCATGCCGGACAGCTCACGGGCGAAGGCGTCGATCTTGGACCGGTCGCGGACGGAGGCCACCAGGCCCGCCGCCTCACGCACCGCGTCGACCCGGGCGTCGGCCCGGTCCAGGTCGTAGCGGCCGAGGACGTTCTTCAGCACGAACCGGTAGAGCGGGACCCGGCGCGCGACCAGCTCACGGACCGCCGCGTCGCCTTTGTCCAGCCGCACGTCGCACGGGTCGAGGCCGTCCGGCTCGATGGCGACGTAGGTCTGCGCGACGAACTGCTGGTCGCCCTGGAACGCCCGCAGCGCCGCCCGCTGGCCGGCCTCGTCGCCGTCGAAGGTGAAGATCACCTCACCGCGGAACTGCTCATGGTCGAGCAGCAGCCGGCGCAGGACCCGGCCGTGGTCCTCGCCGAACGCGGTGCCGCAGGTCGCGACCGCGGTCTCGACCCCGGAGAGGTGGCATGCCATCACGTCGGTGTAGCCCTCGACGACCACGGCCTGCTTGCGGCGGGCGATCTCGCGACGGGCCAGGTCGACGCCGTACAGCAGGTGGCTCTTCTTGTAGATCGGGGTCTCGGGGGTGTTGAGGTACTTGGCCTCAATCCGGTCGTCGTCGAACAGCCGGCGCGCGCCGAAACCGACCACCTCGCCGCTGACCTCACGGATCGGCCACAGCAGCCGGCCGCGGAACCGGTCGTACGCACCCCGGCCGGACTGCCCGACCAGGCCGGACGCGACCAGCTCCTCGTCCTGGAAGCCTTTCTGCCGCAGGTGGCGGTAGAGCTGGTCACCGCCTCTCGGCGCGAAGCCGACGGTGAACAGCTCGGCGGCCGCCTTGTCGAAACCCCGCTCGGAGAGGAACTGCCGGCCGGTCTGCGCGTCGCCGGCGGCGCCGAGCTGGTCGACGTAGAACTCAGTCGCATGCCGGTGCGCGTCGAGCAGCCGCGGCCGCTGCGACGAGTCGCGTCGTGGGCCGGGACCGTCCTCGGTGTAGCGCAGCTGGACGCCGTAGCGGCCGGCCAGCCGCTCGACCGTGTCGGTGAACGCGAGGCCCTCGATCTTCATCACGAAGTCGATGACGTCGCCGCCCTCCTGGCAGCCGAAGCAATGGAAGAACTGCTTGGCCGGGGTGACGTGGAAGGACGGGCTCTTCTCGTCGTGGAAGGGGCAGAGGCCCTTCATCGACCCGCCGCCGGCGCTGCGCAGCGTGACGTGCTGCGACACCACCTCGTCGAT
>JBOHDE010000044.1:0-21498 GCA_050699035.1 Nocardioidaceae bacterium | reverse complement strand
GCCATCCCCGCGGTGATCTGGGCGCTGCTGTGCACGATGTGGTTCGGGTTCGGCAACCTGGCTCCGGTCGTCACCATCGTGTTGTCGGGGGTCCCCTTCGTCGCGGTCAACGTCGCCGCCGGGGCCAAGTCGATCCCCCCGCTGCTGGTACGCATGTCGGGTTCGTTCGACGTCCCGTTCGTACGACGGCTGCGCCACGTGATGCTGCCGGCTGTCTGGGGCTACCTGTTCGCCGGGATCAGGTTCGCTGTGATGTCGGGCTGGAACGGGCTGCTGCTCTCCGAGTGGTTCGGCGCCTCGGACGGTGTCGGCCACCGGGCCCGCTACTGGTACGACGCGAACCGGATGCCGGGCTTCTTGGCCTGGATCGCGTTCTTCATCCTGTTCATGGTGCTGACCGACCGGCTGCTGCTCGAGCGCATCTCCCGCTACGTCTTCCGGTGGCGCGATCACGACGTCCCTGCTACCGAGCTCGCCGCGAGATCGAACGCCTGACCGCCGTCCACGCCACCCCATCGAGAGTTCAGGGAGTGCCTCATGGCCACCGTCACCGTCGACCGTCTGCACAAGGTCTTCGCCACGCCCACCGGGCCGCAGACCGTCCTGGACGGCATCAGCTTCGAGGTGGCCCCGCAGTCGTTCGTCTCCCTGGTCGGACCCTCGGGCTGTGGCAAGACCACGTTGCTGAACATCATCTCTGGCATCGAGAGCGCCACCTCGGGGTCGGTCCACACGACCGGCCGGGGCGCCACCGCCAAGCTGGGCTACGTGTTCCAAGAGCCACGGCTGCTCCCCTGGCGCTCGGTCTTCGACAACCTGATGTACGTCCAGCCGGTCCGAGACGACGCCGCCCGAGAACGCGTCGACACCGCGCTGAACCGAGTCGGGCTGGCACACGCGGCGAAGAAGTGGCCGGGCCAGCTGTCCGGGGGGCAGCAGCAGCGGATCGGCATCGCCCGCGCGTTCTCCGTGGAGCCGGACGTGCTGCTGATGGATGAGCCCTTCAGCCATCTCGACGCGATCACCGCGCGGGGCCTGCGAGAGCACCTTCAGGAGCTGTGGGCCGACACCCGCAAGACGGTGATCTTCGTGACCCACGACGTCAAGGAGGCCGCCGAGCTGTCCGACCGTATCCTCCTGCTGGCTCCCGGTGGGCGCATCCACGAGGTCATCGAAGTCACGCTGCCGCGCCCCCGACGGGCCTCCGATCCTGAC
Source organism: Nocardioidaceae bacterium (assembly GCA_050699035.1). Taxonomy (GTDB): domain Bacteria; phylum Actinomycetota; class Actinomycetes; order Propionibacteriales; family Nocardioidaceae; genus WHTB01. Next base: position 20,283 of record JBOHDE010000044.1, on the reverse strand, counting down.
GTCGCGGTCCTGGAAGCGTCGGTGCTCCGCCGTTTCGAAGAGCTCGAGGCAGCCACCGACCAACCGTCCTCGCACCCGCAACCGCACCTCCGCTGAGACAGAGAGTGACCTGGATGAACACCGCCGCGAACGCAGACAACGACAGCCTCCCCCACCGGCTGATCATCGGGGGACGCGATGTGCCCGGCAGCGGGGAGCTGCTGGAGCTGACCAACCCGGCCACGGGTCGGGTCTTCGCGCGGTGCCACAACGCGGACGCAGCTGACATCGACGTCGCTGTCCACGCCGCCCGGGACGCCTTCGCCAGCGGGGTCTGGCGCGACCTGCCGATCCACCGGCGGGCGCGTGTCCTGCATCGGTTCGCCGACCTGCTGGAAGACAACATGGACGAGCTGTACCGGCTGGAGACGCTGAACAACGGTCGGCCCATCACCGAGACCAAGGCGCAGATCACCCGGCTCCCGGAGTGGTACCGGTACAACGCCGCACTGCTGCTGTCCGATCGTGACGCCGTCGTGCCGATGGCGGGGCCGTACCACTCGTACGTCTCGAGGTTCCCGGTCGGCGTGGTCGCGATCCTGTCGTCGTTCAACCACCCGCTGATGATCGCCTCGAAGAGTCTGGCCCCCGCCCTGGCGACCGGCAACAGCGTCGTCGTCAAGCCGTCCGAGCAGACCCCGCTCACCACGCTGGTCATCGGGCATCTGGCTCTCGACGCGGGCATCCCGCCGGGAGTGCTGAACGTCGTCCCGGGCCTGGGACCGGTGGCCGGAGCGGCGCTGGCCGAGCACGAGCTGGTCGACAAGGCCGTCTTCACCGGGGGCACCGAGCCCGGTCGCTCGATCGCGGTGGCCACGGCGCGGCGCTTCGCCAAGTCGACGGTCGAGCTGGGCGGGAAGACTCCGGTCGTCGTCTTCGCCGACCTCCCCGTCGACGTCTCCGCCCGCGGTGCCGCGTTCGGCGGCTTCGTCGGCGCCGGCCAGACGTGCATCGCCGGCACCCGGATCCTGGTGCAGAGCACGATCTACGACGAGTTCGTGACGGCACTCGTCGCGCAGGCCGAGCAGATCCGGATCGGAGACCCCGGCAAGGCCGACACCCAGCTCGGTCCGGTGATCTCCCGGCAGGCCCAGGAGCGCATCCTCGAGTACGTGCAGGTCGGCGTCGCCGAGGGAGCCCGGCTGGCGACCGGCGGCCACGCCGTCGACGTACCCGGTCTGGACGGATACTTCGTCGCGCCGACGGTGCTCGCCGACGTGCACAACGACATGCGCGTCGCCCGCGAGGAGATCTTCGGTCCGGTCGTCGTCGTCATCGCCTTCGAGGACGAGGTAGACGCCATCAGCATCGCCAACGACTCCCCGTACGGCCTCGGATCGTCCATCTGGACCCGGGACGTGGCGCGCGCCCACCGGGTCGCCGCCCGGCTCGACCACGGCATCGTCTGGGTCAACGACCACCACCGGCTCGACCCCTCCTCGCCCTGGGGCGGCGTGCGCGGAAGCGGCCACGGGCGCGAGGGCGGCTGGGAGTCGTTTCATGACTTCACCCATGTCCGCAGCGTGACCATGCGCATCGCCGAGGACGACGTCGACTGGTACGGCGGCGTCGCGGACGAGCGGCTCAACTGACATCCCCGGAGGAAATATGACCGCAGGACTCGGCACGGCTGTCGCGGACGGCCTCACGCTCGACCGTGACGGAGCACGGCTGACGGCCCGCCTCGACCGGCCGGACGGCAACCTGATGTCGCTGGCCATCTGCGATGCACTCGCCGCACTCCTGCGTACACCGCCGGACGGAGTCCACGTCCTGGTCCTCGAGGCCGCCGGCGACGCGTTCTGCCTGGGCCGGGAGCGCACCGCGGCCACCCCTGAGGACCTGCCCCGGGAGGTCCGCCGCCTGATCGCCCTCAACGAGGCACTGCTCCACACCTCCCTGGTCACGGTCGCCAAGGTGCAGGGTGACGCGGCCGGCTTCGGGGTCGGCCTGGCGGCGTTGACCGACGTCGCCATCGCCGTACGCACCGCCCGCTTCGGGTTCCCCGAGGTCACCATGGACCTCGCTCCGACGCTCGTGCTGGCCTGGCTGGCCCGGGTCGTCGGGCGCCGGCAGGCGTTCTGGTTGACGGCGACCGGCGAGACGGTCGGCGGCGACGAGGCGGTGCGGATCGGTCTGGTCAACGAGGTGGTCGACGACACTGACCTGGACTCCGCGGTCGACAGCCGGGTCGCGGCACTGCTGGAGCGCTCACCGCGCGTGCACACCGAGATTCGGGCGATGCTCAGGTCCGCGGCGACCCTGACCGAGGAGCAGGCGTACGACCTGTCCGCCGACAAGCTCGTCCTCGGTTCCCTACGCCGCAAGACAACCTGAGACGGTCCGGGGTCGGGCGGCGTGCATCGGCGACTTCACCCCTCGAACCGACAGGTTCGGCCCCGATTCCGGGCTCAGAATGTCGGTTCGGAGGGTGAAGTTGTGGCCGCGGGCACGGACAGTACCGAACGCGCCGGCCTGCTGTCGCTCGTTTCAGCAACTGTTCAGGTCTCTTTCATTACTCTCGATGTGTGAGGTGGGGGCTCACCAGTGCGATCGGGAGGGGCGATGGGCGCAGTACCGAGATCAACCGAGACCACCGAGGCTGCCGCGCAGGCGACCAGCGCGCCCGCGATCGAGGCGCGGGCGCTGCGGAAGAGCTACGGCTCGACGCTCGCGGTCGAGTCCTTGAACCTCCGGGTCGAGGCCGGGACGGTGCTGGGGTTCCTCGGCCCGAACGGTGCCGGGAAGACGTCGGCGATTCGGATGCTCTCGACCGTCCTGCCGCCCGACAGCGGCACCTTCACCGTCGCAGGCGTGCCGCACTCCAGGCCGGTCGAGATCCGTCGGCGGATCGGGGTCCTGCCCGAGAGCGCCGGCTACCCGCAGGGCGAGACCGCGGAGGAGTGGCTGACCTACCACGCGCGGCTGTTCGGCGCGTCCCGCAAAGATGCCCGCACCGCCGCCGGTCGGCTGCTCGCCGACGTCGGTCTGTACGAGCGGCGAAGGTCGCGGATCGCCAACCTGAGCCGCGGCATGCGGCAGCGGCTGGGGATCGCCCGCGCGCTGGTGAACAACCCGCAGGTGGTGTTCCTCGACGAGCCCACGCTCGGCCTGGACCCGATGGGCCAGCGGCAGATCCTCGACCTGGTCGCGCGGATCGTCCACACGCAGCAGGTAACGGTGGTGCTGAGCACGCACGTCCTGGCGGAGGTCGAGGAGGCCTGTGACCGGGTGGTGATCCTGAACCGCGGGAGGGTGGTCGCCGAGGGCACGGTGGCCGAGATCGTCCGTCGCGTCGCCGCCCCGCGCGGCGGCATGGTCCAGGTGCCTCCGCAGCTGCGCGAACGTGCGGTCGAGGTGCTGACCGCAGCAAAGTTCACCGCCGTGACCGGTGGGAACGCCCGCCGCGGCGAGGTGACACTCACGTTGCCGGGCGACGAGCTGCCCGAGCAGGTCGCCGCGGCGGCGCTCGGCCGGCTGCTCGAGGCGGGGGTGCCGGTGCTGGGTTTCTCCCTCGAGGGCGGTCGGCTGAGCGATGCGTTCCTCGCCGTGACGAAGGGAGCCGACGATGCCTGAGCACGCGGCGCCGGCCTGGTTCGTGGTGGCCGAACGTGAGCTTCGCGACCTGTGGCTGTCGGGGCGCGCGTTGGCCTTGATGGTGGCGTACACGGCCGTGATGAGCGGTTCGACGTACCTCGTCGCGGTCAACCAGGACCTGCACTTCCTGGAGCAGCGGGAAGCGGTCAGTCTCACCCTCAGGGTGGCCGTCGTGGTGGGCGGGCTGCTGGTCGTGCTGGTAGCCGCGGATGCGATCAGCGGAGAGCGCGAGCGCGGGACGCTCGAGACCCTGCTCCTCACCCCCGCGTCACGCCGCTCCCTCGTCCTGGGGAAAGGAGCTGCGGCGATCTCGCTGTGGGTGGCCGCCTACCTGCTGGCCTTGCCCTACGCGTGGTGGCTGGGCCGGGACGTGAACACCTTCGGGCCGGCGGCGGCCGGCGGCTTGGTCGTGGGCACGTTGCTGGCGCTGCTGCTCGGCGGCGTCGGCCTGCTGGTCAGCATGTTCTCCGGCTCCAACCTGTTGAGCCTGTCGATCAGCTTCTTCGTGCTCATCGCGTTGTACGCCCCGAACCAGATGCCGACCGAGTCGGTACGGAGCTGGGCGGGTGAGCTGCTGCTGCGAGTCGACCCGTTCACCGGCGGTCTGCCCTACCTCGACAAGGTGATCATCAACGGGCAGTCCGCGGGTCAGAGCGCCGACCTGCTGGCAGTCCCACTGCTGACCGCCGTACTCGTTCCCGGCATTGCCCTGCTCGTGGCGGGCCGGCTCACGCTACTGCCGAGGGGGCGGTCATGAGGAGGTTGCGGGTGTACGGGGTGGCGCTGCTCGTCACCGCGATCGCGATGCTGTGGGCCGGCACGGCCAACGCGGCGCAGGCCGACGCTGACACGCTGACGATCGAGCTCGACCGTACCGAGATGGCCGCGTCGCCCGGTGAGAAGTTCACCTTCGAGTCGACGATCCGCAATGACGGAGACCAGCCGCTGACCGACCCGATCGCGCACCTCAACATCCTAGGCGCCGACGAACAGATCTACGTCGACCCGGAGGACTGGTCCACTCGCCGGACGCAGTTCCTCGACGAGCTGCCGCCGGGCGAGACGACCACGCTCCGCTGGACGGTGACCGCGATCGACAGCGGTGCGCTGATCCTGTACGTGGCGGTCAGTGGCACCGAGTCGGACGCGGTGGCCGTCAGCGGTCCGTTGCAGATGAGCGTGGGCGGACGACGGGTCGTCAACCCCGGCAACGTCGTACCCCTGGTGATGGCAACCCCCGTCGGAGTCTTGGCGCTGCTCGGACTGGCCCTGGTCCGGCGACAGCGGCTGAGGTAGCGGACGGCCGCGAGGACTAGTCGGCTGGTCCTTCTGGGCCATTGCGGAGAGCCGGCCGGCCGCGCATCCTCGTCCACGAGCACCGGCTCATGAAGGAGGAACGGCTGGTGCCAGGGAGGGTCAGCCATGCCTGTGTCCGCATCCTCGGTCGCCGGCACCGCGCTCGTGTTGCTCCTCACCTCGGGGTGCGTCGAGCGCTCACCAGCCGGCGCCGACGACCTGCCGGGCGGATCCGACGGCCCCGGTGCAGACGCGATCGCGGCCGATGACTACCACCGGAGCAGGTTCGACGACTCGGCCGACGTCGCCCACCGGTGGTACCCGCTCCGGCCCGGCACCCGGCTCATCTACCGAGGCTCGTCCGTCGACGAAGGCGAGCGGCTGCAGCACGGCGTGGACGTCATCGTCACCGACCTCGTCAAGACGATCGACGGGGTCCCGAACGTGGTCGTCTGGGAGCGGGACTACACCGACGGCGAGCTGGTGGAGACCGAGCTCGCCCTGTTCGCGCAGGACGAGGACGGGCACATCTGGCACATGGGTGAGTACCCGGAGGAGTACGAGGACGGCGAGTTCGTCGCGGCGCCGGCCTGGATCCACGGTGTACGGGGGGCGACCGCCGGCATCACCATCCCCGCCGAACCTCGCACCGGGACGCCCGACTATGCCCAGGGCTTCGCGCCGGCGCCGCTCAACTGGGAGGACCGGGGCCGGGTCTACCAGACCGACGAGCAGGCCTGCGTCGAGGCGGGTTGCTATGGGGGCGTCGTGGTCATCGAGGAGTTCGAGCCGAGCCTCCCGGATGCCTACCAGGACAAGTTCTACGCACCGGGAGTCGGAGTGGTCAAAGTCGGCTGGCGGGGGTCAAAGGACGAGTCGAAGGAAGTCCTGGAGCTGGTGAAGCACAGCACCCTCGACCCGGACGAGCTCGCCGAGGCGCGCGCAGGTGCACTCGAGCTCGAGGACCGCGCGTATCTGGTCAGCAAGGACGTGTACGTGCACACACCGCGTTCCGAGGTCCGGGCGACGAAGTAGGCGTCCGCGTCGATCAGTCCGACCTCGGCAGGCTGACGACGAACCGGGCACCTTCTCCGTTTGCCGACGCGATCACGATGGTGCCGCCATGACGGGTGACGATGTCGTGGACGATCGCGAGCCCGAGACCCGACCCGCCCGCGTCGCGCGAGCGTGCCTCGTCCAGGCGGTTGAACCGCTCGAACACCGAGGCGTGGTGCTCGGACGGGATCCCTCGCCCGTCGTCGGACACCGCGAGCTCGCAGTGCCCGTCCCGCTCGAGCAGCTCGAACGAGACCGCTGTCGTGGCATGACGTTCGGCGTTGCTGGCGAGGTTGTGGATCGCCCTGGCCAGCTGATGCTGGTCGCCGAGGGTGCGCGCGCCGGAGACACCGCTGACGTCGACGAGCACGGCGCCACGGTCGCGCAGCCACCGAGCCTCGTCGAGGACGAGGTCATCGAGATCGACCGGCGAACCGGTGGGACCGAGGGTGCCGGACTCCGACTTGGCCAGGAACAGCAGGTCGTCGACAAGGTCCTCCAGGTCGGTGGCGTCGGCGAGCAGGCTCGGCAGCAACGTCGTGGAGTCGGCCGCGTCGGGATGAGCGATCCCCACCTCCAGGTCGGAGCGAATGCGGGTCAGCGGGCTACGCAGCTCGTGTGAAGCGTCGGCGACGAACCTGCGCTGTCGTTCCACGGCCTGTTGGACGCGGTCGAGCATCTCGTTCATCGTGCGTGCGAGCCGAGAGATCTCGTCGTGCGAGCGAGGCACCGGCACACGACGGTGCACCTCGATCCCCTGGATGCTCGACACCTCCGCCCGAATCGACTCGACCGATCGAAGGACCCGGCCGGTGAGCCACCAGACCAGCGCGGCCAACAGGGCAGTGACCACCGGGATCGAGATCGCCAGCGACGACGCGAGGATGCGCGCACTCTCGTTCACGTCGTCGAGATTCTTCGCGACCACGAGAGTCATCGGCCCAGCCCGGGTATCGACACTTCGGGTAAGGACGCGGAAGTCGTGGTTGCTGAGGGGTACCTGTGAGGTGCTGCGGATGACCTGCGCGGACCCGGCGGCGAGCGATCCCCCCGCCGCGGACAGGGCAGCCGCGTTGGCGCTGGACGCGACCACCTCGCCATCCGGACCGACCAGCTGCATGAAGGAGTCCTCTGGGTCGCCCTCGTTCGGCAGTCGGGTCCCGAACGCTCCTCGTTCCACCTCGCCCTGGACGTTGTCGGCGCGTTGCACCAGCGACTCGTCGATGCCATGGGTGAGCAGACTCCGTTGCACGGCGACGAGCCCGACCGCACTGACCGCGAGCACCGCCGCCACCACCGCCGTCGCGAGCAGGGTCAGCTTCGCCCGGACAGTGCCGAACCGCCTCGTCCCGGCGGACCGCCCCGGCTCAGCTGCCATCGCTGACCAACCGGTACCCGGCACCCCGCACCGTCTCGATGTCGTGCCGACCGAACGGCTCGTCGACCTTGCGGCGCAGTCGTTTGACATACACCTCGACGATGTTGGGATCGCCCTCGAAGTCGTACTCCCAGACGCCGGCCAGGATGTCGAACTTGGGGTTGACCAAGTCGACCCTGCGCATCAGGAACTCGAGCACCGAGAACTCCCGCGCGGTGAGAGCGATCTCGTCGTCACCTCGCCAGCAACGATGACGCGCGGAGTCGAGCCGAAGGTCGCCGACCTCCAGCGGCACCGGGGCTCCACTCGACGTGCGACGTAGCAGGGCCCGCACATGCGCGACGAGCACCGGGAAGGAGAACGGCTTGGTCAGGAAGTCGTCGGCACCGGTGTCGAGCGCGTCGGTCTCGTCGAGGACGCCGTCCTTGGCCGTGAGCACCAGGATCGGCGTCCAGTTGCCCTGGTCCCGCAGTGCCCGGCAGAGGTCGAACCCGTTGATGCCGGGCAGCATCAGGTCGAGAATCATCAGGTCGTAGCGAAACTCGGTGGCCTGCCAGAGGCCCTCCGCGCCGTCGAGCGACACGTCCACGACGAAACCCTCGGCGGAGAGTCCTCGTTTGACCGCCGCCGCGATCTTCTTGTCGTCCTCGACCAGCAGGATCTTCATGTCCCGGCCCGCAACGCGTCGACCGGCTCCAGCCGCGCAGCCCGAAGGGCCGGGTACGCGCCCGCCACCAGCCCGGTGACTCCGCCGATCAGCGGCGCGAGCAGGGGTACGACCGGGTCGATGACCGGCGCCCAGGTCTGGTACCCCGCCACCCCGACCACGACGACCATGCCGAGGCTCGCGCCGAGAATGCCGCCGAGCACCCCCATCGCGGCGCTCTCCAGCAGGAACTGGGTCGCGATGTGGCGACGGGTCGCGCCGAGCGCCCGCCGCAGACCGATCTCGCCGACGCGCTCCATCACCGAGACGAGCGTGACGTTGGCGATCCCGATGGCACCCACCAGCAGCGACACCCCGCCCAGCATCAGGAACAGGACGTCGAGGTCGCTGCGGACGCCGGCGCGGATCCGCTGGGGCTGCTCGGGCGAGGCGACCTTGAGGCCAGTGGGAGCATCCGGCCGGAGCGCGAACGGCACCTGACGCGACAGCAGCTCCGCCGCGCCCACCTGCGTCTCGATGATCACCGACTGCGGTGCGCGCACCTGGTACAGCTGGCGCGCCGTCCCCTCGGGGATGATGACCTCGCTCATCAGGCCGTGCTTGCGGGCGACCCGGTCGATGATCCCTATCACCGCGAAGACCTCGTCGCCGATGCTGATCGCCTGTTGCTGACCGAGCCGGCCCACGCCGAGCTGCTCGGCGACGTTCGCACCGAGGACCGCCACCCGCTCACGCTGCTGCGAGTGCCATTCGTCCGGGAACCGGCCGGCGCGCAGCCTCGCGCGTACCGCGGTGAACAGGTCGGGAGACGCGGCCTCGACGGTCAGCTTGAACTCGGTCCGACGCGTCGGGTCCTTGATCGGGGTGCCCCGGACCAGCGCGGGTCCGACGTCGACCAGGCTCAAGGTGCCGGCGGCGACGACCCCGTTGAGGCGGCCGACGCGTTCGGAGGCATCCCAGGGCAGGTCGTTGGGCGGCGCGCCCTCGGCGGCCGGCGTGGAGGTGACAGTGATCTCGGTGGCCCTGAGCTCGTCGAACCGCGCGATGATCTGGTTGCCCGCCGTCCGGGACAGGCCCAGGGTGGCCACCAGCGCCGCCAGCCCGATGGTCGTACCGAGGATCGTCAGCGCCATCCGTCCGGGCCGGGCGAACAGGCCGGCGAAGGCCTCCCGCAGCAGGTCGCGCCACCAGATCCGCTGTGGCCTGAGCTCTGCCGTCGTCATCGGACGGACGAGCTCGGTCGCGGTCACAGCTCGCCCCTGATCTTGCCGTCGGCGATGCCGACCCGGCGCTGCGCCCAGGCCGCCACTCCGGGGTCATGCGTGATCATCACGATGGTGAGCCCCGCCCCCTGGAGCCCGCTGAGCAGCTGGAGGATCGAGGCGGTGTTGACCGAGTCGAGGTTGCCGGTCGGCTCGTCGCACAGCAGCAGCCGAGGTCGGTTCACGAGGGCGCGGGCGATGGCGACCCGCTGGCGCTCGCCCCCGGACAGCCGGGTTGGCAGAAACTCGCTGCGTTCCTCGAGCCCTACCGCGGCCAGCGCCGCACGGGCCCGCTCCACCCGACCCGCGCGCTCGCGCCGGCCGTACACCTCGGCCAACGTCACGTTCTCGAGCACGGTGCGGTACGACAGCAGGTGGAACGACTGGAAGATGAAACCGAGCTGGCGACTGCGCAGCCAGGCCCGTTGCCGGTCAGTGAGGTCGGCGACATCGACCCCGTTCAACCAGTAGGAGCCGGTGGTCTGCCGGTCGAGGCAGCCGACGATGTTGAGCAGCGTCGTCTTGCCCGACCCCGACGCTCCGACGATGGACACCGACTCGCCGGAGTGCACGTCGAGGTCGACCCCGTCGAGCGCCTGCACCGGCGCGACCGCTCCGTACCGCCGGCTGACCCCGGCCAGCCTGATCAGCGGTCCGCTCGCGTCACTCACGACTGACCACTGCCTTGGTCACCCTCGATGCCGACCACCACGAGGTCGCCGTCGGCCAGCTCCCCCTGCCGCGGCGTGACACCGACGTAGCCGTCGGCCGACACGCCGGTCTCGACCGGGACGAACTCGGACTTGTCCCCGCGCGCCCGCTGCACCCGCGACCCACCGTCCGGACCCAACGACACGGCGCTGACAGGCACCGTGAGCTGCGCGGCACTCGCCGCCTTGATCGGCACGGTCAGCCGCACCGAGGCGCCGACGAGGGTGGCCGGGGGGTTGGTCACCGCCACCTTGAACGCGACATGGAAGCCGTCGGCTCCGTTCGTCCCCGGTCGCCCGGCGATCTGGCTGACCCGGCCGGTCGCCTTGATGCCGAGCGCGGGCTCGTCGATCACGACCTCCGCCCCCGGCTTGACCAGCCCGGCCTGGTCGACATGGAGCAGACCGTCGATCACGACGTTCGAGTCGGTGACCGTGACCAGGACCCCGTCCGACGACTCGCCGAGGGGCGTCGGCAGCTCGGTGACCCTGACGGGGGTGGCCGCGACGAACAGCACCTCGTCGACCGGCACCTGGACGCCGGCCCGGGCGCGCGCATTCTTCACCAGGTCCGCCTCGGTCGGGCGTACCGACTCGAGCTGCTGGTCGGTCGCGACCAGCGGGTGGTAGCCGCGTCTGTTGTACAGGGCGGTCACCGCGCGGCCGGTCGCCTCGTCGTAGCGACCGTCGACCCTCCCGGGGTTGACGCCGGATCGCTTCAGGGCCTGCTCCAGCTGCGCGACGTCCTTCCCGGTCATCCCGGGGCCGAGATCGCGGTAGGCCGGCCGAGCGCCGTCGAACAAGAACACCGGCCGTCCCGAGATCGTCAGCAGGACCCGGCCCTCGTCGATGACCGACCCGGCTCTCGGCAGGCTGGTAATGACCTGAGGTCCCGACTTCAGCTCCGATGACGGGACCAGCAGTTCGTGCGGCGAGCCATAGTGCGCCGTCCCCCGGCTGACGACCTTGGTGGCCAGCTTGCGCTTGACGACCGGGACCAGGATCGGCGAGGCGTCGGGAGCGGCGGTCCGTGCCGCAATCTCCGCCGGTGACCGGATCTGCGCACTGGCGATCCAGGTGGTCAGCGAGGACAGCAGCACCGTGGCTGCGACGACGAGCAACAACGTACGCCGTCTCATCTCGGCGACCTCCCCACCGCGACGACGAGCGGATCACCGCGATCCGACCCCCCTGCCGCGTCCTTCCCCAGAGTTGCAGAACCGAACTGACAGGAGGCTGAACAGCTGCGGCCGACTGTCAGGTGAGGTTCAGGTAACCCGTGCTTTCATTCTGCTCTCGAGTCCAGCTGTGGGGGCGGAATCATGACAACGAGTCTCAGGGGTCCTGTGCTTGCCGCGGCGGTCGTCCTGCTCACTCTCTCGGCGTGCGGTGGCGAGTCCAAGGCCGGCGAGGCCGGCAAGGACCTCCCCGGCACCAAGGAGTTCGGTCTGACCGAGCAAGAGTTCGCCGCGCATGTCGAGGAGACCCAGTCGCTGATCGCGGAGTGCATGAGCGAGGCGGGCTTCGAGTACGTCCCGGTCGACGCCAAGACCATCGAGTCGGCCCAGTTGAGAGTCCGCACCGAGCCGGGCTACACCCGCCGGCAGTACAAGGAGAAGTGGGGACTCGCCGTCACCACCCGGTTCGACAACCCGGTCCGCGACACCGGGCTCGGCCCCAACGTGAAGATCTGGCAGAGCCTGCCGGAGGCAGACCAGCTGGCCTACAGCCGGACCCTCTTCGGGGACGACCCGAATGCCGACTTCGTATTCACGCTGGACGAGGAGGACTTCTCCTCGACCGGTGGGTGCACGCGGGAGGCCGTCGAGCAGGTGTTCACGAAGGAGCAGCTCAAGGGAACCTTCGTCAACCCCAAGGACGTGGTCGTCGACTCCGACCCGCGGATCGTGCAGGCGCATGACAAGTGGTCCGAGTGCATGCACGACGCCGGCTATGAGTACGAGGACGACCAGGACGAGATCATCGAGGAGTACGAGGAACGGCTGGAGGAGCTCACCGAGGGCGACGACCCGGCGACGTTGACCGGTGAGCGCGCCGACGCGCTCCGCGAGCTGCAGCAGGAGGAGATCGCCGTCTCGATCGTCGACCTCGACTGCCAGCTCAAGCACACCGACGCCGTCTACCGCGAGGTCGAGCTCGAGGTGTACGGCCAAGAGCTCTGACACCCTTCTCGCCGTTCCCCCTGATCAGCAGCCATGTTGATAAGATCAATTACCCTTCCCCAAGGCTTATCAACAACATCGAGGGCCGATGGCTAGAGGACGTCCCGCACGCGCCACCGTGTACGCGCGTCTCGACGCGGCAATTCTGGACCTGCGTGAACGACTCGGCGGACTACCGTCGCCGAAGGAGTCAGAGTTCATCTGGTCCAACATCTGGCATCTCGAGGCGCACCACTCCACCGCCTTGGAAGGCAACACCCTGGTCCTCAGAGAAGTCGAGATGCTCCTCGACAAGGGTCGGGCGGTCGGTGCCAAGCCGCTCAAGGAGTATATGGAGGTCCAGGGGTACGGCGACGCCGCCCGCTGGGTGTACGCGCAGGCCCTGGAGCCCGGCGACTGGCACAACGGCGACCCTCTGTCGGTGCACGAGGTCCGGCAGATCCACGTCAAGGCGATGACCCCGGTCTGGCAAGTTGCGCCTCATCCGGACGCGACAGATCGCGAAGGACCAGGGATGCTTCGCGAGCATGACATCCGGCCCTTCAGCGGTGGAATGAAGCCGCCGACCTGGACCCTCGTGTCCTCCATGACGCGCGACTGGGTCGACCGGGTGAACGACGTCGTCGAGGCGCTCCAACACGCCGACCCAAGCCAGCAACCCTTTCCCGAGCTTCTCGCCGAACTTCACAACGAGTTCGAACAGGTGCATCCGTTTATCGACGGCAACGGCCGGACTGGCCGGCTCATTCTCAATCTCGTGCTCGTGCGTCTGGGCTACCCGCCCGTGATCATCCTGAAGAGCCAACGCGAGCAGTACCTCGCCGCCATGCAGAAGGCGGACGCCGGAGACGTCGGGCCCCTTGGCGAGATCCTGGCACGCGCCATGTACGACAACCTCAACAGGTTCATCGTGCCGAACGTGGTCGGCCCCGCGCGCCTCGTGCCACTCACAGCACTCGCCGACGCGGACTTCAGCGTCGCCGCACTGCGGCAGGCCGCCCAAAGGGGCCGACTCGATGCTGTGCAAGGCGCTGACGGCCTCTGGCGTACATCTCGCAAGGCCGTCCAGGAGTACCAGCGGCGCAAGGGCAAACGGCGACCTGGCGGCTGACTTGGGAATGGGGCCTGCCGCCCGCGCGTTTCCTGTGCAACGGTGTAATCAGAATTGCGGGAGGGGTCATGGACTCCACAGACAGCGACGCGCTCGACGCGTACTCACGCGTGGTCACCGGAGTGGCCGAACAGCTCACGCCCCGGGTCGCTGCGCTCCGGGTCCGGCAGCGGTCAGGGCGGTGGGGCGGGGAGGCCGCCGGCTCCGCCGTCGTACTCACCAACGACGGGCACCTGCTCACCAACGCCCACGTGGTGGAGGGAGTCCGGGAGGGCGAAGCGGCCTTCGCGGACGGGACGTCGGCGCACCTCGAGGTCGTCGGACGCGATCCGCTGTCGGACCTCGCCGTCGTCCGGACCGACCGATCCGTGCCCGAGCCGCCAGAGTTCGGCGACGCCGACCAGCTCAAGGTGGGCAGCCTCGTCGTTGCCGTCGGGAACCCGCTCGGCCTGGCCGGCAGCGTGACGGCCGGGGTGGTCAGTGGCCTCGGACGCGCGATGCCCGCGCGGACCCGTACCGCCAGCAGGATCATCGAGGACGTCATCCAGACCGACGCCGCACTCAACCCGGGCAACTCCGGCGGCGCGCTGGCCGACTCCCGCAGCCGGGTGGTCGGCATCAACACCGCAGTCGCGGGGGTCGGTCTCGGCCTCGCGGTCCCGATGAACGCCACCACGCAGCGGATCATCTACGCCCTGTTGCATGACGGTCGGGTACGCCGCGCGTACCTCGGTCTGGTCAGCTCGGCCGCTCCGCTGACCCCGGTCTGGGCGGAGCGGACCGGTCAACGCACGGCCCTTCGCGTCGTCGAAGTAGTCGGCGGGAGCCCGGCCGAGGTCAGCGGCCTGCGCGCCGGTGATCTCGTGCTCGCGGTCGACGGTGTGCCGTTGGGCGACGCGCAGTCGCTGCAGCGGCTGATGTTCGCCGACGCGATCGGCCGGCGTACGGAGATCACGGTCCTCCGCAACGGAGCGCTCGTCGACGCCGTCGCGGTGCCCGCAGAGCTCACCGAGTGACCCGACGAGTCGATGGTCGATAGCCGGGACCCGCACTGCTCTTCCCGCCTCAGTCAGGCTCCTTGCCCTCGGCGGCCGCTGCCTCGGCCTTGGCGTCGTTAACCGCGGCCTTGGCCAGCTCGGCGACCTGGTCGGCGGCGGCCGCCGCGTCCAGCGGGAGTGGATCGGCGGATGTCAGCGCGTCGCTGCCCTCCCCGTCCTCACCGTCGCCGAGTGGGAGCTGCGCACCCTGGGCATCGTCCGCGTCCACCTCTGCCGCGGGCGCGCCCATCCGCGAATGGTCTCCGAATGCACCGGTGACGCTGCGGATCGCCTCGGTCAGCTCACCCGGGATGACCCAGAACGTGTTGTTCCCACCATCGGCCAGGTGCGGCAGGGTCTCCAGGTACTTGTAGGCGAGCACCTTGGGGTCGGCGTTGTTGCGATGGACCGCCTGGAAGACCCGCTCGATGGCCTTGGCCTCACCGTCAGCCCGCAGGATCTGCGCCTGCTGCTTCCCCTGAGCCTCCAGAATCTCCTGCTGGCGCGTCCCTTCGGCCGTGAGGATCTTGGACTGTCGTTCCCCTTCGGCGTGCAGGATGACCGCGCGCTTGTCGCGCTCGGCCCGCATCTGCTTCTCCATTGCCTCCTTGATGGTGGACGGCGGGTCGATCGCCTTGATCTCGACCCGGTTCACGCGGATCCCCCACTTGCCAGTTGCCTCGTCGAGCACGGTGCGTAGCCGAGCGTTGATCTCCTCACGCGAGGTCAGGGTCCGCTCCAGGTCCATGCCGCCGATCACATTGCGCAGCGTCGTAATCGTGAGCTGGTCGATGGCCTGCAGATAGCTGGCGACCTCGTAGGCCGCCGACCGCGGGTCGGTGATCTGGTAATACAGCACCGTGTCGATGTTCACCACCAGGTTGTCCTCGGTGATCACCGGCTGGGGCTGCGACGAAAACACGTGCTCGCGTACGTCGAGCTTGGTGTTGATCCGGTCCGCCACCGGAATGATGAAGTTAAGCCCCGGTTGAAGTGTCGTTCGATAGCGACCGAACCGCTCGACGTTGTAACGGCGTGCCTGCGGAACCACCCGCACAGCAGATAGGACCGTGAACACCACCAAGGCCGCCACGATGCCGATCGGCACCAAGAGTTCCATGTCTCCTCCTCTGCCCTTGTCAGGCGTCTGCGTTCATGGCAGCAGGTCCTGGGGGTAGACGATGGCCGTGGCGCCCTCGATCTCCATGACATCCACCAGTGCTCCCACGGGGATCGCCTGGAACTCGTCAAACGCCCGGGCCGACCACTCCTCGCCGGAAAGCTTGATGAGGCCGCGTGATGAGGTGACCTCTTCGATCACCACCGCGCGTTTCCCGATCAGCGCATCGCTTCCGTCGCGCGTCATCGGAGGTTGGGCCATCTGCCGCATCGCGATCGGCCGCACGACGAGGAGCCCGGCCGCCCCCGTGGCCGCGAACGCCAAGAGCTGCGCCAGCAGCGGGCCATCCAGCCCCGCGACGACCGCGGCAACGATCGCCGCTGCGGCGAGGAGGGCGAAGGCCAGGGTCAGCGTCACGAACTCGGCGATGCCCAGGGCCGCAGCCACTACCAACCACACGATCCACGACATCACATCGGCCTCCGTCCAGGACGGTTACGTCGAATCTACCTCTCGAGATTCCGCTAATCCCGCGGCCTGTGCCGCCACCCCCGATACTCGCGCCGAAGTTGCGCGTATGTCGCAGTTCTTCCCGCCGAGGTTGCGCGTATGTTCGCCGCCACGCCCGCCGCGAGTGAACGGCTGCCCTGCGAGCCAATGCGGCTGAGAGAGGCGACCGACCTGGGCGAGACCCTGATCACCACGCCTGAGCAGACCGCGCTCGACCTTGCCAAACGCCCCGACCTCGGGGAGCTGCCGGACCAGGTCCGTGACGCCATCACCACCTTGCTGCCCCGCTGCGACCTGGATCGGATCGGCGACCTGGCCCGCGAGCAGCGGGCGAGCGGAGCCCTCCACGCAATCCGTGACCACACCGGCGAGGTTCCCAATGGAAGGTGACACCGACGCCACCCGTCTCGGGTTCGAGCGAGCCGAGGCGGGAGAGGGCAACTGGCTCCCTGCAGCTGTCGCGTACGCGGCCACCGTGCAGGGTCGCGCCCATCTGCTCGACGACCTGCTACCGGTTGCGATCGACCTCGGCGACGAACAACGGCGGGCCGACCTCCACGCTGCTGTGCTTCGTGGCGAGCGACAATGCGCCGCCGTCGACGAAGTTACTCGTCGCGCCACCAGGCGCATCCGGGCGGCCGATCGCGCCGAGCTCGATCGGTACACGTCCGACTTCGCCGTCGCGCGGACCCAGATACGTCGCGACCATGCGATCAGCCACGTTCTCGGCGCGTTGGCCGACTCGCCCGCCACTGACCAACTCATCTTCTACGGCGGCCCTGCGCTCTCCCGCACGTTGCTGCCGCAGCTGAGGCTCAGCGAGGACGTCGACCTCATCGCCTGCGGAGATCGAGCCGAGGTCGCGGAGCACGTCGTCGCCCTTGGGGCCGCGCGCGAGGTGCCGGATGACCTCGGCGCCGTCCACCGCCGGTTCGATCCCCTCGCCCTTGAGCAGGTCGCCGGTCACGTACTCGATGCCTTCTCCCGGCTCATGACTGCGTCGACTGAGGATGCGCACGTGCTGGCCGGCATCCCGGAGCAGCGGCGTGACGAGGCGGCCCAGTGTGCCGGTGCCGGTGAGCAGGATGGGTGAGGTCATGGCTTCTCTCTCCATTCGTTCGGACCAGGAGCCCAGCTCCCCGATCAGCACGTTGCATGCGTCTACCCCTCTCACACCTCGCGCCGAAGGAATGTGACGGGGAGGAATTGAGAAGCGGCGGGCCGGTCCACGGTGCGTAGAAAATTGCCCAATTGGGCAAAATTCGACCCGGTTCCCGCGGGTTCGACGTCGAACTTTGCCCAATTGGGCAAAATTCCACCTCGCTCGCGCCGAAGGAAGGTGACTCAGCCAGGCCCGGGTACGGGCTCGGTGACGGATTGGATGCGCTGGGTCGCCAGCTCGATCACCAGCCGGGCGGCAACGGACAGCTCGGCGTCGTTGCGGTGCACCACAGCCAACGTGTCGTACGTCCGAGGGCGCAGCGACACCCACCCCACACCGGGTGCGAGTCGTGGCACCAGCTGGTTGACCACGCCCTGCGGCACGACCGAGTCGGCGAGCCCGAGGCCGACCGCCTCGACCGCGGTCTCGACGTCTTCCACCTCGATCCGCGTGGTGAGCCGGTGCCCGACCTGCTGCAGCATCTCGCGCAGCGTCCGACGGGAGGAGTCCTCCTGGCGCCAGCTGGTCTCGGCCATCACCAGCGACGCCTTGCTGAGTACGGTCGCGGTCACCGGCTTCCTCAGGCGTTCCGGGTCGTTGCTGATGAAGACCAGCTCGTCGCGGGCAATCGGACGCACGGTCATCCCTTCCGCCGCGACCGGGATCGCGATGATCGCGGCTTCGAGCCGACCTCGTCTGAGGTCCTCCTGCACGGCGGCCGAGTTCTGCCCGATCAGCTCGACGCGTACGCCGGGATGGCGTTCCAGCACGTCGGCCACGAGCTGTGCCCCCAGGTACAGCCGGGCGGTCCCGAACATGCCGAAGCGGATCGTGCCCGAGGCAAGGCCGCTGACCCCTGCCACGGCGCTCTGTCCCGCCTCGGCTGACGCGATGCTGCGTTCGGCGTGCGGCCGCAGCGCCTCGGCCGCCTCAGTGGGCACCACGCCACGTCCGACCCGACGAAACAGGGGTGCGCCCATCGAACGCTCGAGCAGCCGGACCTGGTCCGACACCGAGGGCTGGGAGTAGCCCAGCTCGTCGGCGGCGGCGGTCAACGAGCCGAGCTCGTACGTCGCCAGGAAGCAGCGGAACTGGTGCAAAGAAGCCATAGTCATATCCTTGATCAAACGAAGGAAACCAAGGCTACCTCGATACGCAGTTGCTCGATACCGTGGACCAAGACATCGACCTGCGAGGGAGGATCTCGTGTTCGACTACGACTGCCCGTCCTGTGGGAAGCACCAGCTGATCTTCCCCAGCCAGATCGAGCGCCTCGTCAACGACGACGAAGGAATCGCCCTCATCTTCGCCTGCTGGTGCGGCGCGCGAGGGGCGCTCCGCACCGGATCCGCCGCGCCGCGGGCAACCGCCGGTCCGGCTCCGCACACCCTGGCGTCCTAGCTCCTCAAACCTCGGCAACGTTCGCGGTCATGCGACATCGCTTTCCATCGCGGCGACGAACGCCTGCTTGCGCTGGCGCCAGGACTCGTCGGTCATGGAGCGACGCCAGTACGGCGAGCACGACATGTCGCTGCGGGTCAGGCCGCGGTCGGCGAGGAGGTGTCGGCGGATCTGCCGGATCTCGTCGGCCTCCCCGTGGACGAAGGCGTGCACCCGGCCGCCCGGGAAGACGAGGTCCTCGATCGCCCGGGGCAGGACGTCGTCATCACCCGGGTGCCTGGATCGGTGCAGCCAGCCGAGGTCGAGGACGGCCGACGTCGTCAGCTTCAGCTCGTCGGCCGGCCCGTCGCACACCACCCTGACCACCGCGAGGCTGTCGTACGGGAGCGCCTCGAGCGAGGCGGCGATCGCCGGCAGGGCGGACTCGTCTCCCACGAACAGATGCCAGTCCGCCGTCGGGTCGGGACGGTAGCCGCCGCTGGGACCCTCGAAGACGAGGACGTCTCCCTGCTGAGCTGCGGCTGCCCACGGCCCTCCGACTCCCGCCGCGCCATGCACGACGAAGTCGATGGTCATCTCGCGGGCAGCGGAGTCCCAGGACCGGATTGTGTACCTTCGCCGGGCCGGCCACACCTCTCGCGGGTGCTCGGCGAGAACCCGTGCCGGGTCGAACACCGCGCCGTAGGGCGCCCCGCTCGGGCGAAACGCGACGTTCACGTACGCGTCCGTCGCATCGGCCATCGCGCAGCTGTCGAGACCGGACCCGCCGAGCACGACGCGTACGAGACCCGGCGTCAGCCAGTCCTTCGTCCTTACCTCACCGTGCATGGAGCCTCCCGCGCGAAGTTGCTCAGGTAAGCCTAGCCTAATATCATCCACCAGTGACATTGCTGGCCGGGTCCACCGGGCTCCGCACCCCCGCGGTGCTCGACCTCACCGACCACGGGGACCGGCTCGCCGTCCGCACCGCCGACACCACGCTCTCGTACGCCGACCTCGCCCGCCGCGTCGATGACGTCGCCGCCCGGCTCGGCGACCACCGGCGCCTGGTGCTGGTCGAGGGCGCCAACACGCTCGAGTCGCTGACGGCGTACGTCGCAGCGCTGACCCACGGCCACGTCACGCTGCTGGTGCCGCCGGGCGAGCCGGCCGCCCGGCTGGCCGCCACCTGGGACCCAGACGTGGTCGCCGGCGACGACGGCGTCACCGTGCTCCGCGACGGCACAGCCCACGACCTCCACCCCGATCTCGCGCTGCTGCTCAGCACGTCGGGCTCGACCGGGTCGCCCAAGCTGGTGCGGCTCTCCCACGACAACCTCCGCTGCAACGCCGCCAGCATCGCCGGCTACCTCCAGCTGACTCCGGCAGACCGCGCGATCACCTCGCTGCCGATGCACTACTGCTACGGGCTGTCCGTGGTGAACAGCCATCTGCTGACCGGCGCCGGGCTGGTCCTCACCGACCTGTCGGTGGTCGACGAATGCTTCTGGCGGTTCGCCGACGACGCCGGCGCGACCTCGTTCGCCGGCGTCCCGTACACCTTCGACCTGCTGGAGTCGTCCGGCTTCGACCCGCACCGGCTGCCGACGCTGCGCTACGTCACGCAGGCCGGCGGCCGGCTGACGCCGGAGCGGGTCCGCGACTGGGCCGGGCGCGGCCGGGCGGCCGGCTGGGAGCTCGTCGTGATGTACGGGCAGACCGAGGCGACCGCGCGGATGGCGTGGCTGCCGCCGCACCTGACCGCCGAGCGGCCC
>JBOHDE010000043.1:0-21924 GCA_050699035.1 Nocardioidaceae bacterium | reverse complement strand
GCCGTCTGGCATCGGTTCGTCGCGTACGGCATGTACCGCTGGGAGGTGATCGTCCGCGAGACCGTGGTCGTCGGGGTCGTCGGCGCGGGCGGGCTGGGGCGACTCCTGGCCGAGCAGACGGCGAGCTTCCACTACGCCGGGGTGTCGGCCACGCTGCTCGCCCTGATCGCGCTCACCTTCTTGGTCGACCTCACGAGCGCGCTCGTGCGGCGGTCGGGGTCCACGCGACCGTCTAGCCGCGCAGGCCGATCGAAGTAGGAGCGAGCTCCCGGCTGTCGGCGGTCTCCTCGAACTCCACGACGTTGTCGATCTCCGTACCCATCGACACGTTGGTGATCCGCTCGAGGATGACCTCGACGACCACCGGGACGCGGTACTGGGCCATCAGCTTCTTGGCCGCCTCGAGGGCCGGCAGCACGTCGTCGGGCTCGGTCACCCGCAGCGCCTTGCAGCCCATCCCCTCAGCGACCTTGACATGGTCGACGCCGTAGCCGCCGAGCTCGGGGGCGTTGATGTTCTCGAACGACAGCTGCACGCAGAAGTCCATGTCGAACATCCGCTGCGCCTGCCGGATCAGTCCGAGGTACGCGTTGTTCACCAGCACGTGGATATACGGGATGTTGAACTGCGCTCCGACCGCCAGCTCCTCGATCATGAACTGGAAGTCGTAGTCCCCGGACAGCGCGACCACGGTGGCCTCCGGGTCGGCGACGCAGACCCCGAGCGCCGCCGGCACCGTCCACCCGAGCGGCCCGGCCTGGCCGGCGTTGATCCAGTGCCGTGGCTTGTAGACATGCAGGAACTGCGCCGCCTGGATCTGCGAGAGGCCGATCGTGCTGACGTACCTGGTGTCCTCGTCGAACGCCTTGTTCATCTCCTCGTACACGCGCTGCGGCTTGATCGGCACGTTGTCGAAGTGTGAACGGCGCTGCAGCGTCGCCTTCCGGTCCCGGCAGGCCTGTGCCCATACGTCCCGGTCGGTGAGCTGCCGGCCGCCGGCGCGCTCCCGGGCGACCTTGACGAACATCGCCAGCGCCGACTTCGCGTCCGACGCGATGCCGTAGTCGGGCGCGAAGACCCGGCCGATCTGGGTCGGCTCGATGTCGACGTGGACGAAGGTGCGCCCCTTCGTGTACGTGTCGAGTCCGCCGGTGTGGCGGTTGGCCCACCGGTTGCCGATGCCCAGCACGAAGTCTGCCTCGAGCATCGACTCGTTGCCGTACCGATGCGACGTCTGCAGCCCCACCATGCCCGCCATCAACGGATGGTCGTCCGGGATCGCACCCCACCCCATCAGCGTGGGTACGACGGGGACGCCGAGCAGCTCGGCGAACTCCACCAGCAGGTCGGCCGCGTCGGCGTTGATGATCCCGCCGCCGGCGACGATCAGCGGCCGCTCGGACTGCTCGAGCAGGTCGAGCGCCTTCTCCACCTGGGCCCGGGTCGCGGCGGGCCGCTCGACCGGCAGCGGCTGGTACGTCTCGGGGTCGAACTCGATCTCGGCCAGCTGGACGTCGAGGGGAAGGTCGATGAGCACCGGGCCGGGTCGGCCCGACCGCATCACCTGGAAGGCCCGTTGGAACGCACCCGGCACCTGGGCCGGCTCCATCACAGTCATCGCGAACTTCGTGACCGGCTTCGCGATCGCGGTGATGTCGACGGCCTGGAAGTCCTCCTTGTGCAGCCGGGCGACCGGGGCCTGACCGGTGATGCACAGGATCGGGATCGAGTCCGCCGAAGCCGAGTAGAGGCCGGTGACCATGTCGGTGCCGGCCGGCCCCGACGTACCCACGCAGACGCCGATGTTGCCCGGCTCCGTGCGGGTGTAGCCCTCGGCCATGTGCGAGGCGCCCTCGACGTGGCGGGCGAGCACGTGCGTGAGCTCGCCCTGTGCACGCATCGCCGCATAGAACGGGTTGATCGCCGCGCCGGGCAGTCCGAAGACGTGCGAGACCCCCTCCCGGCGAAGGATCTCGACTGCTGCGCGGGCCGCTGTCATTCGTGGCATGGGGGTCCTCCCGGTCAGTCGGCGGTGCCACGGCGAGCGCGGGGCACCCAGCCGAGGCTCTCGGTGGTCGTGGTGCTGGGCTTGTACTCCAGGCCGACCCAGCCGTCGTAGCCGACGGCCTGCAGGTCGGCCAGCTGGCGGTCGAGCGGCAGCGTCCCAGTGCCCGGTTCGCCGCGGCCCGGAGCGTCGGCGATCTGCACGTGACCGACCCGCTCGCCGTACGTCGCGATCGCCTTGTCGACGTCGTCGCCGTTGACGGCGAGGTGGTAGAGGTCGGCGAGCAGCCGTACGTTCGTGACGCCCGACTCGCCCTCGACCCGGGTGATCACGTCGACCGCGTCGGCCGCCGTGAGCAGGGGGTACCGGTCGGCGCCGCTGACCGGCTCGACCAGCACGGTGCCGCCGAACCCGTCGGCGGCACGCGCGGCCAGCGCGAGGTTCTCCGCGGCGACATCGTCCTGCTCGGCCGGGTCGACGCCATCGACCCGGTTGCCGTAGAGCGCGTTGAAGGACCGGCAGCCGAGCCGGTCGCCGATCCCTAGCGTCACGGCGATGTTGTCGCGGAACTCTTCGGCCCGCGCCGGCCACGACACCAGGCCGCGGTCGCCGCCCGGCATGTCACCGGCGGCGAAGTTCAGCCCGACCAGCTGCACGCCCGCGTCCCGTACCGCCCGCTCGAAGTCGTCCACCTCGGCGTCATCGGGCCCGGACGTGGCGAACGGCCACCACACCTCGATGGCGTCGAAGCCCGCCTCCTTGGCCGCCGCCGGACGCCGGAGCAAGGGCAGCTCGGTGAAGAGCAGCGAGCAGTTGACGGCATAGCGCAGCGAGTGGCTCGGCATCAGTCCATCGACCTGACTTCCGTATAGCGGAATTATAGTTCTGGTTAATGGAAGACGCTACGAGGCCTGTATACAGTAGTCAAGCCCGCGCCGCTGTCGAGCGGTCAGCGTCAGTCCCCGTCGCGGCGCAGCGGGAACCACAGCTCGTAGCGGTCCGCCGGGAAGACTGCCTCGGCGTACTCGACCGGACGACCGCCCACGAGCGCCCGGCGGACGAGCCGCAGCACCGGCCGGCTGGCCGGGATGTCGAGAAGCCGCACCTCCTCCGCGTCCGGCAGGCTGGCCACCACCGACTCCTCACCGGAGTCGGGCAGCAGCTCGTGCTTCTCCAGGTAGCCGTACAAGCTCTCCGCGAGCATCTCCTCGGTCAGGTCCGGGACGAGCGCCGCCGGGAGCCAGGCCCGCTCGAGGGCCAGCGGGATGTCGTTGCCGAGCCTGAGCCGGCGTACCCGCAGCGCCGGTGCACCGGCCAGACCGAGGAACTCCGCGACGTCCGCGGGCGGGTCCGGGTCGGGTACGCACTCGATCGGCCGGGTCGTCGGCTCCAGGTTGTGCTCGCGCACCGCGTCGGCGAACGAGCCGAGCCGCACCCGCAGCTGCAGCGGCTCCGGCGCCCGCAGATTGCCCCGGCCGTGGACGCTGCGCACCAGCCCTTCACGGGCCAGCGCGGCGATCGCCTGGCGGACCGTCATCCGGGCGACGCCCCATCGCTCCGCCAGCTGCCGCTCGCCGGGGAGCGGGTCGCCGGCGGCGAGATCCAGCACCATCGCGCGCAGCTCCTCACGGATCGCGGCGTGCTTGGACCTGCCCGGACTGCTCATTGACCGCATCATGCCGTACCCCCTCGACGACGCAGCAGGCAACCGGCCGACCTCGCGCCGAGCCGACGGACGTCGAACTTTGCCCAATTGGGCAAAGTTCGACCTCGAACCGGCTGAACCGGGTCGAATTTGCCCAATTGGGCAATCTTCTACGCGACCCGCCGCCACCGACTGATGGGTGATTCACATCCGACTGGGGAGGGGTTTCGGTGGCCGTCGAGGTTGAGCTAAGTGCTTCGTCGACTGGCGCGTTGCGTGGGCCTCGCGTCCGGTTTGTCCCTACGGAACGCGCCAGTCGATGAGGTGGAGCGCCGACCCGCCGCCACCGACTCGTGCCCCAGACACGAGTCGGCGTGCGGCGGCGAATGCTACTGCGGCGGTTCGGGGAGGCGGATCTTCGGCTTGATCTGGCTCGGCCGCGAGATCACGCCCGGCACGCCGCGACCACGCAGCGAGGTCCCGGCGGTCTCCGGGACGAACACCAGCGCGATCGCACCGATCAGACAGGCGCCCATCATGTAGTAGGCCGGCATCAGCGTGCTGCCGGTGGCGTCGATCAGCCGGTTGTTGACCGCCGGCGCCGTGCCACCGAACAACGACGTCGACACGTTGTACGCGATCGCGAACCCGGCGAACCGCACATGGGTGGGGAACATCGCCGGGAAGGTCGCCGAGATCGTCGACAGCTGCAGGACGTACAGCAGGCCGAGCACGGCGAAGCCGATGACCGCGAGCACGAAACCCTGGTCGAGCAGCTGGAACATCGGGATCGCCATCACGAACAGCCCGCCGAGCGACGCCCACCACAGCGGCTTGCGCCCGACCCGGTCCGACAGCGCGCCGGAGAACGGGATCGCCACCATCATCGTGAGCTGGCCGACGATGACGAGGGTCAGGGCCGCCTGCGAGTCCCAGCCGACCTCCTTCTCGAGGTACGACGGCATGTACGCCAGCAGCGTGTAGTTGCAGACGTTCAGCGCGATGACGAGACCGGACAGCAGCAGCAGCGGCTTCCAGTACCCGAACAGCAGGTCCTTGAACTCGGTGGACACGCCCTCCTCGGCGTCGCCGGCCTCCTCCAGCTCCCGGAACACCGGAGTGTCCTCGAGCTTGGACCTCAGGTAGAGGCCGACCAGGCCCATCGGCCCGGCCACCAGGAACGGCAGCCGCCAACCCCAGTCACCCATCGCGTCCTTACCGAGTACGAGCTCGGCGAGCAGCACCAGCAGGGCGCCCAAGGTGAACCCACCCAGGGTGCCGAACTCCAGGAAGCTGCCGTACATGCCGCGCTTCTTGTCTGGCGAGTACTCCGCCATGAACGTCGCGGCGCCGCCGTACTCACCGCCGGTCGAGAACCCCTGCACCAGCCGGAGCAGGATCAGGATCGCCGGCGCCCAGATGCCGATCGTGTCGTAGCCCGGCAGCAGGCCGACGCAGAACGTCGCGCCCGCCATCATCACGATCGTGTACGCGAGCACCCTCCGCCGCCCGATCCGGTCTCCGAGCGGACCCCAGACCAGCCCGCCGAGAGGCCGGACCAGGAACGAGACGGCGAAGACGAGGAGCGCATAGAACGCGCCGTTCCCGCTGTCGCCGGGAAAGAACGCCTGCTCGATGTAGACGATCGCGAACGCGTAGACGCCGTAGTCGAACCACTCGGTCGCGTTACCTACCGCCGAGGCGGTGATCGCGCGCCTCAGTGTCCCTTTGGAGACTTCCTGCTCCGGTTCGGTCGTGGCCACCATTGGTCTTCCTCCATGTTGTCCCCCCGGGGATCAACGCGGTGCTTCCGCTGGTTGGTCAGACGGCTGCTCGCACCGCCTCGTGCCAGATGCCCAGCGCCACCTCGATCTGGGTCTCGTCGACGACAAGGGCCGGAATCATTCGCACGACGTTGCCATGGGCGCCGCAGGTGAGCAGCAGCAGTCCTCGCTCATGGGCGGCCCGCTGCGCCCTGTTCGCGGTCTCGGTGTCGGGTCGGCCGTCCCCGTCGGTGAACTCGCTGGCCAGCATCAGGCCCAGCCCGCGCACATCGCCGATCCGTGGCTCGCTGTCGCCGACCTTGACCAGGCCGGCCTCGAGCAGCGCACCCATCCGGGCCGCCCGGTCGACCAGCTGCTCCTTCTCGATCACGTCGAGGGTGGCCAGCGCGGCGGCGCACGCGACCGGGTTGCCGCCGTACGTCCCGCCCTGCGACCCGGGCCACGCCTTGGTCATCAGCTCCTCGGAGGCCGCGAGCGCGGACAGCGGGAACCCGCTGGCCAGGCCTTTGGCCGTCACGAGTACGTCGGGCCGACCGTCGAAATGGTCATGGCCCCAGAACTTCCCAGTACGACCGAACCCGGTCTGGACCTCGTCGACGACCAGCAAGATGCCGTGCCGGTCGGCGCGCTCGCGCAACCCGGCCAGGAAGCGGGTCGACGCCGGGACGTACCCACCCTCGCCCAGGACGGGCTCGACGAAGAACGCCGCGGTGTCGGCTGCCGGGGAGGTCGTGGCCAGCACGTAGTCGAGCTCGGCCAATGCGAAGTCGGTAGCGGTGTCGACATCCCAGCCGTAGCGGTATGCCGACGGGAACGGCGAGACCACCACTCCCG
Source organism: Nocardioidaceae bacterium (assembly GCA_050699035.1). GTDB lineage: Bacteria > Actinomycetota > Actinomycetes > Propionibacteriales > Nocardioidaceae > WHTB01. The sequence goes on along the minus strand of JBOHDE010000043.1, from coordinate 15,656 downwards.
AGGGCAACGGTCCGATCCCAGCCCGGAACTTCGTGCCGGCCGTGGTCAGTGCGGCGGCGCCGTAGGTGCGGCCGTGGAACGACCCGTGGAACACGACGATGTTGGGCCGGCCGGTGGCGTGGCGGACCAGCCGCATGGCGGCCTCGATCGCCTCACTGCCGGAGTTGACGAAGAACAGGCTGTCGAGCCCGTCCGGCAGCACCGACCCGAGCCGCTCACTCAACTCGCGCAGCGGCCGGCTCAGCACCGTCGTGTACTGGCCGTGGATCAGCCGGGCGACCTGTGCCTGCACGGCGGCCACCACGGCGGGATGGCAGTGCCCGGTCGAGGTGACCCCGATGCCGGCTGTGAAGTCGAGATACCGTCGGTCGTCCTGGTCGAAGAGGTAGACACCCTCTCCGCGCTCGGCGAGCACCGGAGTGGCCTGCAGGAGCCGTGGGGACAGGGCAGCCATGCCACGTCCTCTCGATATCGTAGGATTGTTGACAATCACTTCGACCATACAATTGCATTCGTCATGCTGGCTAGGGCAGGGAGTCACGATGAGCGGTACCCACGACCGAGCGACCGAGACCGCGGCCATCGAGGCGGTGCCGTCGGGGTTGTTCATCAACGGGCGTTGGCAGGACGCCGACGGCGGCGGCACCCTCGACGTACTCGACCCGTCCACCGGACAGGTCCTGCGGCAGGTCGCCGACGCCACCGCCAAGGACGGCATGGCCGCTCTCGACGCCGCCGCGGCGGCCCAGCCAGAGTGGGGTGCGAGCGCGCCCCGCGAGCGCAGCGACATCCTGCGGCGGGCCTACGAGGCGCTGCTGGACCGGCAGGACGACCTCGCCCTGGTGATGACGCTGGAGATGGGCAAGCCGCTCGCCGAGGCCCGCGGCGAGATCGCGTACGCCGCCGAGTTCATGCGCTGGTTCTCCGAGGAGGCCGTGCGCATCGACGGCGGCTATGCCACCTCACCGGACGGCAACGCACGCTTCCTGGTGATGCGGCAGCCGGTCGGTCCGTGCCTGCTGATCACGCCGTGGAACTTCCCGATGGCGATGGGCACCCGCAAGATCGGTCCGGCGATAGCGGCCGGCTGCACGATGGTGATCAAGCCGGCCAAGCAGACGCCGCTGTCGATGCTCTGCCTGACCGAGATCCTGCACGAGGCCGGCGTGCCGGACGGCGTGCTCAACACGATCACGACCAGCACGGCCGGCGCCGTGATGGAGCCGCTGATCCGGGACGGCCGCGCGCGCAAGCTGTCGTTCACCGGCTCCACCGAGGTCGGCCGCACGTTGTTGGAGCAGTGCTCCTCGACGCTGATGCGGACCTCGATGGAGCTCGGTGGCAACGCACCGTTCCTGGTGTTCGAGGATGCCGACCTCGACGCCGCCGTCGCAGGTGCGCAGGCCGCCAAGATGCGCAACGGCGGCGAGGCCTGCACGGCGGCCAACCGCTTCTACGTGCACGAGTCGGTGGCCGACGAGTTCGCCCGCAAGCTGGCCGACGCGATGGGCGCGTTCGTCGTCGGCCGCGGCGTCGACGACGGCGTGACGCTCGGCCCGCTGATCGACCAGGCTGCCGTCGACAAGGTCGAGCGCCTCGTGGCGGACGCGCAGGACAAGGGCGCGACCGTCGTCACCGGCGGGCAAACCGTCGCGGGCGACGGGTACTTCTATCAGCCGACGGTGCTGTCCGGCGTGCCCGCCAGCGCCGACCTTCGGCACACCGAGATCTTCGGCCCGGTCGCCCCGATCTCCACGTTCAACACCGAGGACGAGGCGGTTACTGCCGCCAACGACACGGAGTTCGGCCTGGTGAGCTATGTCTTCACCGCCGACCTCGCCCGCGCCCTGCGGGTCTGCGAGCGCCTCGAGTCCGGGATGGTCGGTCTGAACCAGGGCGTCGTCTCGAACCCCGCGGCACCGTTCGGCGGCGTCAAGGCGTCCGGGTTGGGCCGCGAGGGCGGACGGGTCGGGATCGAGGAGTTCCTCGAGATCAAGTACGTCGGGCTACCGCGACCCTGACCCCTTCCGGTCCGCCGCGAGCGGGCCGGCCAGCCGGCCGACCGCATCGTCCATGTGGTCCTCCATCACCTTGCGGGCGGCCGCCCGGTCGCCCGACCTGATCGCGTCGGTGATCTTGGTGTGCTCGTCGGCGAGGTCGGCCGGCGCGACGTACTTGTCGGTCAGCGATGCCATGCACATCCGGGTCTCGACCAACAGTGTGCTCGCCATCCGCTGCAGCCGGGTGCTGCCCGACTCGGCGACGAGCTGCTCGTGGAACGCCAGGTCACTCCGGGCCAGGACCGGCCCGTCGCCCCGGGCGGCTGCGGTGTGCATCTTGGCGACGACCTTGTCCAGGCGACGGGCGATCCCGGCGGCGTCGGGGCGACCGATGATCGCCTGCAACGCCGCGCCCTCGATCGCGGTCCGGGCGGCGTAGATGTCACGGATGTCGTCGGCCGCGAGCTCGACGACGAACAGCCCGCGGTGCGGGATGCTGTCGAGCAGACCCTCCTGCACGAGCCGCTGCATGGCCTCGCGCAGCGGTCCGCGGCTCACCCCGAACCGTCCGGCCAGCTCGGCCTCCCCGACCTGGGAGCCCTGCGCCAGCGCCCCCGACATCACCGCCTCACGCAGCTGCTGGGCGATCAACGACGAGGTGGGTACGCGGTGGAGGGGGCTGATCTGGTTCACGGCTGTGGTGTCCTTCATCTCGCGGCTCCACCCCGGTGCCGCCCGCTGCTGTCGCCAACGGGCAAGCGAAACAGGCTCCCGAGGCCATCGTAGGTGCGGTCATGCCCGACCAGCCGGAGACCTTCCCAGGCGGTGACCTGGTTGGCCGTCAGCACGCACTTCCCGGCCGTCTCCTCCAGAGCGTCCAGGTGGTCGACCGTGTGCAGCGCGGTGTCCGGCAGCAGCAACGCCTCGGCCCGGTCGTCGGCGCCGTGCGCGACCAGGTCGACCAGCCGCGCCCGGTCCAGTGTGCCCACCTCGGCGGCGGTGACGATGTCGTGGCTGCGCGTCGAGACCACCTCGACACCCGCACCCGACAAGAACTCCACGAACAGCGCGGCCACGTCCTCGGGGTACGTCGCACTCACCGCGACCCGGGTCAGCCCGAGGCTGCGCAACGCGGTCACGAAGGCCAACGACGTACTCGACGCCGGGACCCCGGCGGAGGCGCTCAGCCGGGCGGCCTGGTCTTGGGCACCCGCCCAGCCGTACGCGAAGCTGCCGCTCGTGCAGGCCCAGAGCACGGCGTCAGGTTGGCGGCTCGCCAGGCCGCGGGCACCCTCGGCCAGCCGGTCGGCGCGGCCCCAGTCGAGCAGCGCGTCGAGCCGGTGCGCGTCCTCGAGCATGGCGGTGTGCTGCACCGGCAGCGAGACGTCTGGTGCGAGCCGGGCCTCGAGCCGGGGATAGTCGTCCTCGGCCGAGTGACCGGGGTAGAGCAGGCCGATCGTGACCGACACCGAGCACCCCTCCAAGATTGTTGACAATCCTACATTCTCACATCTAGCCTCAACGCGTCTTCGACGCAAGAGGGAGCTCCATGTCCCCGTCACCACGGCCGTACCTGCGGCTCGTGTGGTCCGACCCGGAGACCGCGGCGACCGGCTACGTCGTGGTGGACCGGCTGGTGACCGGGATCGCGACCGGCGGGCTGCGGATGCGGCCGGGCTGCACGCTCACGGAGGTCGAGGACCTGGCCCGCGAGATGTCGCTGAAGACCGCCTGCTACCGGCTGCCGGTCGGCGGCGCCAAGGGTGGGATCGACTACCCCGCCGATGCGGAAGACGCGGACGCGGTACGCGAGCGGTTCGTGCGCGCCGTCCGCCCGCTCCTCGACAGCATCTGGACCACGGCCGGCGACCTCGGCACCCCGCAGTCGCGGCTGGACGCGGTGTTCGAGCGGCTCGGCCTCGGGCCGTCGTCGCTGCGCGCCGGACTGTTGCGCAGCCCCGACCGGGCGACGACCGAGCGCCACGTACAGCGGCTGTTCACGTTGCTCGACGACGGCCTGGTCATGCCCAGCCTGATCGGTGGGTACGGCGTCGCCGAGGCGGCGCTCGCGGGTCTTGACGCCCTCGACATCCCCGCCGGTTCGGCCCGCGCCGTGGTCCAGGGGTTCGGGGCGATGGGCGGGTCGTCGGCGCTGTACCTGCATCGCGCCGGCGCCCGGGTCGTCGGCATCAGCGACGCCGGTGGGCTGCTGGTCAACACCGAGCGCGGCCTCGACGTACCCCATCTGCTCGGCAACCGCACGCACGACGGCCTGATCGACCGGGCCGCGCTGCGCGCCGACGACGAGCAACGGGAGCGCGACGACTGGCTCGACCTGCCGTCCGAGGTGGTGGTGCCGGCGGCGACGTCGTACGCCGTCACCGAGGACAACAGCGCCCGGCTGCAGACCCGGCTGGTGGTGGAGGCGGCCAACGTGCCGCTGACGCCGACCGCCGAGGCCGGTCTGCTGTCACGTGGCGTCCCGGTCATCCCCGACTTCGTGGCCAACGCCGGCGCGGCGGCGTGGGCCTGGTGGGCGATGTTCGGGATCGTCACCGATGCCGACGACTCGCGGGCGATGGTGACCCGACACGTCCGACCGCTCGTCGCCCACCTGATGGACGAGTGGCTCACCGCCGGCGTCGCACCACGCAAGACCGCGGGCACGGTGGCCGAGCACAACCTCGCCGAGATGGCCGAACAGTTCGGGGACGTCGACGAGCGCGTTCCCCTCTACACGGCCGGGGCGACCTCGGCCCGCCACGCCATGACCGACGACACGATGGGAAGACACTGGTGACCCGATACATCGACATCACACTGGACAAGCGGGGGGTCACGTGTGTCGCCCGGCTGCTCGACGATCTCGCACCACGCACCTGCGACGCCGTGTGGAACGCCCTGCCGCTCGGGTCGAGCGCGTACCACGCGAAGTACGCCCGCAACGAGATCTACACCCTCGTCCCCGCGTTCGCCGACCCAGAGCCCGGTCGCGAGAACCCCACCATCACGCCGATCGCGGGTGATGTCTGCTACTTCTCGTTCGAGAAGTGGCAGCTCGCGACGGCGTCGCACGGATACACCGAGGCGGAGGAGCCGCACCAGGCCGACCAGATCGTCGACCTCGCGCTGTTCTACGAGCGCAACAACCTGCTGCTCAACCCCGACTACGGGTTCGTGCCCGGCAACGTGTTCGCGACCATCGTCCGCGGGCTCGACGAGATCCACGCCGCGTCGCAGGACCTGTGGATGCGCGGCGTCGAGGGCGAGACGCTGAGCTTCCGCCGGCACGACGGCGACCTCTGACCCAGGTCGAGCCGAGCCCTCCTCGCGCCGAAGTTGCACGTATGTCGGGATCCCTTCGCGCCGAAGTTGCGCGAATGTCTGCATACGCGCAACCTCGGCACGAAGGTTGGGGGCTGGCGCCGCGCCCCGTGCCCGGGGAAATGTATGTCAGCGCCCGCCGGCACGACGGCGACCTCTGACCCAGATCGGTCACGAGCCCCTCTTCGCGCCGAAGTTGCGCGAATGTCTGCATACGCGCAACCTCGGCACGAAGGTTGGGGTCAGGCGAACAGGCGCTGGCCGTTGTAGGGCGGCGTCACCCCGACCGCCCGCAGGGTCGCCCACATGGAGACCTGGTTGGCGCACAGCACCGGCTTGCCGAGCTCGGCCTCCAGCGACGGGATCAGGTCGTACATCTTCAGGTTGGTGCAGCTGACGAACACCGCGTCGGCGTCCGGGTCGTCGGCGGCGAGCACGAGCGTGCGCAGCTCGGTCGGCGGCACCCGCCAGATGTGGTGGGTCAGGCCGAGCCCCCGGCTCGACGTCACCGTCACGTCCGCCTCGGTCAGGAATGTCACCAGCCGCTCGGTCACGCTGGCGATGTACGGCGTGGCGACGCCGAGCCGCCGAATCCCGAGATGGCGCAGCGCGTCGAGCAGCGCGCCGGCGGTGGTGAGCGCAAGCGGCGCGCCCGCGGCACACATCACCTCCCGCATGTGCCGCTCGCCCGCGACACCGCGTACGAAGCTGCCAGACGTGCAGAGGTACAGCACCACCTCCGGCTCGACGGCGAGCAGGTCGTCGGTCAGCTCGCGCAGCGTCTCGTCGGTGCTGATGTGCGTGGCCATCGCGACGTTCGACGGCAGGCCGAGCTGGTGCGTGCGCGTGATCAGCAGTGTCATGTCGTCGGGCGTCCACCGCCAGATCTCCCGATCCAGGGCGAAGTCGTACGGCACGATCACGCCGACCGACAGGTCTTCTCCCACTCCGCTGCCCCACCATTTCGAGCCCTGCACCAGGCGGAAACCTAGATTGTTGACAATCCTACGATCATCTGTCTAGCCTCGGGCGCCATTGTGCCGCGAGAATCTTCAGCCATGAGGTCAGCCATGCCGCCGCCCCGGGTGACCGTGCTCCACGACGGCGAGCTTCCGTCGGGGATGGGGCGGATCGAGGCTCTCGCCGAGGTCCGGACGGCGACCGCCAAGGACCTCGAGCCCCTGCTCGCCGACACCGACGTACTCCTCGCGTGGGACTTCCTCACCCCCGCCCTCGACGGCATCGACGTCGACAGCACCGCGCTGCGCTGGATCCACACCGCGAGCGCCGGCGTCGACAACGTCCTCACGCCGGAGGTCGCCGCGAGCACGGTGACCGTCACCAACTCGCGGGGCGTGTTCGACCAGGCGATCGCGGAGTACGTGCTGGGCGTGATGCTGATGTACGCCAAGGACCTGCACGGCACCTGGTCACGGCAGCGGGACCGCCACTGGGAGCACCGGGAGACCGAGTCGCTGCACGGCCGCCGGGTCGTGGTCGTCGGCGTCGGCCCGATCGGCCGGGCCATCGCCCGGCTGCTGACCGCGGTCGGCATGCAGGTCGCGGGCGTCGGCCGGACGGCCAGGTCCGGCGACGTCGACTTCGGCGAGATCGCGGCGTCGACCGGCCTGGTCGAGCGGGTGGGCTCCGCCGACTTCGTGGTGCTCGCCGCGCCGCTCACCGAGCAGACCCGCGGCCTGGTCGACCGAAACGTGCTGGCCGCCATGGCGCCAACCGCCCGGCTGGTCAACGTCGGCCGCGGCGAGCTGGTCGTGGAGCCGGACCTCGTCGCCGCGCTGGACGACGGTGAGATCGCCGGAGCCGCCCTCGACGTGTTCGAGCGGGAGCCGCTCCCGGTGGACTCGCCGCTGTGGGGCCATCCGTCGGTGCTCGTCTCCCCGCACATGTCCGCCGACGTCGTCGGGTGGCGCGACGAGCTGGCTGCGTTGTTCACCGACAACCTGCGCCGGTGGACAGCCGGGCAGCCACTGCGCAACGTCGTCGACAAGACGCTCGGCTACGTTCGTACTCCTGACGCACAAAGGGAGCCCACGTGACATCACGGCCCACCGACCTGGCCGACTGGACGGCGACCGAACTGATGGCGGGCTTCCGCTCCCGCCAGGTCTCTCCGGTCGAGGCGACCAAGGCGGTGCTCGCGCGGATCGGCGCGTACGACGAGGCGGTCAACGCGTACTGCCTGGTCGACGCCGACTCCGCGATGACCCAGGCGCAGGCCGCCGAGCAGCGCTGGTCGACGGGTGCGCCGCGAGGGCCCGTGGACGGCGTACCCACGTCGATCAAGGACCTGCTGTTGACCCGCGGCTGGCCGACCCGGCGTGGCTCGCTCAGTGTCGACCCCGACCAGGCATGGGACGAGGACGCGCCGAGTGTCGCGCGGCTGCACGAGAGCGGCGCGGTGCTGGTCGGCAAGACCACGACCCCCGAGCTCGGCTGGAAGGGCGTCACCGACGGCCCGCTGACCGGGGTCACCCGCAACCCGTGGGACCCGGAGCGCACGGCCGGCGGGTCGAGCGGTGGAGCGTCCGCAGCGGTCGCCCTCGGGATGGGCCCGTTGTCCATCGGCACCGACGGCGGCGGGTCGGTACGGATCCCGGGCAGCTTCTGCGGCGTGGTCGGCATGAAGGCCACGTACGGTCGGGTGCCCCTCTACCCGTCGAGCCCGTTCGGCACGTTGGCCCATGTCGGGCCGTTGACCCGGACCGTGGCGGACGCCGCGCTGCTGCTCGACGTCGTGACGGGCCCGGACTCGAGGGACTGGTCCGCCATGGCGCCGCCCACGGGCACGTTCGCCGCCGCGCTGGCCGACGGGGTCTCCGGCCTGCGCATCGCCTACAGCGCCGACCTCGGGTACGCCGACGTGGACCCAGAGGTCGCGGCGCTGGTGAAGTCAGCGGTGGACGTGCTCGCTCAGCTCGGCGCTCGGGTGGACGCGGCCGACCCGGGCTTCGACGACCCGGTCGAGTCGTTCCACGGGTTGTGGTTCTCCGGCGCGGCGAAGGCGACCGAGCACCTGACCGAGCAGCAACGCGCCGAGCTCGACCCCGGCCTGATCGAGGTCTGTGAGCAGGGGCGCGCGATGACGGCGCTGGACTACCTCGAGGCGGTGGCGCAGCGGATGCGGCTTGGCGTCGTCATGGGGACGTTCCACGAGCGGTACGACCTGTTGGTCACGCCCACCATGCCGATCGCCGCGTTCGAGGCCGGCGTCGAGACACCGCGCGGGTCGGCGCAGCCCCGTTGGACAAGCTGGACCCCGTTCACGTACCCCTTCAACCTCACCCAGCAGCCGGCGATCACCGTGCCCTGCGGCCGCACGTCCGACGGACTGCCGGTGGGACTGCAGATCGTCGGCCCGCGACACGCCGACGCCCGCGTGCTGGCGGCGGCCCAGGCGTACGAGCAGGCCGCGGGCTGGTCCACCCTCCGCCCGCCCCTCCTCACCGCCTGACCAGTCCGGAGTCCTGGGAGGAAGTGAGCCCCGGCGTCGGTCCCTCCCCGGGCAGGACGGTGCGGGGTGCGCTCGAGTCGCCGGGCCACGGTGCGTAGAAAATTGCCCAATTGGGCAAAATTCGACCCGGTCCACGCCGGTTCGAGGTCGAACTTTGCCCAATTGGGCAAAATTCGACGTCGGTCGCGGCGGCCCGACGGACCGTCCGCCACGCGGCGCGTCGACATCGCGCGGGGGCTACTCCGTGGTGATGGCGCGGAGTACGTCGAGCTTGGCCGCGCGGCGAGCCGGGAACACGGCCGCGAGCACGCCGACCAACCCGGCCGCGACCACGAAGGCGAGCAGCTGGGCGACCGGCACCCGCACCGCGGTCAGCCCCTCGTCGGCCAGGGACTCCATCAGCACGACGCCGAACACCACCCCGAGCACGACGCCCAAGGTCGCGCCGAGCAACGCGATCGCGATCGACTCCAGACGGACCATGGTGCGCAGCTGCCGACGCGAGACTCCGACCGCGCGGAGCAGGCCGACCTCCCGGGTGCGCTCGATCACCGACAGCGCCAGCGTGTTGACGATGCCGAGCACGGCGATGATGATCGCGAGGCCGAGCAGCGCATAGATCAGCGTGAGCAGCTGGTCGACCGGTGCACGCTGCTCCTCGGCGAACTCCGCCTGGTCCTTCAGGGTCACCGTCGGCAGGTCCGCGATGACCTGCTCGATGTCCTCCCGCACTGCGACCCGGTCTGCGCCGGGCTCGCGGACGACGTACGCGAAGTTGTCCTGTGCGGCGACGCCACCCGCTTCGAGTGCCTCGAGCGACATCACGTACGCCGTGGCGATGCCCGGGCTGGCCTCGAAGGTGCCGGCGATCTCGTACTCCTTGGCGCCGGCCGGCAGCTCGATGCCGACCTTGTCACCGAGCGACCAGCCCTTGTCCTTGGCCCGGTCCTGCTCGACGAACACGGCGTCACCGCGCAGGTCGCCGATGTCTCCCTGCGGGATATCCACGTCCAGCGCCTCGGTGAACATGCTCGCGTCGGACGCCCCGACGGCGGCGCGTTCGCCGTCGACCTCGGCCGGTGCGTAGCGGAACCGGGACACGGTCTGCACACCCGGCACGTCGGCCACCTGATCGGCCACCCGCGGCGAGAACGGCACCGTGATCGCGTTCGACACGACGTAGTCGGCGGTGAGGTTCTTCGCCACCGCCTCGTCCACACTGGCCTTCGCCGACTGGCCGACCACCGCCATCGTCGACACCAGCGCGAGGCCGATCATCAGGGCTGATGCGGTCGCCGCGGTGCGACGAGGGTTGCGTACGGCGTTCTGCTCCGCGAGCCGGCCGACCGGACCGAACATCCGTCGGTAGAGCAGACCGATCACCGAGACCACCGGGCGGCCGATCACCGGGCTGGTCAGCGCGACGCCCAGCAGCACCAGCAGCACGCCACCGCCGACGTACCACGCAGCCCAGTCGACGTCCGTGAACAGGCCGACGCCCATGCCGACAGCCCCGAGCGCGACCATCGTCAGGCCGACGACCATGCGCCGGTGGATGGACGACTCCGGCAGGGCGACGTCGTCGCGCAGCGCCGCCACCGGCGGGATCCGGCTGGCCCGCCGACTGGGCAGGTACGCCGCAACCGTGGTCACGACCAGGCCGACCGCGTACGCCACGACCGCCGTCCGCCACTCGAAGACCAACGCACTGCCCGACAGGTCCAGCCCGAACGTCGCGAAGATCGCCTTCAGCCCCTGGGCCAGACCGAACCCCAGGGCCAGGCCGAGGGTCGAACCGACCAGCCCGATCGCCAGCGCCTCGAACAGCACCGACCGCGTCACCTGCCGGCGGCTGGCGCCGAGGGCCCGGAACAGCGCGAGCTCACGGCTGCGCTGGGCGACCAGGATCGAGAACGTGTTGACGATGATGAAGCTGCCCACGAACAACGCGACGGCGGCGAACACCAGCAGGAACGTCGTGATGAACCCGAGCGCCTCGGTGACGTCGCTGGCGACCTCGTCCGCGGCCTGGTCACCGGTGACCGCCTCGACGCCCGCCGGGAGCACCGCCCGCACGTTGTCACGCAGCTCGGTCTGACTGACACCGTCCTGGGCCGTCACCCAGACGTCGGTGTACGCGTCCTTACCCTGCTGGAAGAGGTCCTGCGCCTCCTTGGTCTCGAAGATCGTCAGGCTGGCGCCGGCCAGGCTGCCGCCGGCGAAGTCGGCGATGCCGACCAGCTCGGCCCGCATCGTCGGCTGCTCGCCGGAGCTGACCAGCGGGACCTCGTCGCCCACGTCGTACCCGGCCTTGTCGGCGGTAGCCGAGTCGAGCGCGATCTCACCGGGTCCCTCGGGCGCGCGGCCCTTCCGCAGCGTCAGACCCTCCTGGTCCCGGGCCGCCGGCGCGTCGTTGTAGTTGACGCCGATGCCGGGCGCGCCTTGCGCACCGATGACCTTGCCGTCCGTGCCGACCACGAAGACGCCGAACGTCGAGACGTTGCCGTCGGCGCGGGCTGCACCGTCGACGCCGGCGGCAAGGTCGACGACCGACGCGGGGATCGTCAGGGTGCTCGGCGTCTCGTCGCCCTTGGATCCCTCGGGCCGGATCACGACGTCCCCGACGCTGCCCGCGAAGATCGCGTCGAACGCCTTGTTCAGCGTGTCGGAGAAGATGAACGACCCGGCGACGAACGCCACGCCGAGCACGATCGCGAACCCGCTCATCACGAGTCTGAGCTTGCGCGCGAAGAGGTTTTTCCATGCTGCTCGCAGCATGCTCAGGCCTCGACGGGGGCCGACGTACGCGGGTCGAAGCTCTTCATCCGCTCGAGTACGCGTTCGGCGGTGGGCTCACGCATCTCGTCGACGACCCGGCCGTCGGCGAGGAAGACGATGCGGTCGGTGTGGCCGGCCGCCACCGGGTCGTGGGTGACCATCACGATGGTCTGGCCGAACTCGTCGACCGAGCGGCGGAGGAACTTCAGCACCTCTTCGCCGGAGTGCGAGTCGAGGTTGCCGGTCGGCTCGTCGGCGAAGATCACCTGCGGCCGGCTGACCAGCGCGCGGGCGCAGGCGACCCGCTGCTGCTGACCGCCGGACAGCTCGTTGGGCCGGTGGTCGAGCCGGTCGCGCAACCCGACGGTGTCGATGACGGTGTCGTACCAGTCCTGCTCGGGCTTGCGTCCGGCGATCGCGAGGGGCAGCAGGATGTTCTCGTCGGCGGTCAGCGTCGGGACGAGGTTGAACGCTTGGAAGACGAAGCCGATCCGGTCGCGACGCAGGTTGGTCAGCTCCTTGTCGCCGAGCGAGGACAGCTCGGTGTCGCCGAGGAACACCTGGCCGGAGGTCGCCGCGTCCAGGGCCGCCGCACAGTGCATCAGGGTCGACTTGCCGGAGCCGGACGGCCCCATGATCGCGGTGAACTCCCCGCGGGCGAGCTCGATGCTCACGTCGTCGAGCGCGACCACCTCCGCCTCCCCGTGGCCGTACACCTTCGACAGGCCGACGGTGCGGGCTGCCGGTTGTAGTTCGACGGCTGTGCTGGACGTGGACACGCTGGTCACGATCCCCCCTCGGGATGGTGCAGAAAACGATGACGCCGTACGGCTGTGCGGTCGTCACCGAGTCTAGGCAGCCGCCGGCGGACGCCGAGATCGGGATTCCCCCTCGGTCGACCCTGATCTGTTCCGCGCCGTCGCGACCAGCCGTCAGGCCAGGATCTCGGTGGCGGGGAGGTCACCACCGGTGAGCACGTCGGCACCCATCGCCTTGAGTCCGGCCAGGGCAACCCGTTGGCTCCACGGGCCCAGCGACATCCGCGCCACCCCGAGTGCGGCCAGCTCGGACTGCGGCAACGACCCCGGAAAGGCGATCACGCTGACCTTGAGTTCACCGATGCCCTCGACCAGCCGCTGGACCGTCGGCGCATCCAGCTTGCCGGGTACGAACACACAGTCGGCGCCGGCGTCGAGATAGGCACGGCCCCGCTCGATGGCGTCCGCCAGCATGTCCTCGCGGTCCCGGTCGGCGGCCTTCAGGAACGCGTCGGTGCGGGCGTTGAGCACGAACGGCACGCCCTCGGCCGACCCGGCGGCGACGGCCGCCTCGACGCCGGCGACCGAGTCGACGAGCGGCTGCATCTTGTCCTCGATGTTGCCGCCGACGACGCCGACGGCGATGGCCCTGCGGACCGTCGAGCCGACGTCGCCGTAACCCGCCTCGAGGTCGGCGGTCACCGGAAGGTCGACCGCGGCGGCGATCCGGCCGACAGCGTCGATCATCTCCTCGACGGGTATCTGCTCGCCGTCGGCATAGCCGCGGGACGCGGCGATCGAGTGGCTGGCCGTGGCCAGTGCCCGGCAGCCCGGCAGGCCGGCCACCAGCGTGGCGCTCACGACGTCCCAGACGTTGACCAGGACCAGCAGCTCAGGATCGGTGTGCAGCCGCCGCAGCAGGTCTGCCTTCTCCACCGGGGTCATACGCGCGACAGTACCGACCCGGTGCCTCCATGAGTACGTCCGAAGGGGCGGCCCCGGTGACCCGGGACCGCCCCTTCGGCGGTGTTGCTAGCGGTTGGCTGGACTCAGAAGTCCATGCCGCCCATGCCGCCCATGTCAGGCGCGCCACCAGCAGGCGCCGCCTTCTCGGGCTTGTCGGCCACCACGGCCTCCGTCGTGAGGAACAGCGCCGCGATGGATGCGGCGTTCTGCAGCGCCGAGCGGGTGACCTTGGCCGGGTCGATGATGCCCTCGGCGATCATGTCGACGTACTCGCCGGTGGCCGCGTTGAGCCCGTGGCCGGCCGCGAGTCCCCGCACCTTCTCCGCCACGACGCCGCCCTCGAGGCCGGCGTTGACGGCGATCTGCTTCAGCGGAGCCTCGACAGCGAGCTTGACGATGTTGGCACCAGTGGACTCGTCGCCCGACAGGTCGAGCTTCTCGAAGGCCGCGTCCGATGCCTGCACCAGGGCCACGCCGCCACCGGCGACGATGCCCTCCTCGACGGCCGCCTTCGCATTGCGCACGGCGTCCTCGATGCGGTGCTTGCGCTCCTTCAGCTCGACCTCGGTGGCCGCGCCGACCTTGATGACCGCAACGCCACCGGCCAGCTTGGCCAGCCGCTCCTGCAGCTTCTCGCGGTCGTAGTCGGAGTCGCTCTTCTCGATCTCGGCGCGGATCTGGTTGACCCGACCGGAGATCTGGTCGCCGTCGCCGGAGCCCTCGACGATAGTCGTCTCGTCCTTGGTCAGCACGACCTTGCGGGCCTGGCCGAGCAGCTCGAGACCGGCGGTCTCCAACTTGAGGCCGACGTCCTCGCTGATCACCTGGCCACCGGTCAGGATCGCGATGTCCTGAAGCATGGCCTTGCGGCGGTCACCGAAGCCGGGCGCCTTGACCGCAGCGGACTTGAACGTGCCCTTGATCTTGTTGACGACCAGTGTGGCCAGGGCCTCACCCTCGACGTCCTCGGCGATGATCAGCAGCGGCTTGCCGGACTGCATGACCTTCTCGAGCAGCGGGAGCAGGTCCTTGACGCTGCCGATCTTGGAGTTGGCGATCAGGACGTACGCGTCCTCGAGCACCGCCTCCATGCGCTCGGCGTCGGTCATGAAGTACTGCGAGATGTAGCCCTTGTCGAAGCGCATGCCCTCGGTGAGCTCGAGCTCGAGCCCGAAGGTGTTGCTCTCCTCGACAGTGATGACACCTTCCTTGCCGACCTTGTCCATCGCCTCGGCGATGATCTCTCCGACGCTGACATCACCGGCGGAGATGGAGGCGGTGGAGGCGATCTGCGCCTTGGTCTCGACGTCCTTGGCCATCCCGAGCAGCTGCTCGCTGACGGCCTCGACCGCAGTCTCGACGCCGCGCTTGAGCGCCATCGGGTTGGCACCGGCCGCGACGTTGCGCAGACCCTCGCGCACCATCGCCTGGGCGAGCACGGTGGCCGTCGTGGTGCCGTCACCGGCGACGTCGTCGGTCTTCTTGGCAACTTCCTTGACGAGCTCGGCACCGATCTTCTCGTACGGGTCCTCGAGCTCGATCTCCTTGGCAATGGAGACACCGTCGTTGGTGATCGTCGGTGCGCCCCACTTCTTCTCGAGGACGACGTTGCGGCCCTTGGGACCGAGCGTCACCTTCACGGCGTCGGCGAGCGTGTTCATGCCACGCTCGAGACCGCGCCGTGCCTCCTCGTTGAATGCAATGAGTTTTGGCATAACTCCGCGAGTCCTCCCGCGTCGGGGCAACGGAAACAGCCCGGCTCGATGCCCGCGACGGCGGACCCCGCATCGCCACGAGCCCTTCCGCGACGACCCGAGGCCTCGATCGATCCGGCCCAGGTACTTGTCACTCTCGTGATGAGAGTGCTAGCCCAGTTTTAGCACTCGGACGTGACGAGTGCAAATGGCGTCCTGCGGGGGAGTTGCCGGCAAGGATCGCCTGATGGAGGTTCCACTGACCGTGTGTGTGGACCTCGGGCTCTGCTGCCGTTGACTGGCGCGTTCGGTAGGGACAAACCGGACCCGAGCGTTTCGGGGGCTGGCGTCGCACCAGTGTCCGGGGAAATGTTCGCCCGTGCCCGCCGGCCACCACGTCACCCTCCGAACCGACATTCTGAGCCCGGAATCGGGGCCCAAAGTGACGGTTCGAGGGGTGAAGTCGCCCAGACACGCCGAGATCGGTCCGGGTCGTCGTCTGCCGACATGTGTCCGCAGAATGCACACGGATCCGCCCGCCGGACGCGATCTGCCGACAGGTGTCCGCGCAATGCAGGCGGGTCCGGCCGCCAGGACCCGGTCACCGCCCCCAGTCGCGTGTCATCGGCCTCGCGGCGTCACGCCCACCACATGACACGCGACT
>JBOHDE010000042.1:0-22068 GCA_050699035.1 Nocardioidaceae bacterium | reverse complement strand
TCGGCCAACGGCCTCGGGTCCGCGACCAGCCCAAGGACTTCCCGCCCCGTTTGCTGGAATCGGGCGAAGGTAGGCGCCCCGCCACCCTGGGCGGAAGGTCCGAGATCGGGGTGGAACATCAAATCGTGAGGTGGCTCACCTGGGCCTGTCTCACGGCTCGCATCGATTTTGTTCTCACGTTCACAAGCTCCTAGAGTGGGTTCACCGCCACCTCGTAGGCCCGATCGCCGAGTCCGTCCCGGTGTGCGGTGCCAGGAGCACAGTGACGTCTTCGACCCCATCGCGCAGCCGGCGTAACGGCGCCCGGGAGGACCGCGTCGAGCGCGGCATCCCCGAGGCGACGGTCGCCCGGCTGCCGCTCTACCTGCGCACGCTCACGGCGTTGTCGGAGCGGGGGATCGCGACGGCGTCGAGCGAGGACCTCGCGACGTCGGCTGGCGTCAACTCCGCCAAGCTGCGCAAGGACCTGTCCTACCTCGGGTCGTACGGCACCCGCGGCGTCGGGTACGACGTCGAGTACCTCCGCTACCAGATCGCCCGCGAGATCGGCCTGACCCAAGACTGGCCGGTCGTGATCGTCGGGATCGGCAACCTCGGTCACGCGCTGGCCAACTACTCGGGCTTCGCCTCCCGCGGGTTCCGGGTGGTGTCGCTCGTCGACACCGACCCGAAGCGGGTGGGCGAGACCGTCGGCGACCTGCAGATCGAGGCGTACGCCACGCTGCAGCAGATCATCGACGAGCACCGCGTCGCGATCGGCGTCATCGCCACTCCGGCCGGCGCCGCCCAGCAGGTGTGTGACGACCTGGTGGCGGCCGGCGTCACCAGCATCCTCAACTTCGCCGCCGCGGTGCTGTCCGTCCCCGACGGCGTCGACGTCCGCAAGGTCGACCTGTCCATCGAGCTGCAGATCCTCGCCTACCACGAGCAGCGCAAGGCCCTGGCCGCCGGTGGCGCGGCCGCCGCAGCACTCGACGACGGCGTCGAGGCGCTGGAGGTGGACACGGCGTGAGCGTTCTGGTCGTGGGAGTGTCCCATCGCTCGGCACCGGTGTCGGTGCTGGAACGGGTTGCGCTCGACGCCGACGGCATCTCGAAGCTGGTGTCCGACGTCAGCGAGTGTGCTTACGTCAGCGAGGTGGCCGTGATCTCGACCTGCAACCGGGTCGAGGTGTACGCCGAGGTCGACCGCTTCCATGGCAGCGTCGAGGCGCTGTCGGAGTCGCTCGCGGCGCGCGCCGGTGAGTCACGGCTCGAGGTCGCACCCCACCTGTACGTCCACTACGACGAAGGTGCCGTCGCGCACCTGTACGCCGTCGCCGCCGGCCTCGACTCGATGGTCGTCGGCGAGGCGCAGATCCTCGGCCAGGTGCGCGCGGCGCTGCGCCGGGGGCAAGACAGCGGGTCGCTGTCGAGCGCCCTCAACGTGGTGTTCCAGCAGGCGTTGCGCGTCGGCAAGCGTGCTCATGCCGAGACCGACATCGACCGCGCCGGGCAGTCCCTGGTGTCGGTCGCCCTCGACCAGGTGGAGGGTGACGTCACCGGCCGCCGCGTCCTCGTGGTCGGAGCCGGGTCGATGGCCGGGCTCGCGGCGGCGACGTCCGTACGGCGGGGAGCCGGCCAGGTCGTGGTCGCCAACCGCACACCGGAGCGCGGCGCACGGCTCGCGGGCGCAGCCGGCGGTGTCGCGGTGCCGCTGACCGCCCTGCCCACCGAGATCGCCGCCGCCGACGTGGTGATCAGCTGCACCGGTTCCACCCACCTGATGGTCCATCGCGAGGCGCTCGCCCTGCGCGACCCCGACCACCCGCTCACCATCGTCGACCTGGCGCTGCCGCACGACGTCGACCCGATGGTCGCCGAGCTGCCGAACGTCCACCTGGTGGCGCTGGCCGACCTGGCCGAGCGGCTGAGCTCGGGCGAGGGTGCGGTCGACGTCGAGGCCGTACGCCAGATCGTCGCCGACGAGGTCGTGGCGTACGCCGCCGCGCGGCGGGCGGCGCAGGTGACGCCCACCGTGGTCGCGCTGCGCAGCCTCGCCACCAACGTCGTGGACGCCGAGCTGCAACGGCTGACCGGTCGGCTGCCCGAGCTCGACCCGGTCACCCGCGCCGAGGTCGAGCAGACCGTCCGCCGGGTCGCCGACAAGCTGCTGCACTCGCCGACGGTGCGGATCAAGGAGCTGGCCAGCAAGCCGTCGGCCGTTTCGTACGCCGATGCGCTGGCCGAGCTGTTCGCGCTCGACCCGGACGCGGTCAACGCCGTCACCCGCATCGACGCGCCGACCCAGGTGACCGAGGAGGGCGAGTGACCCAGCAGTCCGCCGGCGCCCCGCTGCGCATCGGCACCCGGGCCAGCAGGCTGGCGACGGCCCAGTCACAGCTGGTCGCCGACCAGCTCACCGCGGCCACCGGGCGACCGGCCGAGCTGGTCGAGATCACCACGACCGGCGACGTCGACACGCGGCCGCTCACCGAGTTCGGGGGCGTGGGCGTGTTCGTCGGCGCCCTGCGTGACGCCCTACTGGCGGGCCGGGTCGACATCGCGGTGCATTCGCTGAAAGACCTGCCCACCGGCGCCGCCGACGGTCTCACCCTGGCGGCGGTGCCGACCCGGGCCGACGCCCGCGACGTCCTGGTGGCCCGCGACGGTCTCACCCTCGGCGAGCTGCCGGTGGGATCGCGGGTCGGCACCGGCTCACCCCGCCGGGCCGCCCAGCTGCACGCGCTCGGCCTCGGGCTCGACGTGGTGCCGGTGCGCGGCAACGTCGACACCCGCATCGGGCGCGTCACGTCCGGCGAGGTGGACGGCGTCGTGCTGGCCCGCGCCGGGCTCGGCCGGCTCGGCCGGCTGGACGAGGTCACCGAGACCCTCGACCCGCTGCAGATGCTCCCGGCTCCCGGCCAGGGTGCGCTCGCCGTCGAGTGCCGCCGCGACGACGTCGACCTGACCGCGTTGCTCCGTACCGCGCTCGACGACCCGGCGTCGCGAGCAGCGGTCAGCGCCGAGCGCAGCCTCCTCGAAACCCTCGAGGCCGGGTGTTCCGCACCGGTCGGCGCACTCGCCGAAGTTGCATTAGGGGACCAAGGCGAGGAAATCTGGCTCCGTGCCGTCGTCGCAGCAGTCGACGGGACGCAGCTGATCAGGATGTCCACGACAGGCGTCGTGACACAGGCAGCAGACCTCGGCCGCAGCCTGGCCAAGGAGATGCTCGCCGAAGGTGCCGCCGCCCTTGTCGGGGAGCGAGTGCCATGACCGCCCCACGGCCAGCCAGAAAGAAGAAGAGCGTAGTGACCAGCAGCACCACGACCACCACGTCCACCACGACGACTCGCAAGAGCCGGGCGTCGGTGCAGAGCGCGCCCGCCCGCAAGACGACCTCCGCCAAGACCACCACGACGTCGTCGGCGCGGACCACGGCATCGACGGTGCGCAAGCCGGCGACGGCGAAGAAGGGGTCGGCGGCCAAACCGGCCAGGCCGTCGGGATTCGTGTCGTTCGTGGGCACCGGCCCCGGCGACCCCGACCTGCTCACGCTGCGGGCACTGGAGGTCATCCGCGACGCCGACGTGGTCGTGACCGAGTCCGCCGCGCATGCCGACCTGCTGCGCACGGTGCGTCCCGACTTCACCGGCGAGGTGGTCGACGGCGGGTTCGGTGAGGACGGCCAGCCGCTGACCCACGCCTCGCGCGGCAAGGTCGTCGTACGCGCCGCGAAGGGCGCCGTCCATGTCGTCCGCCTGCTCACCGGCGACCCGTGGCTGTACGCCACCGGGCCGGAGGAGGCGCAGGCGTGCGTCAAGGCGGGCGTCGGCTTCGAGATCGTGCCGGGCGTCTCGGCGGTCACCGGGGTCGCCGCGTACGCCGGTGTGCCGCTGACCACACGCACCCGGCGTGAGGTGGCTGTCGTCAACGTCGCGGAGAGCAAGATCGACTGGTCGCGCTACGGCAACGACCAGACCCTGGTGCTGCTGTCGGCAGTCGGGTCGATCCGCGAGGTCGCCGAGCGTCTGGTGCAGGCCGGCCGGTCTCCGGAGACGCCGGTGGCGATGACGAGCGTCGGCACGACCACGTCGCAGCACACGGTGGTGTCGACGCTCGCGGGCATCGCCGCGGACGCTCGGGCAGCCAAGGTCAAGGCGCCGGCGGTCACCGTGGTCGGCGACGTCGTCGACCTCCGGGCGACGCTGTCGTGGTTCGAGACCAAGCCGCTGTTCGGCTGGCGGGTGCTGGTGCCGCGCACCAAGGAGCAGGCCGCGTCGTTGTCGGTCCGGCTCCGCGAGCAAGGTGGCGTGCCGGAGGAGGTTCCGACCATCTCGGTCGAGCCGCCGCGCAACCCGCAGCAGATGGACAAGGCGATCCGCGGGCTGGTCGAGGGCCGGTACGAATGGATCGCGTTCACGTCCGTCAACGCGGTCAAGGCGGTGCGCGAGAAGTTCGACGAGTACGGTCTCGACGCCCGCGCGTTCAGCGGTCTGAAGATCGCGGCGGTGGGCGACAAGACCGCAGAAGCCGTTGCCGCGTGGGGGATCCGCGCCGACCTGGTGCCGTCCGGTGAGCAGTCCGCCCGCGGGCTGCTCGAGGAGTGGCCGCCGTTCGACGAGGTCCTCGACCCGATCAACCGGGTGTTCCTGCCGCGTGCCGACATCGCCACCGAGACGCTGGTGGCCGGTCTGCACGAGCTCGGGTGGGAGTGTGACGACGTCACCGCCTACCGCACGGTGCGCGCGGCCCCGCCGCCGGCGCCGACCCGCGAGGCGATCAAGACCGGCAAGTTCGACGCCGTCGTCTTCACGTCCTCGTCGACGGTGCGCAACCTGGTCGGCATCGCCGGCAAGCCACATGCGTCGACGGTGATCGCGTGCATCGGTCCGGCGACCGTCAAGACCGCCGAGGAGCACGGCCTGCGGGTCGACGTGATGGCGCCATCGCCGTCGATCGAGGACCTGACCGACGCGCTCGCCGAGTTCGGGGCGGCCCGTCGACTGTCGATGATCGACGCGGGCGAGCCGGTCACCCGGCCCTCGGAGCGTCGCAACGGAGCCCGCCGCAAGGCGACCTGAGCCAGAGAGGGAACTCCCGACATGGGCTACCCCGCACAGCGGCCGCGCCGCCTGCGTACGACCCCGGCGATGCGCCGGATGGTCGCCGAGACCAGCGTCGAGCCGCGCCACCTGGTGCTGCCGATGTTCGTCCGCGAAGGTGCGACCGAACCGGTGCCGATCGCCAGCATGCCGGGCGTCGTCCAACACACCAGCGACTCGTTGCGCAAAGCCGCGGTCGAGGCGGTGGCGGCCGGCGTCGGCGGGCTGATGCTGTACGGCGTGCCGCTGGCCAAGGATGCGACCGGCTCCGGTGGCGTGGACCCTGACGGCATCCTCAACGTCGCGCTCCGCGAGGTCGCCGCCGAGGTCGGTGACGCGACCGTGCTGATGGCCGACCTGTGCCTCGACGAGTTCACCGACCACGGGCACTGCGGCGTACTCACTCCCGACGGCCGGGTCGACAACGACGCGACGCTCGAGGCCTACGGCCGGATGGCCGTCGCGCAGGCCGAGGCGGGGGCGCACCTGCTCGGCCCGAGCGGCATGATGGACGGCCAGGTCGGGCACGTCCGGTCGGTGCTCGACGCCGCCGGGCACACCGACACCGGCATCTTCGCGTACGCCGTGAAGTACGCCTCGGCGTTCTACGGCCCGTTCCGGGAGGCGGTCGCCTCCTCACTGGAGGGCGACCGGCGGACCTACCAGCAGGACTCGGCCAACGCCGTCGAGGCGATCCGGGAGGCGCGCCTCGACGTCGAGGAGGGTGCCGACCTGGTGATGGTGAAGCCGGCGCTGGGCTATCTCGACGTGGTCGCGGCGGTCCGGGCCGAGGTCGACGTGCCGGTCGGTGCGTACAACATCTCTGGCGAGTACGCCATGGTGGAGGCCGCCGCCGCGAACGGCTGGATCAACCGCGAGGCCTCGATCGTGGAGGTGCTGACGTCGGTCCGGCGGGCCGGCGCGTCCGTGGTGCTGACCTACTGGGCCACCGAAGCCGCCCACCTGATCCGCTGACCCCGACCCGATGAGTGTGACGACTTCGACAGACACGCCGGCGTGTCGCGTCGAAGTCGTCACACTCATCGGGAGAGGACGGGTCGGCGGGGATCAGCAGAGGATGCCGAGGCAGAGCAGGTCGCTGAGCCCAAGACGGCCGAGGACGTCCTTGAGCGGACCGCTGAGCAGGCTGGTCGCCTCCGCGACGGTTTTGCCCACCAGCTCGGCGCCGCACGCGTCGATCATCTTCTGGGTGACGCCGGTCTTGTCCTGCAGCCCCTTGGCGCAGAACGCGGTCGCCTCGCTGAGGGTCTCGAGCTTCTCGACCACCTTCGTGACCGGCTCGGGAGCCTGGGGCGCCGGAGTCGTGGTCGAGTCACCGCCGTCATTGGACCCGCCGCTGCTGCCGCCACCACCGGTGCTCGGCTCACTCGACCCGCCGCTGGTGCTCGGCTCGCTGGAACGGTTGTCGGACTTGGTCGTGGCCGGGGCCGCGCTGCTCTGCTTGCCGCTCTTGCTGGCCTTGGCCTTGGCCGGCTTGGCCTTCGGGGCTGGCTTGGCCAGGGTCAGCGTGGTCGTCGTCGGGGTGCCGTTAGGCACCGGCGCGTAGTTGCCGCTGGCGTACGCCTGGGCGATCGAGAGGACCAGGTCGACGTAGCTCTGGCTGTGGTTGTAGCGCAGCACCGCGGCGCGCTGGCCGGCATCGGTGGACAGGTCGCCGGCACCTGCACACAGGTAGACCGCCGTTGCCGTCGCCGCGTCGTCGATGTCTTGCGGGTCCTTCTTGCCGTCGAAGTCGGAGTCGACGCCGACCAGCCGCCAGGTGCCCGGGATGAACTGCATCGGGCCGACCGCGCGGTCGTACGAGACGTCGCGGTCGAGCGCGCCGCCGTCGCTGTCGGTGATCCGGGCGATGTTGCCGGCGCCGGTCAGCGGCACGCCGTAGATGCCGGGCACGGCCCGGCCGTCGTCGTTCAGCGCGTTGCCTGCGTAGCGACCGTGGTCGGACTCGACCTTGCCGATCGCGGCGACCAGCGACCAGTCGAGGTGGCAGGCCGGGTCGGCCTGGTTCAGGATGTCGGCCGCCCGCTTGTAGGCGAGCAGGGCGGAGGTGGGGATGCCGTTGTCGGCGACGGCCGGTCCGGCCGCGGAACCACGGGAGCCGTCGAACGGCGTGTACGCGAGGCTGGTCGCCGACCCGGGCTTGCCGGTGCCCTCCGGCAGCGCGACGCTGGCGGGCTCGTCGAAGATCTCGGCCGGGACGGTCGGCACGCCGGGAACACCCGAGTCCTGCTCGGTCTCGGGGGTCCGGTCAGACGCGGCGTTGGCGGACCACGCTCCGGAGAGCAGTACGAGCGGCAGCAGAGCCGTCGCCTTTCGCCAGCGCGGCGTGCGCCGTCGGCGTCCCTGTCCCATCTACGTTCCCTCCGGTTACTCCACGTGTCCGTTTCGCACGGTTCATCCCTCGTGCCTGGTCAACGACACCCAGGGAACGAGGTTACGCGACGGTCATGACGCGGTCTATCCGGATGTGACCCATCTTGCACACCGAGTGTCACAGGCGTTTACAGACGCCGCGTAGGCCACCGTGACCCCGGGTGGAGCCGGCCGGCCGTGCAGGCGACAATGGCTCGGTGATGCCGTACCCCGCCGACGCGCCGCACTCCCAGCAGCTGTTCGACCGCGCTCGCGCGGTGACGCCGGGAGGGGTCAACTCCCCGGTGCGCGCGTTCGGCGCGGTCGGCGGCACCCCGCGTTTCATCGCGTCGGCCCACGGCGCGTACCTGGTGGACGCCGACGGCCGGGAGTACGTCGACCTGGTCTGCTCGTGGGGTCCGATGCTGCTTGGGCACGCACACCCCGAGGTGGTCGCCGCGGTGCAGAGCGCGGTCGGCGCCGGCACGTCGTACGGCGCGCCCGCCCGGCCCGAGGTCGAGCTGGCCGAGGAGATCGTCGACCGTACGCCGGTCGACTCGGTCCGGTTGGTGTCGTCCGGCACCGAGGCGACGATGTCGGCCATCCGGCTGGCCCGTGGGGTCACCGGCCGCGACCTCGTGGTGAAGTTCGCCGGCTGCTACCACGGGCACGTCGACTCCCTGCTCGCGGCGGCCGGGTCCGGAGTGGTCACCTTCGGGCTACCGGGTACGCCCGGGGTGCCGGCGGCGGCGACGGCCGCCACCCTCGTCCTCCCGTACAACGACCGGGCCGCGGTCTCCGCCGCGTTCGCCGAGCACGGCGACCGGATCGCCGGCCTGATCACCGAGGCGGCGCCGGGCAACATGGGCGTGGTCACGCCGGAGGCCGGGTTCAACCGGTTCCTCGCCGAGACCTGCGCCGCGCACGGCGCGCTGATGGTCAGCGACGAGGTGATGACCGGCTTCCGGGTCAGCCGCAGCGGCTACCACGGCATCGACGGTGACGGCTGGCGACCCGACCTGATGACGTTCGGCAAGGTGATGGGGGGCGGGTTCCCGGCCGCGGCGTTCGGCGGCCGGACCGACCTGATGGCGCAGCTGGCGCCCGACGGACCCGTCTACCAGGCGGGCACGTTGTCGGGGAACCCGGTCGCCGTCACCGCCGGGCTCACCACGCTCCGGCTGGCGACCGCCGACGTCTACCGCCGGGTCGACGCCGCCGCCGCACAGGTCCAGCAGCTGGTCGGGAAGGCGCTCACCGAGGCGGCCGTTCCGCATGTCGTGCAGGCCGCGGGGAACCTCTTCAGTGTCTTCTTCGTAGAGGACGGAGACGACGCAGTCACGTCCGTACGCGACTTCGACGGCGCGCAACGGCAGGCCCAGCACCGCTTCCGGGCGTTCTTCCACGCGATGCTGGCGCACGGTGTCTACCTGCCGCCGAGCGCGTTCGAGGCGTGGTTCGTCAGCGCCGCGCACGACGACGCTGCGCTCGACCGCATCGCCGAGGCGGTCCCGCACGCCGCCGCGGCGGCCGCCGTTGCTCGACCCGACGACGAGGGACCTGGATGAGCACGCACGACGACCGACCCGCCGGCAGGGCGACGGCCGGGCGGGCGACCGTCGTCCACCTGCTGCGGCACGGTGAGGTGCACAACCCCGACGGCGTCCTGTACGGGCGGCTGCCCGACTACCACCTGTCCGAGCTGGGTACGGCGATGGCCGAGCGGGTCGCCGAGACCGTGCGCGACCGCGACATCACCCACCTGGTGGCGTCGCCGCTGGACCGGGCCCAGGAGACTGCGCAGCCGAGCTCGAAGGCGCTCGGCCTCGACATCGTCACCGACCGCCGGGTGATCGAGGCCGGCAACTACTTCGAGGGCAAGGCGTTCGGTGTCGGTGACGGCGCGCTGCGCAGGCCGGCGTCGTGGTGGCACCTGCGCAACCCGTGGCGGCCGTCGTGGGGTGAGCCGTACCGGCAGATCGTGCCGCGGATGCTGGCGGCGATGAGCGACGCGCGCGACGCCGCCCGAGGTCACGAGGCGCTGGTCGTGTCCCACCAGCTGCCGATCTGGATCGTGCGGTCGGCGGTCGAGGGGCGCGCCTTCCTGCACGACCCACGGCGGCGGCAGTGCAGCCTGGCCAGCCTCACGTCGTTCACCTACATCGCCGACGAGATCGTCTCCGTCGCGTACTCGGAGCCGGCCGCCGACCTGCTCCCGGTCCGCGGCAAGTCGTTCAGTGCGGGAGCCTGACCCGCCATGTCAGGCCGTGCCCTCGCCGCGGTCGCGGCGGCGACGCTGGTGGCCACCTCGGTGTCTGGCTGCAGTCAGACCCGGGGCGGCGCGGAGGGGTTCGTGTCCGGCGCGGGTACGGTCCAGATCGTGCCAGCCGATGACCGGAAGGCCGCGCCGCAGATCAGTGGGACGTCGCTCGACGACGAGCCGGTCGCGCTGTCCGACTTCGCCGGGCAGGTGGTCGTGCTCAACGTCTGGGGCTCATGGTGCGGCCCGTGCCGATCCGAAGCCCCGGAGCTGAAGGCCGCCGCGGCGGAGCTGGCCGGTGACGACGTCCAGTTCATCGGCATCAACGTCAAGGACCACGGTCAGCAGGACCGGGCGCGGGCATTCGAGCGACGGTACGAGATCGCGTACCCCAGCATCTACGACCCGGACAGCTCCACCCTGCTCGGCCTCGAGCCGCGCGCGGTGAGCATCCCCAGCACGATCGTGGTCGATGCCGACGGACGGGTCGCCGCGCTGGTGTCGGGCGAGGTGACCCGGTCGACCCTGGTCGGCGTCGTCGACGACATACGTGGTGGCGCCACATGACCGACTGGTTGCACGAGTCCGTCACCGACGGCACGCTCTTACTGGCCGCGCCGATCGCGCTGCTCGCCGGGCTGGTGTCGTTCCTGTCGCCCTGCGTGCTGCCGCTGCTCCCCGGCTACGTGTCGTACATGACCGGGCTGTCCGGTGCCGACCTACAGGCTCAGCAGTCCGCTCGGGCGCGGGGCCGGATGCTGCTCGGGTCGGTGCTGTTCGTGCTCGGCTTCAGCGCGGTGTTCGTGTCGTACGGCGCGTTGTTCGGCGCCCTCGGCGACCTGCTCCTCGAGCACCAGCAGACGATCACCCGCATCCTGGGCGGCGTCACGATCGTGCTCGGGATCGCGTTCCTCGGCATGGTGCCGCTGCTGCAGCGGGACGTGCGCTTCCACCGGGTGCCCGCGGTCGGCGTGGCCGCGGCGCCGATGCTCGGCGTGCTGTTCGGCGTGGGCTGGACCCCGTGCATCGGCCCGACCCTCGGCGCCGTGCTCACGCTCAGCGCCAACGAAGCGTCCGCCGGTCGCGGCGCATTCCTCACCTTCGTCTACTGCCTCGGCCTGGGCCTGCCGTTCGTCCTTGCCGCGTTGGCGTTCCGCAAGATGCTCGGTGCCGTCGGCGTCGTGCGCCGCCATCAGCAGTGGGTGACCCGGGTCGGTGGGGTCATGCTCATCCTGGTCGGTGTGCTGCTGGTCACCGGCTGGTGGGACCAGCTGGTCGCGGAGATGCTCGGCTGGACGACCAGCTTCTCGACGGTGGTGTGATGGACCAGCAGGCCAGGGCGTCCGCGCTGTCGCCGCTCGAGCTCGGCCGCTGGGCCTGGCGTCGGCTGACCTCGATGCGCACCGCGCTGATCCTGCTCTTCCTGCTGGCGATGGCGGCGATCCCGGGCTCGCTGATCCCGCAGCAGGCGGTGAGCCCGAGTGAGGTGTTCGCCTTCCGCGAGGCCAACCCGACGCTCGGGGAGTGGTACGACCGGCTCGGCCTGTTCACCGTCTATACGTCGGTGTGGTTCGGCGCGGTCTACGTACTCCTGATGCTGTCGCTGGTCGGCTGCATCATCCCGCGCACCCGGCAGTACTGGCGCAGCTTCCGGGCGCAGCCACCGCCGGCGCCGCGCCACCTCGCCCGGCTGCCGGAGCACCGTACATGGAGCTCGGCCGCTGCCGTCGACGACGTCGCCGCCGCCGCCGAGCAGGCCCTGCGTCGGTCCCGGTTCCGGGTACGCCGCTATGCCGACGACTCGGGTCGGGTGGTGCTCGCCGCGGAGCGCGGCCGCTACCGGGAGGCCGGCAACCTGGTGTTCCACCTGTCGGTGCTCGTCGTCCTCGCCGGGGTGGCGTACGGCGCGCTGTTCGGCTTCAAGGGCGGGGCCTACCTCGCCGAGGGGCAGGGGTTCTCCAACACCCTGACGCAGTACGACGAGTTCAAGCCGGGCGCGCTGTACGACGTCGACGACCTGGTGCCGTTCTCGCTCACCCTCGAGGAGTTCGAGGCGACCTACGAGATGGGTGACGAGCAGCGCGGCGCCGCCCGGTCGTTCGACGCCACGCTCAGCTACCTGACCGAGCCGGGGGCGGATCCACGGAGCAAGGCGCTGGCCGTCAACGAGCCACTGGAGATCGGCGGCACGTCGGTCTTCCTGGTGGGCAACGGGTATGCGCCCGAGGTCACGGTACGGGACGGCAACGGGGACGTGGCGTTCAGCGGGCCGGTGCCGTTCCTGCCGCAGGACTCGTCCAACACGTCGTTCGGCGTGGTGAAGGTGCCCGACGCGCAGCCGACCCAGATCGGGTTCGAGGGCTTCTTCCTGCCGACGTTCGCGATCACGCCCGAGCGTGGCCCGCACTCGACGTTCCCCGACGCGCTGCGGCCGGCGCTCGTGCTGACCGGGTTCACCGGCGACCTCGGCATGGACGACGGCCGGCCGCAGTCGGTCTACGTACTCGACAAGGACGGGCTGACCCAGATGGAGGAGGACGGCGAGCCGTTCCGGCTGCTGCTGGAGCCCGGGCAGACCAAGCAGCTCCCGGGCGGGGCCGGGTCGGTGACGTTCGCCGGGCTGAACCGGGCTGTGCAGCTGCAGGTCAGCCACACCCCCGGCAAGAGCGTCGCGCTGGCCGGTGTGCTGCTCGGCCTGGCCGGCATGGTCACGTCGCTCTACATCAGGCCGCGGCGCACCTGGGTCCGGGTGGCCGGGGGCGGACCGGACGGGCGTACCGTGGTCGAGGCGGCCGGCCTCGACCGGGTGTCCGGGGGTGACCTCGCGTCCGGTCTCGACGACCTGGTGGCGGCGATCGGTGAGCCCGCGAAGGATCAGCCCGAGCAGGAGGAGTCGTCGTGACCATGACCGAGTGGGGCTCGCTGTCCAACCTCGCGTTCGCGTCGGCGACCGTGGTGTACGTGCTGGCACTGGTCGCCCACGTGGCCGAGTGGGCGTTCGCCCAACAGGTCGAGACGCCGGTCGAGAGTCGGCGTGAGCTGGTCGGCGCCGGGGCGGCGGTGCCGCCGTCGCCGGACGTCACGGCGCCCCCGGCCGAGTCGCGCTTCGAGGTGGTCGGCCGGATCGGTCTCTCGCTGACCGGGCTGGCGTTCGTCATCCACCTCGTCGGTGTGGTCGCCCGCGCGGCTGCGGCCGAGCGGGTCCCGTGGGGCAACATGTTCGAGTTCAACACCTCGGGTGCGCTGGCGGTGACCGGCGCCTACCTGGTCGCGGTCAAGCTGTTCAAGCTGCGCTGGCTCGGCCTGCTGGTGACGGCCTTCGTGGCCGTCGTACTCGCGGCCTCGATGCTGGTCCCGGCCCTGTACGTCGCGCCCGGTCCGCTGGTGCCCGCGCTGCATTCGTACTGGCTGGTGATCCATGTCGCCGCGGCTGCGCTCTCGGGTGGGGCGTTCGCCGTCGGTGCCTTCGTCTCGGTGCTCTACCTGGTCCGTGAGCGGGCTGAGCGGGTCGGGGCCCTCGGCGGTGTGGTGGGCCGGATGCCGGCGGCGGCATTCCTCGACCGGGTGGCGTTCCGGGTGCACGCGTTCGCGTTCCCGCTGTGGACGTTCGGCGTCTTGGTGGCGGGGCCGATCTGGGCCGAGTACGCGTGGGGCCGCTACTGGGGCTGGGACCCGAAGGAGGTCTGGGCGTTCATCACCTGGGTCGTCTACGCGGCGTACCTGCATGCCCGGGCGACCGCCGGCTGGCAGGGCCGGAAGGCGGCCTACCTGGCGCTGGCGGCGTTCCTGACGTTCCTGTTCAACTACGTCGGCATCAACCTGTTCGCCAGCGGCCTGCATTCGTACGGCGGCGTCGGCTGACGTTCTGCCCGCCCGCCCCCGTTGAGTGTGACGTTTTCGACGGACACGCCGGCGTGTCGCGTCGAAAACGTCACACTCAACGGGGGAAGACCGGGGTCAGTCGTCGGTGGGGTCGCGGGGCTGCCGGTAGTCGAGCCCGCGCAGGAAGTCGGGGTCGTCGTCGGGGGCGATGGTCCGGCGTTGCGGCCGCTGGGGCGGGCGGCCCCGTTGCGGCCGGCCGAGCACGAGCCACGCGATCGCGCCGATGAGCGGCACCATGACGATCAGCACCGCCCAGGCCCAACGAGGGAGGCCGCGTACGCCATGGCGGGCCTGCAGCACCTGGATCAGGCAGTAGATCGCCAGCACCACGGGTACGACCACGAGCAGAGCTTTACCCATCTGACAAGAGTAGGTCGTGCCAGCAGAATGTCTGCATGCGATTGGTCACGATTGATGACATCCGGGCGGCCGCCCGCCGGATCGAGGGCCTGGTCACCCGTACCCCCGTGCTCTCGTGCTCCTGGGCCGACGACGCCCTGCCGTTGTCGGTGAAAGCCGAGTCGCTGCAACCGATCGGCGTCTTCAAGATCCGCGGGGCCAGCAACGCAGTCGCACTGCTCACCGCCGAGCAGCGGGCGTGCGGGGTCGTGACGCACTCGTCCGGCAACCACGCCCGTGCCCTCGCCTGGGCCGGCCGGGCGGCCGGTGTCGCCGTCACCGTGGTGATGCCGAACGCGGCGCCGGCGGTCAAGGTCGACGCGACCAGGGCGCTCGGCGCCGAGGTCATCATCGTCTCGCCGGACCAGCGCGACGCGACCGCCGAGCAGGTCGCCGCCGAGCGCGGTGCGGTGCTGGTGCCGCCCTACGACGACGCTGCGGTGATCGCCGGTCAGGGCACGCTCGGCCTGGAGATCGCCGAGGACCTGCCCGACCTGGCCGCCGTGCTCGTCCCGGTGAGCGGCGGCGGGCTCATCTCCGGCGTCGCGGTCGCGGTCAAGGCACTATGCCCCGAAGCGCGGGTGATCGCGGTCGAGCCCGAGCTGGCCGGGGACCTGGCCGAGAGCTTCTGGTCCGGGGAGCGGGTGACCTGGCCGGTCGAGCTGACCTACCGCACCATCGCCGACGGGCTGCGGGTCAGCCCAGTCGGTGAGCTGCCCTGGCTGCACATCCGGGAGTACGTCGACGACGTCGTGACCGTCTCGGAGGACGGCATCCGGGCGGCGATGCGCGAGCTGGCGCTGGGCTCCCGGCTGGTGGCCGAGCCGAGCGGCGCGACCGCGGTGGCGGGCTACCTGGAGCACCGCGAACGACTGCCGGCCGGGCGCACGGTCGCCGTGCTGTCCGGCGGCAACGTCGACCCCGCCCTGATGGCGTCGGTGCTGGCCGGCTGACCTACGCTGATCTGCTGTGAAGCCGTTCCTGCTCTACACCACGGCCCGCCTCGTGCTGTTCGCCGGCTGCTGGCTGGCGGTCTGGCTGGTTGCGGCGGTGTGGCTCGACCGGACCGTCGTCACGGCGCTGTGGACCGCGCTGATCGCGCTGGCGGTGTCGGCGGTGCTGGCGCTCGTACTCCTGCGTCGGCTCCGCGACGAGCTGGCGGCGTCGGTGGCGGCCCGGGCCGGTCGCGTCCGCGAAGGTTTCGAGTCCGCCCGCCGCAAGGAGGACGACGTCGATGGGTCCTGAGCCGCGCTGCCAGGACGTCGACCGCGGCCGGCCCGAGACCCGTACCTGGGTCAACGAAGCGATCCGCAAGGTCGACGCCGACGCGAACAGAAGCGCCGACACCCACCTGCACGTGTTCCCGCTGCCGGTCGAGTGGGGCGTCGAGCTCTACCTGAAGGACGAGTCGGTGCATCCGACCGGCAGCCTGAAGCACCGGCTGGCGCGCTCGCTGTTCCTGTACGCGCTGTGCAACGGCTGGATCGGCGAGGGCACCACCGTGATCGAGGCGTCGTCGGGGTCGACGGCGGTCAGCGAGGCCTACTTCGCCCGGCTGCTGGGCCTGCCGTTCGTCGCCGTGATGCCACGCTCGACCAGCCGGGAGAAGGTCGAGCTGATCGAGTACTACGGCGCGCGCTGCCACCTGGTCGACGACCCGGCGACGATCTACGACGAGTCGCGTCGGCTGGCCGACGAGTGCGGCGGCCACTTCATGGACCAGTTCACCTACGCCGAGCGGGCGACGGACTGGCGGGGCAACAACAACATCGCGGAGTCGGTGTTCGAGCAGATGGCGCATGAGGCGCACCCGGTACCGGCCTGGGTGGTGGTCGGAGCCGGCACCGGCGGCACCAGCGCGACGATCGGCCGGTACGTGCGCTTCCAGCGGCTCGACACCCGGGTCTGCGTCGTCGACCCGGAGAACTCCGTGTTCTTCCCGTCCTGGATCTCCGGAGACGCGGCTGCCACCTCGGGTACGGGTTCGCGGATCGAGGGGATCGGCCGGCCGCGAGTGGAGCCGAGCTTCGTGCCGACGATCGTGGATCGGATGATCGCCGTACCCGATGCCGCCTCGATGGCGGCGATGCGGTGGGCGTCGGCCCTGACCGGGCGGCTGGTGGGTGGCTCGACCGGCACGAACCTGTGGGGAGCGCTGCGGCTGGTCGCCGAGATGTGCGCGGCCGGTCAGTCCGGCAGCGTGGTGACCCTGCTGTGTGACGGCGGGGAGCGGTACGCCCACACCTACTACGACGACGCCTGGCTGGCCGCCGCCGGGCTCGACATCGGGCCGTACACGAAGACCCTGGAGCAGTTCGCCGCCACCGCCGAGTGGCACGAGCCCACCTGACCGGCCTGATCCACCGTTTTTTCTGGTACGGGGGCGCCCCGTTCCAGACCTAGTGGAACGGGGCGCCCCCGTACCAGAAAAGATTTGGAACGATGTCACCCACAACGGGACGTCGGCGGGGCCGTCAGGCGGCGATGACCAGGCCCGCCGTCAGGCCGACGGCGTACACCAGCTCGCAGAGTCCGGTCAGCTTGAGAGTCCGGACCAGCCCCGGCCCGGTGACGTCGTCGCGGACCGGTTGGGCGGCGAGGCCGGCCAGCGGCGCGGCGAGCAGGCCGAGGAACGCCCACCGGGTCTGCGTCCACCCGATCCCGAACAGCACCAGGAACCCCACCGCCAGCAGGCCGAGGTAAAACACCCGGGTGTTCTGGTCGCCCATCACCACGGCCAGCGTCTGCTTGCCGGCCGCCTTGTCGGTGGGCGCGTCGCGCAGGTTGTTCGCGACCAGGATCGCGCAGGCCAACGCCCCGACCGCCACACCGATCGCGACACTCATCCCGGTCACCGTCTCGGTCTGCACGTACGTCGTGCCGACGACGGCGACGAGGCCGAAGAACACGAACACGCTGACCTCTCCGAGACCGCGATAGCCGTACGGTGCCGACCCGCCGGTGTAGTACCAGGCGGCCAGCATCGCGACCGCACCGACGGCGACCAGCCACCAGGCCGTCGTCGCCGCCAGGACCAGCCCACACACTGCGGCCACTCCGAACGACGCGAACGCGGCGGCCTTCACCGCCGACGCCGCTGCGGCGCCCGACCCGACCAGCCGCTGCGGGCCGACCCGGTCGTCGTCCGTGCCGCGTACGCCGTCGGAGTAGTCGTTGGCGTAGTTGACCGCGACCTGCAGCGACAACGCCACGACCAGGGCCAGCAATGCCTTCCAGGCAACGAAACCGTCGGCGTAGTACGCGGCCCCGGAGCCGGCGACTACCGGGGAGACGGCCGCCGGAAGTGTGCGTGGGCGAGCGCCGTCTACCCATTGGGCAATGGTGGCCATGACCGGCAAGTCTGGCAGCGGCCGGGCAGCGGCCGGGCAGCGGCCGGGCAGCGGTCGGCGAGAAGGTCGAGCAACGGCTGTGCCGCGTCGACTGTGTCCCAGTGGTTCGGCTCGCGGGCGACTTGTCAGTGCGGTTCCGGCGGCGACCGGGAGACGGCGCACTGACAACTCGCTCGCGACCAGCGCCTAGCCTTGTCGTCCGTGACGTCCCTCGACCCGCTCGCCGGCCCGCCGCGAGCAGTGCATGCGGCGCTGGCCGACTGGGTACGAGCGTCGCAGCCGCCCCCGTTGGTCGTGCGTACGTCCGGGTCGACCGGCCGGCCGAAGGACGTCGTGCTCTCCCGCCCGGCCATGCTCGCCTCGGCGCGCGCGACGCTGGCCCGGATCGGCGGCCCCGGCCAATGGCTGTTGGCGCTGCCCGCGCACTACGTCGCCGGCGCCCAGGTCCTGCTGCGCTCGGTGGTCGGGGGGACCGACCCGGTTGTCGCCGACGAGCACGCGACGTTCGCCGCCGCCGCCGACGCCATGGCCGACGGGGTTCGGCGCTACGTCTCACTGGTGCCGACCCAGCTGGTCCGGCTGCTCGCGGACCCGGAGTCCAGGTCGGCGCTGACCGCCTTCGACGACGTACTCCTGGGCGGAGCCGCCGCCACCCCCACGCTCCTGACCGACTCCCGGGCCGCCGGTGTCCGCGTCGTCACGACGTACGGGATGAGCGAGACCTGCGGCGGCTGCGTCTACGACGGCGTGCCGCTGGACGGCGTCGGGGTGCGGCTCGACAGCACCGGCCGGATCCACCTGCTCGGTCCGGTGCTGTTCGACGGCTACCGCGACCGGCCCGAGCTGACCGCCGAGACGCTGGTCGACGGTCAGCTCCGCACGCCCGACCTCGGCCGGCTGGACGACGACGGGCGGCTCGAGGTGCTCGGCCGGGCCGACGACGTGGTGGTGTCCGGCGGGGTCAACGTACCCTTGCCGGCCGTCGAGCAGCGGCTGCGCGAGCACCCGGCCGTCGGTGAGGTCGCGGTGGTCGGCGCCGACGACCAGGAGTGGGGGAGCCGGGTGGTCGCTTTCCTTGCAGTAAGGGAAAAAGTAGGTCTCGAAGCGTTGCGCGACTTCGTCTCGGCGACCCTCCCTCGGGCATGGGCGCCGCGCCAGCTGGTCGTCGTACCCACTCTGCCGATGCTCGACTCCGGCAAGGTCGACCGGGCCACGTTGCGGGCGATGCTGTGACCGAGATCGTCTACGCCACGGGGATGCGGACGCGGTTCCGCGGGCTGACCGTGCGCGAGGGGATGCTCCTCCAGGGCGCCGCCGGCTGGGGCGAGTTCAGCCCGTTCTGGGACTACGACGAGCCGACCTCGCTGCCCTGGCTGCGCGCCTCGATGGAGGCCGCGGAGGTCGGCTGGCCGGACCCGGTCCGCGACCAGGTGCCGGTGAACTGCACCGTGCCGGCGGTCGGTCCTGGACGCGCCGTCGAGATCGTCCGCGCGTCGGGTGGCTGCACGACCGCGAAGGTCAAGGTCGCCGAGCGCGGCCAGAGTCTCGCCGACGACCTCGCCCGGGTCGAGGCGGTCCGCGATGCGATCGGCCGGGGCGGGCGCGTCCGCATCGACGTCAACGGTGCCTGGACCGTCGACCAGGCGGTCGAGGCGGTGCGCGCGATGCGGTCGTTCGAACTGGAGTACGTCGAGCAGCCGTGTGCGACCGTGGAGGAGCTGGCCGAGGTGCGGCGCCGGATCGACGTACCCGTGGCCGCGGACGAGTCGATCCGGCGCGCGGACGACCCGCTGCGGGTGGTGGCGCTCGCTGCGGCCGACATTGCGGTGCTCAAGGTGCAGCCGCTCGGCGGGGTACGGGCCTGCCTGCGGATCGCCGAGCAGATTGGCCTGCCGGTCGTCGTGTCGAGTGCGTTGGAGTCGTCGGTCGGCATCGCGGCCGGGGTGGCGCTGGCGGCGGCGCTGCCCGAGCTGCCGTACGCCTGCGGACTGGCCACGGTCTCCATGCTGGAGCAGGACGTGACGGACGCCCCGCTGCTCCCGGTCGACGGGATGCTGCCCGTACGACGGCCGGAGCCGGGCACCCAGCTGCCCCTCGCCGACGCGACCACGCAGGCCCGGTGGGAGCGGCGTCTCGCCGCCGTGCGCGCGCTGATCGGGCAGGATCGGGTCTCGTGAACCCATCGACGGCGTTGGCGCGGGTGCTGGTCGACGAGCTCGTGCGCGGCGGGGTACGCGAGGTGGTGCTCGCGCCCGGGTCGCGGTCGGCGCCGCTGGCGTTCGCACTGCATGCCGCGGAGCGGGACGGGCTGCTGCGGCTGCACGTACGCATCGACGAGCGCACCGCCGGGTTCCTCGCCCTCGGCCTGGCCAAGACGGGCGGTGCGCCGACGGCGGTCGTGACGACCTCGGGCACAGCGGTCGGCAACCTGCTGCCCGCCGTCATGGAGGCGTCGCACGCCGGCGTACCGCTGGTCGTGGTCAGCGCCGACCGGCCGGCCGAGCTGCGCGCGACGGGTGCCAACCAGACCACCGACCAGGTCCACCTCTTCGGCGGCTTCGTGCGGCTGTCCAGCGACGCGCTGCGCCCGACCCGGGAGCCTGGGCAGGTGCGGTCATGGCGCCGCGTCACGGCGCAGGCGCTGGCGGCGGCGACCGGCGCGCGCACCGGGCACCCCGGGCCGGTGCACCTCAACGTGCAGCTGGTCGACCCGCTGGTGCCCGAGGACGGCGACGACTGGGTGGAGCCGCTGGACGGACGGGCCGACGGACGGCCGTGGACCACGGTAGAGCCGGCGCCGAGCGCCGAGCCGACCATCCTCGCGGCCGGGCCGCGCACCGTCGTGGTGGCCGGTGACGACGCCGGACCGCCAGCCCGGCTGCTGGCCGAGTCGGCCGGCTGGCCGCTGCTCGCGGAGCCGACCTCGGGCGCGCGCACCGGCGGCAACGCGCTGCGCTGCTATCGGCTGCTGCTTGACGGCGACCTGGCGGCCCAGGTCGAACGTGTGGTGGTGTACGGCCATCCGACGTTGTCACGGCCGGTCGCCCGGCTGCTCGCCCGGTCCGACGTCGAGGTGGTTGTGGTGGCCCGGTCCGGTGTCGTCTGGCCGGATGCCGGCCACGCCGCGTCCCGCGTGGTCAGGTCCGCTCGGGCCGCTGACACCGCGGACCCTGGTTGGCCGGCCGCGTGGCGCGCGGCCGACCGCGCCGCGTCACACGCCGTCGACGCCGTGCTGGCGAGCGAGCCCGGGCTCACGCCGTACGCCGTCGCCGCCACAGTGAGTGCCGCACTGCCGCCGGCCGGGCTGCTGGTCGTCGGGTCGTCGAACCCGATCCGCGACCTCGACCTGATGGCCATGCCGTACCCGGTGGGTGAACGCCGCAAGGTGATCGCCAACCGCGGGCTGTCCGGGATCGACGGCACCGTGTCGACGGCGATCGGGGCCGCGCTGGCCCGCCGTGACTCGGCGCGCGCGATCGCCTACCTCGGCGACCTGACGTTCCTGCATGACGTGGGCGGGCTGGCGGTCGGGCCGGACGAGCCCCGTCCCGACCTCACCTTCGTGGTGGCCAACGACCGCGGCGGGAGCATCTTCGGGCTGCTCGAGCAGGGTGCTCCGGAGCACGCCGCGGTGTTCGAGCGGGTGTTCGGCAC
This sequence comes from Nocardioidaceae bacterium, assembly GCA_050699035.1. Lineage (GTDB taxonomy): Bacteria > Actinomycetota > Actinomycetes > Propionibacteriales > Nocardioidaceae > WHTB01. Next base: position 1,067 of record JBOHDE010000042.1, on the reverse strand, counting down.
CCCGCACGACGTCGACCTGGCCGGCCTCTGCGCCGCCACCGGCACGCCGTACCAGCGGATCGACGATGCAGAGACGCTGCGTGCGGCGCTGACCAGACCGGTCGCCGGGATCGAGGTGCTCGAGGTGCCGGTCGACCGCACCGGCCGCCGCGACCTCGACGCCCGGCTCCGCGCCACCTGAGCCCGAGTTGTCAGACGAATCGTGCGCGCTGGCGCACGAACTGTCTGACAACCTTCGGCGAGCGAGGTCAGCGGCCGAGTGCGTCGCGGACCGGGACGAACTTGGCCTGTGACTCGGCCAGCTCGGCCTCCGGGTCCGACCCGGCGACGATGCCGCAGCCCGCGAACAGCCGCACCCTGTCCCCGCGTACGTCCGCCGAGCGCAGCGCGATGCCCCACTCGCCGTCGCCGCCTGCGTCGATCCAGCCGACCGGGCCGGCGTACCGTCCACGGTCCATCCCCTCGATCTCCGCGATCAGGTCGACCGCCGACGCTGTGGGCGTGCCGCCGACCGCCGCGGTCGGGTGCAGGGCCGCGGCCAGCCCGAGCGACGTGGTCGAGTCCCCGGCGCCGACCACCCCGGTCACGTCGGTCGCCAGATGCATGACGTTCGGCAGGTGCAGCACGAACGGCGACTCGGGCACGTTCATCCCGGTGCAATGTTGGCCCAGCACCTCGGCCACCGACCGGACGGCGTACTCGTGCTCCTCGAGGTCCTTGCTGGAGCGGGCCAGCGAGCCGGCCAGGGCGAGGTCGTGCTCGTCGTCACCGGTGCGCCGGATCGTGCCGGCCAGCACCCGAGACGTCACCAGGCCGCGCTCGCGCCGCACCAGCATCTCGGGCGTCGCACCGAGCATCCCGGCCACGTGGAACGTCCAGCAGGTCGGGTACTGCTCGATCAGCCGCCGCAGCGGCCAGCGGATGTCCACGTCGGCCGCGCACTGCGCCACCAGGTCACGGGCCAGCACCACCTTGTCGATGCTGCCGGACTCGATCCGGCGGACGGCGTCGGCGACGACCGTCTCCCACTCGGCGCCGGTCAGCGCACCGTCGCTGAACACGACCTC
>JBOHDE010000041.1:0-22275 GCA_050699035.1 Nocardioidaceae bacterium | reverse complement strand
CTGCCCAGACGACCGACCGTGGTCAACCTGTGGGCGTCGTGGTGCGACCCGTGCCGCGAGGAGATGCCGTTGCTGCAGGAGTTCGCGACCTCGGCCGAGGGTACGGTCGACGTGGTCGGCGTCGACTTCACCGACACCCGCCCGGAAGCCGCCCTGGAGCTGGCTCGCCGGGCGGGGGTGACGTACCCCTCGATGGCCGATGTCGACGGCGAGCTGAAGAAGCCGCTCCGGGTCATCGGGCTGCCGTGGACCGTGCTGGTCGACGCCGACGGGCGGATCGTGCACACGCTGTCCGGTGAGATCCACTCGATCGAGGAGCTCGAGAAGGCGGTCGAGGAGCACCTCGGGGTACGCGTCGATGACTGAGCGACCGGCGTGGACGGACCCGCTGGTCGACGGGCTCGACGGCATCGAAGACCACCAGCTGTCGCGGGTCCTGCCGCCCGACGACGACTCGGCGCGTCCGGCCGCGGTGCTGATGTTGTTCGGCGACGCGGCCGGTCGGCCCGACGTGCTGCTGATCGAGCGCGCCCACGACATGCGCTCCCACCCGTCCCACGTCGCGTTCCCGGGTGGTGCGCAGGACCCGGCGGACGACGGGCCGGTCGCCGCCGCGCTGCGCGAGGCCGAGGAGGAGACCGGTCTCGACCCGTCGGGCGTCGAGGTGCTGGGGGAGCTGCCGCGCCTGTACGTGCCGCCGGGCAACTTCGCGGTCACGCCGGTACTCGGCTGGTGGCGTGAGCCGAGCGAGGTGTCGGTGGTCGACCCCGCGGAGGTCGCCTCGGTGCACCGGATCCCGGTCGACGAGCTGCTCGACCCGGCCAACCGGTTCTCCGTCCGGCACCCGTCCGGCTACATCGGCCCGGCCTTCGTCGTACGCGACCTCTTCGTCTGGGGGTTCACCGGTGGGCTGCTGTCGAGACTGTTCGCGCACGTGGGGTGGGAAACCCCCTGGCAAGTCGATCGTTATACCGACCTACCGGAGCACATGATCGACAACGCTTGGCGGAACAGGTGAACGTACTCGACTGGCTGTTGATCGCGTTCGCGGTCGTCTACGCCCTGTCCGGGTTCCGGCAGGGCTTCGTGGTCGGCGCCTGCTCGACGGTCGGCCTGCTGGTCGGCGGGGCCATCGGCGTCCTCGTCTCACCCCGCTTCTTCGACCGCTTCCAGGCGTCGATCGGGGTCTCCGTCGCCGCCGTTTTGCTGGTGCTGCTGTGCGCACTGCTCGGCCAGACGGTGGCCGCTCACTTCGGCGGCAACCTGCGACGGCGGATCGTGCACGAGCCGGTGCGGGCCGTCGACGCGGTGGGCGGCGCGGTCCTGTCGGCCGCGGCAGCGCTGGTCGTGTCCTGGGCGCTCGGCGTCGCGGTCAGCGGGACGCAGATCCCCGGTGTCGCCCGGATGGTGCAGTCGTCGCAGGTGCTGGCTCGGGTCGACCAGGTCTTGCCGGGCGACGCCGACCAGGTGCTCGAGGCGCTCAACGACGTCGTCAACCAGAGCGTGTTCCCGCGCTACCTCGACCCGTTCGTACCCGAGCGCATCGTGCCGGTCGACCCGCCGACGCGCGAGGTGCTCCGCGACCGGGAGATCCGGGCGGCGTCGCGCAGCGTGGTCAAGATCCTCGGCACGGCCGACTCGTGCTCCCGTTCGGTCGAGGGCTCTGGATTCGTGTACGCACCCGGGCGGGTGATGACCAACGCGCACGTGGTCGCGGGTGTCGACGAGCCGACGGTGGTCGTCGGTGACGAGGAGCACTCCGCCCGCACCGTGGTCTACGACGCCGACCTCGACATTGCCGTACTCTCGGTCGACGGCCTCGACCTGCCCGCGCTCGACTTCACCGAGTCGGGACGCAGCGGCGACTCGGGGGCGGTGCTCGGCTACCCCGGCAACGGCCCGTTCGACGCCGAGCCGGCCCGGATAAGGGCCGAGCAGCGGCTGCGCAGCTCCGACATCTACAACCAGGGCACGGTGTTCCGCAGCGTCTACTCGGTGTTCTCCAACGTGCAGCCCGGCAACTCCGGCGGACCACTGGTGTCGACCGACGGCGACGTGTACGGCGTGGTCTTCGCCAAGTCGGTGTCGGACGCGCGCACCGGTTATGCAGTGACGGCGGCCCAGGTGTCACGAGACGCCGCGCGCGGCCGTACGTCCGACGAACGCGTCGACACCGGCGCCTGCAGCTGACCGTCGTCCCCTGTCGACCCGGTGTCGTGAGTTGGGTGCGGGTTGGCCCGCCCGGTCGTCTAGGGTCGTGTCCAACGCGAAGGAGGATCACATGACGTCCGCCCAGGAGCAGGACACCGAGCCGACCATCGGTCGGCTCGTCGCCGACGCGAGCCGAGACATCTCGACGCTGCTGCGCAGCGAGATCGCGTTGGCCAAGTCCGAGCTCAAGATCAGCGTGCGGGCCGGTGGCATGGGCGCGGCGCTGCTGGCCGTCGCCGGGTTTGTCGCCCTGCTGTCCTTGATCCTGCTGTCGATCACCATCGCGTACTTCATCCACATGGCCGGGCTGCACCAGGCCTGGTCGTTCCTGATCGTGTTCGGCGCCTATCTGCTGCTGGCCGTGATCTTGGCGCTGGTCGGCATCCGGAAGCTGAAGAAGGTCGGCCCGCCGGCGAAGGCGATCGAGCAGGCGCAGAAGAACAAACAGATCCTGAGCCGGAGCGACCACTGATCGTCGACGCTCTCGTCGACATACCCGGCGACTGGACGCATCGCCGAGTCTCCGCCAACGGCGCCCGGTTCCACCTCGCCGAGCAGGGCAGTGGGCCGCTGGTGCTGCTGGTGCACGGATTCCCACAGTTCTGGTGGGCCTGGCGGCACCAGCTGCCGGCGCTCGCTGCGGCCGGCTGGCGGGCGGCCGCGATGGATCTGCGCGGCTACGGCGGCAGTGACAAGACGCCGCGAGGGTACGACCCGGTGACGCTCGCCGCCGACATCTCGGGTGTCGTGCGGTCCCTCGGCGAGCGGCAGGCGATCGTCGTCGGGCACGGGTGGGGCGGGTACGTCGGCTGGGCGGCCGCGACCATGGACCCGAGCACCGTACGCGGTCTGGTGAGCGTCGCCGCCCCGCACCCGTTGCACGTGGGCGACCTGCGCTCCCGCGCCGTACTGGCCAAGCATGTGCTGTCGATGCAGCCGCCACTGCTACCCGAGCGGCGGATCATGGCGCATCGGGCGGCGTGGGTCGAGCAACACCTGCGGGACTGGGCGGCGCCCGGATCGGCGTTCCCGGACCCCGAGGCGGCCGACCGCTACCGCACGGCGATGTCGTTGTGGCCGTCGCCGCACTGTGCCGTGGAGTACCACCGGTGGCTGTTCCGCTCTCGTGCCCGTGGCGACGGTCGGCGGTTCGCGGCCGCGATGCGCCGACCGGTGCCGAGCCCGGTGGTGCAGGTGTTCGGCGCACGGGACCCGGCGGTCCAGCTGGGGCCGGCGGACCCGTCCCGCGAGCGGGTGAGCGGTCCGTACGACACCGTCCTGCTGCCCGATGTCGGTCACTTCCCCCCGGAGGAGGACCCGGACTCGTTCAACGCCGTCCTGCTGGACTGGCTGACCCGCCACCGCTGACCGCGACCCTCGCCCCTCTTCGCGCCGAGGTTGCGCCTATGTCGCGAGTGTTCGGGGCCGGCGCCGCGACCGAGGTCGAAAATTGCCCAATTGGGCAAAATTCCACCTCGAACCGGGGTGGACCGGGTCGAAAATCGCCCAATTGGGCAATTTTCTACGCATCGTGGGCCTCCGTCGAGGGCGCGGGACATTCGCGCAACCTCGGCGGGAAGGAGAGGGCGCGGGCGGGTAACGAAATGTTGTCGGTGTCGTCTCGTAGCCTGACATCGGCGGAAGCCGGTCTATCGTGGCTCCCGCACCAGATCGACCACGCCGTGGGGGACCAGCCATGCCGATCAACCGGACGCGTCTGCTCGTCGCCGTCGTCGTCGCGCTGCTCGTGTTCGGGGTCGGTTACGCCGCCACGACGCTCGGCGCCCGCGCCCTGGCCACCCGCTCGGCGGAGTCGGACGCGACGTCGTCGGCGGACCGAGCGCTGCCCAGCGAGGTGTTCAACGCGCCCGACTCCGTCGCGACCACCTCGGGCTCCGGGCCGGTCGGACCGGTGTCGATCGTGTTTCCGGGCACCGAGGTACGTGACGGGCTGACCGGTCGGCTCGACCGGCCGTGGCTCGCGGTGTCCTCGGCCGCTGGCCGCTACCGCGCCATCGACGCGCCGCATCGTCCCGCGGCCGAGCCCGGCGCGGTAGCGGTCGCCCCGGACGGCACCGCACTCGCCTGGGCGTGGGACGGTGGCGTGGTCCTCTACGACACGGTCACCGGCGACGTGCGGGAGGTCGACCTCGACGGCGCCTCGGCGGTGGGCCGGTTCTCGCCCGACGGTGACCGGTTGGCGGTCCATGCCGTCGGGCTCACGGTTCTCGACGCCAACACCGGCGACACCGTGGCGAGCGTGGACGGCGTCGAAGAGCAGTCGGTGCGGCAGTCGGTGTGGACGCCCGACGGCGCCGGCCTGACGTACGTCGCCGACGGGCGCCTCGTCACCCTCGACCCGCAGACCGGAGACCGCACCGACGCGCCCACGCAGATCCCGGCCGACGCCACGTTGGCCTGGCAGCCGGCCGGCGACCTGCTGGCGGCGGCGCACCAGGTAAGGGGAGTGGTCGTCGTCGACATCTACTCCGTCGACGGACGGCTGACCCGCGAGAACCGGCTGAGACCGGAGGGGTACGCCCTGCAGACCATGCTGGGATTCAGCAGTGACACCCACGTCTCCGTGGTCGCGCTGAGCGCCGCGACCGGGGCGCTGGAACGCATCTACCGGGTGTCTGCGGTCGACGCGACCATCACGCCGGTGACGGTACTCCCGACGACGGGGGAGAACTGGAAGTCCGCGGACGCGATGGTGGTCGCTGCGGAGCCCTTGGCCAGCAGCGCGACCGACTACGAGGAGCCCCGCTGGCCGTGGAGTGACCAGTCCAAGCTGACCGGCTCGGCGATCGTCGCCTTCTTCCTGCTCGGGCTCTACCTGACCCGGCGGCTGCCCCGACGGTTCCGGTCCCGCTGAGCCGGCGAGGGGCGTTACTCCTCTGATGCCGAGCCGGAAGACAGGTTGCTCTTGATCAGGTCCATCACGGTCGAGTCGGCCAGCGTGGTCACGTCACCGGTCTCACGGTTCTCGGCGACGTCGCGGAGCAGCCGGCGCATGATCTTGCCGGACCGCGTCTTCGGCAGCTCGGGCACGATCATGATCTGCCGGGGCTTGGCGATCGCACCGATCTCCTTGGCGACGTGGTTGCGGAGCTCCTGCACCACGTCGGGGCCACCGTCACCGGCCTCCTCGCGCAGGATCACGAACGCGCAGACGGCCTGTCCGGTGGTCGCGTCGTTGGCACCGACGACGGCCGCCTCGGCGACCTTCGGGTTCGACACCAGGGCCGACTCGATCTCGGTGGTCGACAGTCGGTGGCCGGACACGTTCATCACGTCGTCGACGCGCCCGAGCATCCAGAGGTCGCCGTCCTCGTCCTTCTTCGCACCGTCGCCGGCGAAGTAGAGGCCGGGGTAGCGCGACCAGTAGGTCTCCTTGTACCGCTCGTCGTCGCCCCAGATCGTGCGCAGCATCGCCGGCCACGGCTCGGTGAGTACGAGGTAGCCGCCGGAGCCGTTGGCCACCGGCGTGCCGCCCTCGTCTACCACGTCGGCGGACACCCCGGGGATCGCCTTCATCGCCGAGCCCGGCTTGCCGGCCGTCACGCCGGGCAGCGGGCTGATCATGATCATGCCGGTCTCGGTCTGCCACCAGGTGTCGACCACCGGGCAGTTGTCGCCGCCGATCGTCGTCCGGTACCAGGTGTACGCCTCGGGGTTGATCGGCTCACCCACGGAGCCGAGCAGCCGCAGTGACGACATGTCGAACTGGGCGGGGATGTCGTCTCCCCACTTCATGAACGTGCGGATCGCGGTCGGCGCTGTGTAGAAGATCGTCGCCTTGTAGTCCTGCGCGATCTCCCACCAGCGGCCCTTGTGCGGGGTGTCCGGCGTGCCCTCGTACATCAACGACGTGGTGCCGTTGGCGAGCGGGCCGTAGACGATGTAGGAGTGGCCGGTGACCCAGCCGATGTCGGCCGTGCACCAGTACACGTCGGTCTCGGTCTTGAGGTCGAAGATCGCCCAGTGCGTGTACGACGCCCCGACCAGGTAGCCGCCGGTCGTGTGCAGGATGCCTTTCGGCTTGCCGGTCGTCCCCGAGGTGTACATCACGTACAGCGGGTGCTCGCTGTCGAACGCCTCGGGGGTGTGCTCGGTGCTCTGCTGGTCGACCAGGTCGTGCCACCAGACGTCGTGCTCGTCGTCCCACGCGACGTCCTGCTCGGTGCGGCGTACGACCAGGACCGACCGGACGGCGGGGCACTTGGCGACGGCCTCGTCGACGGCGGGCTTGAGTGCGCTCGGTGCGCCGCGCCGGTAGCCGCCGTCCGACGTGACGACCACGCGCGCGTCGCAGTCCTGGATGCGGCTCGCCAGCGCGTCGGCCGAGAAGCCGCCGAACACGACCGTGTGGGGCGCGCCGATCCGGGCACAGGCGAGCATCGCGATGACCAGCTCGGGGATCATCGGCAGGTAGATCGCGACCCGGTCGCCGGCCTGCACACCGAGTTCGAGCAGCGCGTTGGCCGCCTTGCAGACCTCGTCCTTGAGCTGCGCGTACGTGAGGGTGCGGGTGTCACCGGGCTCGCCGACCCAGTGGTACGCCACCCGGTCACCGAGGCCGGCCTCGACGTGCCGGTCGAGGCAGTTGTACGCCGCGTTGAGCGTGCCGCCGACGTACCACTTGGCGAACGGCGCGTTGCTCCAGTCGAGCACGTCGTCCCACTTGCTGTCCCACGACAACCGCTTGGCCTGCTCGCCCCAGAACGCCAGCCGGTCCTCGTCGGCCTGGGCGTACTCGGCCTCGGTGACGTTCGCGTTCGCGGCCAGGTCAGCGGGAGGCTCGAAGCGGCGTTCCTCGTGCATCAGGTTGGACAGTGTCTCGTCAGTCACGACGTCTCCCTTGCTGCGGCTGCGCGGATGTCCTCACGATAGGTGGAAAGCCGTCCGGTCACGAGGGTGATCCCTCGTGACCGGACGGCGGTCTGTCGGTCAGTGGTGCACTGCCTGCTCGGCGCCCGAGCCGGTCAGCGAGCGGACCTCGAGCTCGTCGTACTTCGCCTCGGCCTCGGGGTCACTGGAGGTGACCGTGCCGAGCCAGCCGAAGAAGAAGCCGGCCGGGATCGAGATGATGCCCGGGTTGCTCAGCGGGAACACCGACCAGTCGGAGCCGGTGAACAGGGCCGTCTCCGAGCCGGACACGACTGGCGAGAAGAACACCAGCCCGACGCAGGTGATCAAGCCGCCGTAGATCGCCCAGGTGGCGCCTCGGGTGTTGAACTTCCGCCAGAACAGGTTGAGCAGGACGGACGGAAGGTTCGCCGAGGCGGCGACCGCGAAGGCCAGTGCCACCAGGAACGCGATGTTCAGCTTCTGCGCCGGGATCGCCAGCAGGATCGCCACGCCGCCGATGGCGAAGGCGGCGATCCGCGCGACCTTCACCTCGGAGACCTCCGACGCCGTGCCCTTCTTGATCACGTTGGCGTAGAGGTCATGCGCGACCGACGACGCCGAGGTCAGCGTCAGGCCCGCGACCACGGCCAGGATCGTGGCGAACGCGACCGCCGAGATCAGCGCCAGCAGGATCGCGCCGCCGGTCGAGCCCTCGCCACCGCCGACCGCTTCGGCCAGCAGCGGCGACGCCAGGTTGCCGCCACTGGTCGCGACGGCGCTCTCCGGGCCGGTGTCGAGCAGCGCAGCGGCACCGAAGCCCAGCGCCAGTGTCATCAGGTAGAACGCGCCGATCAGCGTGATCGCCCAGAGCACGGACGTGCGCGCGTCCTTCGAGGTCGGCACCGTGTAGAAGCGGATCAGGATGTGCGGAAGACCCGCCGTCCCGAGCACCAGCGCGATGCTCAGGCTGATGAAGTCGATCTTGCTGGTCAGGCTGACGCCGTACTTCAGGCCAGGCTGCAAGAACGCCTCGCCCTTGCCGGTGTTCTCCGCGGCCGCACCGAGGAGCTCGGACAGGTTGAAGCCGAACTCCGCCAGCACCATGATCGTGATCAGGATCGTGCCGCCCATCAGCAGCACGGCCTTGACGATCTGCACCCAGGTCGTGCCCTTCATGCCGCCGACCGTGACGTAGAAGATCATCAGCAGGCCGACGCCCACGATGGTGAGGTTCTTCAGCGCCTCGCTGTCGACCCCGAGCAGGAGGGCGACCAGCGAGCCGGCGCCGACCATCTGGGCCAGCAGGTAGAAGATCGACACCACGACGGTCGAGGTCGCGGCCGCCGTACGCACCGGGCGCTGCCGCATCCGGTAGGCCAGCTGGTCGGCCATCGTGTAGCGACCGGAGTTACGCAGCAGCTCGGCGACGAGCAGCAGCGCGACCAGCCAGGCGACCAGGAAGCCGATGGAGTAGAGGAACCCGTCGTACCCGGACAGCGCGATCGCGCCGGAGATGCCGAGGAACGACGCCGCCGACATGTAGTCGCCGGAGATCGCGAGACCGTTCTGGACACCGCTGAAGTTGCGGCCACCCGCGTAGAAGTCGGCCGCGCCCTTGGTCTGCCGGCTGGCCCAGATGGTGATGCCGATGGTCAGGGCGACGACGGCGAGGAACAAGACGGTGGTCAGAGCCTGGCTGCTCATGCGTCAGCTCCCTCGTCGTACTCACGCTTGAGCTTGGCGGCGGTCGTGTCCAGCTCCTTGTTGGCGTGCCGGGCGTACAGCCAGGCGATGCCGAACGTCGAGGCGAACTGCAGCAGGCCGAAGATCAGGGCGATGTTGATGTGGCCGATGACCTGGGTGTTCATGAATCCCGTGGCCCAGTTGCTCATGACGACGTAGAGCATGTACCAGACCATGAACGCGACCGTCCACGGGATGGCGAAGCCGCGGTACTTCCGGCGCAGCTCCTGGAAGTCGGCACTGGCATGGATCTCTTCGTATACCCCGTGCTGCTTCGCACTGGTTTCTTCCACCACGGTGCTTCACCTCGCATGTGGGCGGGATGGCTGCTGAACAGCCACGCGATGAGCGTCACGGTAGAGAGGGCGCGACCCGGCCCGGTAGACGTGTCGCGGTCAACTGCGGCGAGCGGGTCGCAGCCTTCGGCGTACGGGGATCACGGCTGCGGTGAGCGGTCGGTATGACGCGACGAACGGTCGACCGCAGACCTCCGCCGCGGAACCAGCCGGGTGGCGCGCGGCTGCCAGTCGCCACGGTCGACCTCGATCTGCTCGGGTGTGTGCAGACGCACCATCGTGCGGGCGACGTCGGACGCCACCCGGTGCGGCGTCGCCAGCGAGACACCGACCATCAGGGCGAACGAGATCGGCACGGTCCAGGCCGCGGGCTGGGTGAGCAGCGTCCCGGCCCAGCCGCCGGCGACCTGGCCCGAGATGGTGAGCACCACCGAGCCGCCGGTCAGCAGGAGGCCGACGACCAGGCCGGCGATCGCGCCGGCGTCGGTGAGCCGTCGCCACCAGATGCCGAGCACGAGCAGGGGGCAGAACGTCGACGCGGCGACGGCGAACGCCATGCCCACGACGTTGGCGATGGCGAGGTCCTGCGCGACCAGGTTCAGGGCGAGGGGCACGCTGACCGCGAGCACGGCCGCGATCCGGAAGCCTGCGACACCGCCGACCCAGCGGATCAGGGCGTCCTGGCTGAGCACGCCGGACACCGACACCGTGAGGCCGGACGAGGTGGAGAGGAACGCGGCGAACGCCCCGGCGACGAGCAGCGCCGCGAGCAGCTCGCCGAGCGTCCCGCCGACCATCCGCGTCGGCAGCTCGAGCACGACCGTGTCGCCCTTCCCGCTGCCGATCAGGTCCGCGGCGTATACCCGGCCGAGCGCGCCGTACACCGCCGGCAGCAGGTAGAACACTCCCAGCAGCACCAGCACGATCAGCGTGGTGCGGCGGGCCGCCCGCCCGTCGGGGTTGGTGTAGAAGCGCACCAGCACGTGCGGGAGCCCCATGGTGCCGAGGAACGTCGCCAGGATCAGGGAGTACGTCGCGTACAGCGGGTGCTCGATGCCACTGGCCAGCGGCAGGACCCAGGAGTCGCCGGGCACGGCGCCGCCCCCGACCGGTGCCTCCGACGGTGACGGTGCACCGTCGGCCTGCCAGTGCAGCAGCAGGAAGACCAGGGGTACGAGCAGCGCGGTCAGCTTCAGCCAGTACTGGAACGCCTGCACGAACGTGATGCTGCGCATGCCGCCGGACAGCACGCTGACCAGCACGATCCCGGCGACGACGACACCGCCGAGCCAGGTCGGCGCACCGGCGGCGGCACCCAGCGCGATGCCGGCGCCCTGGAACTGCGGCAGCAGGTAGAGCCAGCCGATCACGACCACCAGCACGCTGGACAGCCGGCGTACGGACGCCGACTGCAGCCGTACCTCGGCGAAGTCGGGGAGCGTGTAGGCGCCGGACCGCCGCAGCGGCGCGGCCACCAGCACCAGCAGGATCAGGTAACCGGCGGTCCAGCCGACCGGGTACCACAGCATGTCCGCACCGGACACCAGGATCAGGCCGGCGACGCCGAGGAAGGACCCGGCCGAGAGGTACTCGCCGCCGATGGCGGAGGCGTTCCAGGCCGGACCGACCGTGCGCGAGGCGACGTAGAAGTCCGACGTCGTGCGGCTGAACCGGAGACCGAGGACTCCGACCACGAGGGTGGCGAGCCCGACCAGGGTCACGGCGGTGATGCTGGCCGTGGTGCTCACGGCCGGTCGACCAGGTCGGCGAACTCACGCTCGGTCCGCTCGGCGTGCCGCACGAAGATCCAGCCGAGCGCGATCAGCACCGGGTAGACCAGCCCGCCGAGCAGCAGCCACGGCAGCGGCAGCCCGAGCACGACGACCTCGCGCACCTGCGGCACCAGCGCGAACAGCGCCGGGAGCCCGCCGAGCAGCAGCGTCATCGCGCCGAGCACGAGCAGCGCGAGCCGGAGCTGGGACGACATCAGCGACCGCATGTAGACCTCGCCGACCCCGGTCTGGTCGTCGATCTCGCGGGCCACGGTGACCCGTCGTGGCCGGGTCGCCGAGGTGCGCGGGCTGGTCACCCGTACCCGCTTCGGGGGCAGCCGGTCGGTCATGGACGGCCCAGCCGGGCCTGCCGGACCAGGACGTCGCGCAGGTGCCGGGTGTGCCGGCGGGCGACCCGGAGCACGGTGCCGTCGACCACGACCGAGTAGCGGCCGTGCTCGGATCGGGTCTCGTCGATGTGGTCGATGCTCACCAGCAGGCTGCGGTGGATGCGCAGGAAGCCGGCGTCCTTCCACCGCTCCTCCAGCGTGGTCAGCGGGATCCGCACCAGGTGGCTGTCGTCGGCCGTGTGGAGCCGGGCGTAGTCGCCCTGCGCCTCGACATACCTGATGTCGCTGCGGCTGACGAACCGGGTCACGCCGCCGAGCTCGACCGGGATCGTCTCGTCCTCGTCGCCTGCCTCGTCGCCGGAGGTGGTGTCGACGACCCGGCGTATGGCCTCGGCCAGCCGGTCGTCACGGACGGGCTTGAGCAGGTAGTCGACGGCGTGCAGCTCGAACGCGTCGACGGCGTGGTCGTCGTGCGCGGTGACGAAGACGACCGGCGTGTGGGTACGGAACCGGGCGAGCACCCGGGCCAGTTCGAGCCCGGACAACCCCGGCATCGCGATGTCGAGGAAGAGCGCGTCGACCTGCTCCGACTCCAGCACGCGCAGGGCACCGGTGCCCGAGCTCGACGTGAGCACCTCGCCGATACGGTGGTCGCGGCCGAGCAGGAACGCCAACTCCTCGAGCGCCGGGACTTCGTCGTCGACGACGAGCACGCGCAGACCGGGGGCCGTCTCGGGCGAGCTCATGCCGGGAGGGTAACGCCTCCGGTCACCCCGCGCGGAGCCGTTGCACCTGCTCGCCGTACGCCGGGAGCAGCGCCTCGTACAGCCCGTCGTCGTCGGCGGCGACGCCGTCGCTGATCAGCGTGTCCAGCCGGAGCAGGAAACCCTCCCAGCCGGCACCGAAGCCGGCCGCCTGGTCGATCGCGCCGGGGCGGGCGGAGAGTGCGTGTTCCAACGTCAGCTGGGTCTTGTCGCCTGCGGCGGTCAGCGTGATCGTCACGACGCCGTCGGGGTCGGCCTCGTCGCTGAATCCGAATCGGATGAGATGCGGCTCGGCCAGCTCGAGCAGAGTGAAGGTCGCCGGGAACGAGCCGTCGTCGGGGCCCGTCTCGGCCATCAGCCAGAACCGGGCGGTGTCACCGGGCGCGGCGAACGTGCCCTCGGAGAACCCGAGCCAGCGGGCCAGCCGCTCGGGCTCGGTGCAGGCGGACCAGACGTCGGCGATTTCGGCCCCAATCAGCCGTTCGACGCGTACGACGGGCGCCTCGACCTCGCCGGCGACGGTGCCCCAGGGTGTCGTGCGGATGTCGGTCATGACGGTTTCCTCCTGCTGCGTCGTGCGCGTCGGATCTCGGTCTCGAGGGCGTCGAGTCGCTGGTCCCACATCCGCCGGTAGCGGTCGATCCAGTCGTCGACCTCGCGCAGCCGGGCGGTCTCCACGGCGTACCAGCGGCGGGTCCCCTCGGCACGGACGGACGTGAAGCCCGACTCGCGCAGCACGCGCAGCTGGGCGGACACGGCTGGCTGGCTGATGCCGAACTCGGTGCGCACCACCTCGGTCAGCGACCCGGCGCTCTGCTCGCCGTCGGCGAGCAACTCGACCAGCCGGCGCCGGACCGGGTCTCCGAGGATGTCGAACGCGTGCATGTCGTCATTAGATCAGGTGTCGTTTATATAAACAACTGCTGATAGACCAATAGCCCTCTACCAGGAGGCGTGGACCGGCAGCCCTTCGTCGTACCCGGCGTGGCTCTGCACGCCGACGACCGCGCGCTCGTGGAAGTCCGGCAGCGAGGCCGCGCCGGCGTACGTGCACGCGCTGCGCACGCCCGCCACGATCGCGTCGATCAGGTCCTCGACGCCGGGGCGGTCGGGGTCGAGGTACATGCGCGAGTGGCTGATGCCCTCCTCGAACAGCGCCAGCCGGGCCCGGTCGAAGCCTGCGGCGTCGCGAGTGCGGTTGCTGACGGCCCGCGCCGACGCCATCCCGAACGACTCCTTGTACGCGCGCCCGTCGGAGCCGTACTGCAGGTCGCCCGGGCTCTCGTACGTCCCGGCGAACCAGGACCCGATCATCACCGACGCGGCACCGGCGGCCAGCCCGAGTGCGACGTCTCGTGGGTGGCGGACGCCGCCGTCGGCCCAGACGTGCCGGCCGGCTTCGCCCGCCGCCTCGGCACACTCGAGGACCGCGGAGAACTGCGGCCGGCCGACCCCGGTCATCATCCGGGTCGTGCACATCGCGCCCGGTCCGACGCCGACCTTGACGATGTCGGCACCGGCGCGGACCAGGTCTCGTACCCCTTCGGCCGAGACGACGTTGCCGGCGACTATCGGCACCCGCCGCCCGGTCGCGCCCGCGATCCGGTCGCGCTCGGCGACGATCAGCGGCAGTGCGTCGACCATGCGCTGCTGGTGGCCGTGTGCGGTGTCGACGACGAGGACGTCGATGCCGTGCCCGAGCAGCGACAGGGCCTTCTCGGCGACGTCGCCGTTGATGCCGAGCGCGGCGCCGACCGCCAGCCGCCCCTCCGGATCGAGCGCGGCGGTGTAGAGGGTCGAGCGCAGGGCGGACTTGCGGGTGAGTACGCCGACCAGGTCGCCACCGTCGACGACCGGCGCCAGCGCAAGGTGGTGCGTGGTCAGCACGTCGAACGCCTCGCGCGGGTCGACCCCGCTCGGCAGCGTGACAACGTCGCTGCTCATCACCTCGTAGACCTGGGCGAACCGGTCGACCCCCGCGCCGTCGTGCTCGCTGACCATGCCGATCGGCTTGTCGCCCTCGACCACGACCGCGGCTCCGTGCGCCCGCTTGCCGAGCAGCGACATCGCTTCGCCGACCGTGGTCTGGGGGGTCACGGCGATCGGGGTGTCGTAGACCGGGTGGGCGCCCTTGACCTTGCGTACGGCCCGGCCGACCACGTCGTTGGGGATGTCTTGCGGGATGATCGCGATCGCGCCGCGCCGGGCGACCGTCTCGGCCATCCGACGGCCCGAGATCGCGGTCATGTTCGACACCACGAGCGGCAGCGTCGTACCCGTGCCGTCGCCGGTGGACAGGTCGACGTCGAGCCGTGACGTCACCGACGACCGGGCCGGGACCATGAAGACGTCGCTGTAGGTCAGGTCGTGGGCGGGTATCTGCCCGTTCAGGAAGTGCACACCGAGACGCTACCGCTGTCGAGTTGTCAGACGGAACGTGCGCCCGACCGCACGAATCGTCTGACTACTTCACGCCGTGACGCCGGGCGCGAACTTCGGCACCCGGACCGTCACCTTGGTTCCGGCGCCCGGCGCGGTCTCCACCACCAGGCCATAGTCGTCGCCGAACACGGCGCGCAGCCGCTCGTCGACGTTGCCCAGCCCGACAGAGTCGGAGGCCGGCTCGCCCGCGAGCACCCGACGTACCCGCTCCGGGTCGTCGCCCACCCCGTCGTCCTCGATCGAGATCACGCAGTCGTTGCCGGCGTCCTCGGCCACGATCGTGACGTGCCCCGCGTCGGGCTTGGCCTCCAGGCCGTGGCGTACGGCGTTCTCGACCAACGGCTGCAGGCAGAGGAACGGCAGCGCCACCGGCAGCACCTCCGGCGCCACCCGCAGCGTCACGTGCAGCCGGTCGCCGAAGCGGGCCTTCTCCAGGCCGAGGTAGCGCTCGATCGACCGCAGCTCCTCGGCCAGCGTGGTGAAGTCGCCGTGCCGGCGGAAGGAGTACCGGGTGAAGTCGGCGAACTCGGTGAGCAGCTCACGGGCCCGCTCGGGGTCGGTGCGTACAAAGGACGCGATCGCGGTCAGCGAGTTGTAGATGAAGTGCGGCGAGATCTGGGCCCGCAGGGCGCGTACCTCGGCCTCCATCAGCTGGGTACGCGACCGGTCGAGCTCGGCCAGCTCGAGCTGCCCCGACACCCACTTGGCCACCTCGGTGGTCGCGCGGACCAGACCCGCCGACGCGGACGGCGCGTACACCTGCAACGTGCCGACGACGCGGTCCTCGACCGTGAGCGGCGCCACGACGCAGTGCCGCAGCGGGCAGCCCGGCTCCGCGCAGGCGACCTTCCCGGGACCATGCACGGTGGTGCTGCCCTCGGCCAGGACCGACTTGGCCAGGCCGTGCGCAGTGCCGACATGGCCGTCGCCGGTGCCGTCCCAGGCCAGCACGCCGTCGCGGTCGGTCAGCGCCGTCGCCGGTGAGCCGAGCAGAGCACGGAGGTAGCGGATCGCCTTGGCCGAGCTGACCTCGTTGAGCCCGGCCCGTAGCGGGGGCGAGGCCAGGGACGCGGTGTGCAGGGTACGGAAGGTGGCTCGGTCGGCCGGCGTACCCAGGTCGCGCCGGTGTTGGACGGTTACCGCGACCACGACCAGCACCCCGACCGCGAGCGCGATAACGAGCACGGTCGGGCCGATGGCATCCATGCGCACAGACAAGTGCATGCGGCGACCGGTGTCGAGCGCGGGCCGCCGGCCCGGTCAGGAGAAGTCGATCAGCAACCCGTCGTCGAGGCCGGGCTCGCCGGTGCCCTCGCGGAGCAGCTTGCCGGTGCTGCTGACCCGGGCCCGGAAGCACGAGGTGAGATAGGGCAGCAGCATGCCGTCATGGCCCCGGCCGTAGTCGTCGTACATCGCGCCCACCTGCTCGAGCAGGTCGCGTCGCTCCTGCTCGCCGAGCGACGCGACGTGGGAGCGGGACTCGACCAGGCCGAGCAGCGAGTCGCGGTCGACCTGCTGCCAGTGCCGGAACGTCTTCGTCTCGATGCCGTCGTACAGCCCGATCTCGTCGAGCCGCTCGACTGGGTCCTCCTCCACCGGCTCGGCGCCGATGATCCGGGTCAGCTTCTTCACCCAGGGGACCGACTCGTCGCGAGTGTTCCAGACCAGGGCCAGCCGGCCACCGGGCCGCAGGACGCGGGAGATCTCCGGCAGCGTGAGGTCGAGGTCGAACCAGTGGTATGCCTGCGCGGCGACCACCACGTCGACCGACGACGTCCGCAGCGGGATGCGCTCGGCGACCGCCCGTACCGCGGGGTGCCCCTTGAGGCGCTTGCGTAGCGTCTTGAGCATGTCGGCGGACGGGTCGACCGGGATCACGTCGTGACCGTCGTCGCGCAGGTCGGAGGTGAGCTTTCCGGTGCCGGCGCCGAGCTCGAGGATCTTCGCCGGCGACTCGCCGACCAGCCACTGACGCGCCTCGCTGGGGTATCCGGGGCGGGTGCGTTCGTAGGCGTCCGCCACGGCGCCGAAGCTGGTGGCGCGCTGGTTGCGCAAACTAGGATCCATCGGGCGCGACACTACCAACACCACCCCGTCTAGACTGCGCCATCGTGCCCGACCTCGACGATGCCTTCGCCACTGTCGCGTCCCTCGAGGGCGTGCCGTCGGCGCTCGCCGCGGCGCGGGACGGGATCGACGCCCTCCTGCGCGATCGGGGCCTGCGGCGCACCGGACCGGACCTCACCGCCGACTCGCTGCTGATCGGTGCGCGTGCATCGGCGGCCCTGGAGGGGGAGGGGTACGACGAGACCGGCGCCGTGCGGCTGTCGACTGAGCTGCTCGGGCTGCTGCCGACCTGGCGGACGGCGCCGTTGCAGGCGCTGGCCCGGATGCATCTGCTGGTCGCCCGCGGCACGGTCCCCGACGACGAGCTCGGCCGGCCGGTGCAGGCGGCCGACCGGCTGCGTGACCTGGCCGGCCGGCTGGCGCGGCCGACCTCTGCGCCGGCGCTTGCGGTGGCGGCGGTGGTGCATGCCGAGCTGGCGGCGGCGGAGGCGTTCAGCGGGCACAACCGGGTCATCGCCCGGGCGGCGGAGCGGCTGGTGCTGGTGGAGCGGTCCGTCGACCCGGCGTCGGTGACCGTGCCGGAGGCCGGCCATCTGGCGCTCGCCCCGGCGTACTCCTTGCTGCTCGACGACTACCGCGCCGGGCGCGCCGGGGCGACCCAGGGGTGGCTGCTGCACTGTGCCCAGGCCTACGCCGCCGGTGCCGAACACTCGCCCCTCGCACCGACGGCCGACAACTGACCCCCGGTCCGTCCGCTTCTTCGCGCCGAGGTTGCACCTATGTCCCAGTTCTTCGCGCCGAGGTTGCGCGTATGTCCGCCGGTCTGGTGCATACGCGCAACCTCGGCGCGAAGCGGGCGGACAGAGGTGCAACCTCGGCGCCAGGGGAGGGAGGGGCCGGGGGAGGACCACATGCGAGCGGCGTTCTCGGGTGAGAACGCCGCCGCTGGCACGTCAATCGTGGCTACCAGGCGTGCAAGTGCCGAAACCATCGAACCGGGACAAGCCCGGAAACGATTGCCCTCTAGGAAGGGTCGGTCGCCGCGTGGGTACCACGTTGTCGTGCGGGTGATACTTGATCCCTTTGTACGCCGGTCGGCTCCGAAAGGAAACCCCTCTCGGCGTGTTGTCAGACGGTCCGATCGCGTCGCCGCGCGACCAGGAACACGGCCCCGGCGGCGGCCGCGCCGGCGCCGAGGGCGACCGCCCCGATCGTCTTCTTGTTCGCCTCGATCGGCATCCGCTTACGGAGCGCAACCGGCTTGGAGAACACCAGCACGGGCCAGCCTCGCTCGGTCGCCACCCGTCGTAACGCCTTGTCAGGGTTGACGGCGTACGGGTGGCCGACCGCCTCCAGCATCGGCTGGTCGGTCGAGGAGTCGGAGTACGCGTAGCAGCGGCTCAGGTCGTACCCCTCGGAAGCCGCCAGCTCGCGGATCGCCTCGGCCTTGTTGTCGGCGTACGCGTAGTAGTCGATCTCGCCGGTGTAGCGACCGTCCGCGATCACCATCCGGGTCGCCACGACCCGGTCGGCACCCAGCATCTCGCCGATCGGCTCCACCACCTCGGCACCGGACGACGACACGATCACGACGTCACGTCCGGCGGTGTGGTGCTCCTCGATCAGCTGCACCGCCTCGTCGAACACCAGCGGGTCGACGATGTTGTGCAAGGTGTCGGCCACGATGTCGCGGACCGTCTGGACGTCCCATCCGGCGCAGAGCGCGGACAGGTACTGCCGCATCCGCTCCATCTGGTCGTGGTCTGCACCACCGACGAGGTACACGAACTGTGCGTAACCGCTGCGCAGCACCGACCGGCGGCTGATCAGACCGCCCTCGTAGAACGGACGACTGAACGCCAGCGTGCTGGACTTCGCGATGATCGTCTTGTCGAGATCGAAGAAGGCCGCAGTACGTCCCGAGCCGGCTGAGTTCACAAACTCGAGCATAGGTGGGGCGTGCGTTCCGGCGCCGCTAGACGTACCATCGAGTCATGAGGCCGGTCCTCAACAGCGCTCGTTTGGGCGATTCGGGGGTTTCAGTGCATGATTGACAACCTTCCCCGCCGAAGGTGGTTTGAGACCGCCCAGGAAGGGAACCCATAGACCCAGCGGCATCCCCCCCGCCGCTGGTTCGGCCGTGACCCATCCCCCCCGGGTCACGAGCCGATCGACAGCCCCCGGTCACCCCCCCGCCGGGGGCTGTCACTTGTCCGGGGTCGGCGTCCGCGCCGGCCCCGGACTCCATTTTCTGGGCCGGTTTTCGTCCCCAGGTCACCGATCGCGTCCCTTCGTCCACAGGCCCAGCACGGCCCCTTTCGAGTACGCCCAGTAGCCGCCACGCTCACGGCATGTCTAGCTCTGAGGCCGCCCGCGAACGGGCCCCCCTGCTCGTCACCCGCGACGAGGCGCTGCTCGACCAGCTGCTCCGCCTGACCGCCGCGGCGGGCGTCACGCCGGAGGTCGTGCCCGACCCGGGTCTGCTTCGCCCGGCCTGGGTCGGCTCCTCCCTCGTCGTGGTCGGCCCCGACCTCGCGGTCGCCGTGGCGCAGCTCGCGCTGCCGCGCCGCGACCAGGTGTACGTCGTCCTCACCGAGCCCGACCCGGCTGTCTATCCGGTGGCCGTCGACATCGGCGTCGAGAAGGTGCTGGTGCTCCCGCAGGCCGAGCCGTGGCTGCGCGACCGGCTGGCCGACGCCGCCGACGGAGCCCGGGCCACCGGGCGCACCGTCTGTGTGGTCGGTGGCTGCGGCGGTGCCGGAGCGTCGACGTTCGCGGCCGGTCTGGGTGCGGCAGCGGCGCGAGCGGGGCTGCAGGTGCTGCTCGTCGACGGCGACCCGTTGGGCGGTGGGCTCGACCTCGCGGTCGGCAGCGAGGACACCATCGGGGTGCGCTGGCCGACGCTGATGGGTACGAGCGGCCGGGTGAGCGCCCCGTCGCTCAAGGACGCCCTGCCGGCCCACGGCAGCCTGGCGGTGCTGTCGTGGGACCGCGGTGACCTGGTCAGCGTCCCGCCGACTGCGGTGTCCGGGGTCGTCGCGGCCGGCCGACGCGGCAGTGACCTGGTCGTGGTCGACCTGCCGCGCCGGCTCGAGGCCTCGGCGCAGGAGGCGTTGCTCGCGGCTGACATCACCTACCTGGTGCTGCCCGCCGAGGTGCGTGCGGTGGCGGCTGCCGGGCGGCTGGCCCGCGAGCTGGTCCGCTACGCCGCCCTGGTGGAGGTGGTCGTACGAGGGCCTGGGCCCGCCGGGCTCGACGGCGCCCAGGTGGCCGACAGCCTGCGGCTGCCGCTGGCAGTGGAGATGCGGCCCGACAAGGGTGCGGTGTCCGACATCGACCTCGGTCGCGGCCCGTGGAGCCGAGGCCGCGGCCAGCTGGCCCGAGCCTGCCGCACGGTCCTTCGCCAGCAAGCATTGGTGGGGCGGGCCGCCGCGTGACCGCCGTACCCCAGGAGACCCTCGACCAGGTCCGGGCGCGGCTGGCCGTCGAGGGGGCCGATCCCACTCCGGACCGGGTCGCCGCGGCGCTGCGGTCCGAGGGTCGGGTGGTCGGCGACGCGACGGTGCTCGCCGTCGTCGACACCCTGCGACGCGACGTGTTCGGCGCGGGTCCGCTGGACCCGCTGCTGGCCGACGACGGCGTCACCGACGTCGTGGTCAACGGCCCGACTGACGTCTACGTCGACCGGGGGTGCGGGCTCGAGCCGAGTGCGGTGCGGTTCCCTGACGACGCCTCCGTGCGCCGGCTGGCTCAGCGGCTGGCCGCCTCGGCCGGCCGGCGCCTCGACGACGCCGTGCCGTTCGTCGACGTACGGCTGCGCGACGGCACCCGGTTCCATGCGGTGCTTGCGCCGGTGGCCCATCCCGGCACCTGTCTGTCGTTGCGGGTGCCGGCCCGCCGGGCGTTCACCCTCGCCGAGCTGGTCGAGATGCGGGCCATGCCACGGGAGGGAGCCGACCTGCTGGCCGCGCTGGTCGAGGCACGGCTGGCCTTCCTGATCAGCGGCGGCACGGGCACCGGGAAGACGACCCTGCTCGCGTCGCTGCTTTCCACGGTGCCCGCCGACCAGCGGCTGGTCGTCGTCGAGGACTCGGCCGAGCTCCGGCCACGCCACCCGCATGTGGTCTGCCTGGAGGCGCGGCTGGCGAACGTCGAGGGGGCGGGCGAGATCACGTTGCGCGACCTCGTCCGCCAGGCGCTGCGGATGCGTCCCGACCGGCTCGTGGTCGGGGAGACCCGCGGTGCCGAGGTGGTCGACATGCTGGCAGCGATGAACACCGGGCACGAGGGTGGTTGTGGCACCGTGCACGCCAACTCCGCTGCCGACGTGCCGGCCCGGCTCGAGGCTCTGGCGGTCGCGGCGGGGCTGAGTCGTGACGCGGCGGCTGCGCAGCTGGCGGCCGCGGTCGATGTCGTGCTCCACCTCGGTCGCGGACGCGACGGACGTCGGCGGCTGCAGCAGGTGGCGGTCCTCGAGCGGCGTGGTGACATCGTCAGCGCGGTCGACGCAGTGCTGTTCGACGCGGAGGGGCGGGTCAGCACGGGTGAGGGTGCGCGACGTCTCGAGCGGCTGCTGCACGCGGAGCTCCGGTGATCGTCGATGGCTGGCTGCTGGCGACGGTCGGCTGCGCGGCCGGTGCGGTGGCGGCGTGGTGCGCGGGACCTCCGCGGGGGTTGCTGCGCAGCCGCCTCGGCGAGCCGGGGTCTCGGTCGCCGGCTGCGGTGCCACGGCTGCGGCAGGCGGTGTTGCCGGCGCTCGCGGGTGTCGTCGTGCTGCTGGTCTGGGGGAGCCGCTTCCTGGTGCCGGCGGCCACCCTCGCGGTCGTAGCCGCGTTCGGCCTGCGGCTGGCCGCCGGGCACCGGACCCGTGACCAGGCGGGGCGTCGTCGACGGGAGGCGGTGGAGGCCTGCGACGGCCTGGCGGCGGAGCTGCGCGCCGGGCAGCCGGCGGTCCGGGCCCTGAGCCGGGTGGCCGCCGAGCATCCGTTCCTGGCTCCGGCCGCGCAGTCGGCCGGGCTCGGCGGCGATGTGCCGGGAGTGCTCGACGGGCTCGCCGAGCGTCCCGGTTTCGCCGGTCTGCGGATGGTGGCGGCGGCGTGGCGAGTGGCCGACAGGTCGGGCGCCGGGCTCGCCGTCGTACTCGACCGGGTGTCGGCCGCGTTGCGTGCCGAGCAGGCGTGCGCCGACGAGGTGTCGGCAAGCCTCGGCCCGCCACGCGCCACGGCCCGACTGCTGGCGGTGCTGCCGGTGATGGGCCTCGTGCTCGGCGTCGGTATCGGCGGCGACCCGGTGGCCTTCCTGTTCGGCACCGCGCCCGGCAACGTCTGCCTGGCGCTGGGCTGCGCGCTCGCGCTGACCGGCGTCTGGTGGGTCGAGCGGCTGGCGGCCCGGGTGGAGCGTTGAGCGCGCTGGCGCCGGCGGTGTGGCTGGCCGCCGTGTCGACCGCCCTCGCCATCGCCTGCGCCTTACCCCCGACCTCCCGCCGACGGCTCGCGGCCCTGTCCGAGCAGTGGGCGCCGTCGACGGGTCCGTCCCGGCCCGGGCGGGCGATCCGGCGCCCGCCGCCACCGGTGCTCGCCGGGCTGGCGGCCGGGATCGGCGTAGTGGCCTTCGTCGGTGGCCGATGGGGAGTGCTGCTCGGCGTGGTCGTCGCCGTCGTCGCTCCGCCGATGATCGGTCAGCTCGAGCCGGCCGCGGTGCGGCGTCGCCGCGAGACGTTGGTGGCCACGCTCCCGCTCGCCGTCGACCTGCTGGCCGCCTGCCTGGCGGTGGGCAGACC
>JBOHDE010000040.1:20480-22427 GCA_050699035.1 Nocardioidaceae bacterium | reverse complement strand
CCGGTGCACGACGGCCGCTTCGACCCGGTCGGTGACTTCGAGCTCGCCGGCGTGCCGGGGACGGGCTCGTCCATCCAGCTCGACTACCTCGATCCCTCCGGCGCGGTCACCGGCCGCCTGTTGCCGACCGGCAACGTGCGCGACGTGCTCGACGTCCCGGGTGTCGGTCGGCTCGATGTCTCACTCGTCGACGCCGCCAACCCGCTGGTGTTCGTGCGCTGGGAGGACGTCGGCCTGACCGGCCTCGAGCAGCCCGACGAGATCGACGCCGACGCCGACCTGCTGGCGCGGATCGAGAAGGTTCGGGCGCACGCGGGCGTGCTCGCCGGCATCGCCGAGACGCCGGAGCAGGCGACCGCCGAGGTGCCGTCCGTACCCAAGCTCTCCTTCATCGGCGCACCCCGCGACTACCAACTGAGCAACGGCGCGACGATGACGGCCGACCAGACGACGTTGCGCGCCGCGATGATGTCGATGGGTCGGCTGCACCGTTCGTACCCGCTGACCGGAGCAATCGCGACGTCGGTCGCGGCGGCGGTCACCGGCACCCTCGTGCACGAGGTCGCGACCGGTGAACGTGGGCAGACCCGGATCGGCCACCCCGCCGGCGTGCTGCCGATGGCGGCCGAGGTGCACCAGGGCGATAGCGGCTGGACCGTCGAGCAGGTGTCCGGCTTCCGCTCCTCCCGTCGGCTGATGGAGGGGCACGTGCTGGTGCCGGACGAGATGCTCGCCGACCGACAGCCGAACAACGACCCACACGAGACGACGCGCGGACCACACGGGTCCGGCGACGACGAGGAGGCAGGCACGGCATGAGATCCCTATTCACGCACCGAGTACGTGTGGCGCTGGTGGCCTCGGTCACGGCCGTCGGCCTGGCGGCCTGTTCGAACCCGCAGGGCGTCGGTGGTGACGACGGCAAGGCGAAGGAGGACGCCAAGGTCCCGCCGCGCGTCGAGCTGGTGATCCCGTTCGCCGAGGGCGGCGGCACCGACACCTGGGCACGCTTCCTCGCGCCGTACCTCGAGAAGCATGTCGAGGGCAGCCCGACCTTCTCCCCGAAGAACGTGCTGGGCGGGGAGAGCATCACCGGCTCGAACCAGTTCGTGACGTCCGGCGGCACCGACGGCGCCCAGGTGCTGGTGACGTCGGGCACGACGTACTTCCAGGCCCTGCTCGGTCGACCCGAGGTCGAGTTCGACTTCGCCAAGATGAAGCCGCTGATGCTCAACGGCACCGGCGGTGTCATCTACGCGTCGAAGGCCTCCGGGATCAAGACGGTCGAGGACCTCCAGGATCCGCCGAAGCCTTTGGTGTACGGCGGGATCAGTGCCACCGGCCTCGACCTGAGCCTGCTGCAGGCGTTCGACGTACTCGGTGTCGACATCGACGCCACCTTCGGCTTCGAGGGACGCGGGCCGGCCCGGCTGGCCCTGGAGCGCGGCGAGATCAACGTCGACTACCAGACCACCTCGGCCTACCTGACCCAGGTGCAGCCGATGGTGGACGCCGGCACCGCGGTGCCGCTGATGTCCTTCGGCGTGCTCGAGGACGGCGAGGTCGTGCGCGACCCGAACGTGCCCGACCTGCCGACCGTCGAAGAGGTCCATGAGCAGCTGAACGGGTCGCCGCCGGAGGGTGAGGCGTACGACGCGTACCGCGCCTTCCTGGTGCCGGGATTTGTGTACCAGAAGGGCCTGTGGGCCAACGAGGGCACGCCCGACTCGGTCGTGCAGGCGTACCGCGACGCGGTCGCTGCGATCAGCGACGACCCGGAGTTCAAGAAGTCCAGCGCGGAGGTGCTGGGCGGCTACCCGCTCTACTCGGGTGAGAAGGCGCAGGACGACCTGGTCGAGGCGTTCGAGATCGAGCCAGAGGTACGCCAGTACACGCTCGACCTGCTCAAGAACACGTACGACACCACCATCGAAGGGTCCTGACCAC
>JBOHDE010000040.1:0-20380 GCA_050699035.1 Nocardioidaceae bacterium | reverse complement strand
AAACGACGTCGGGTACGAGGAACGCGGGAGGTTGGGCCATGCTGGACGCTGCGACCAGCGCGCTTGCCGCGTTCCTCGACCCGGCGATGTTGCTGTTCTTGCTGGCCGGCATCCTGGCCGGCCTGGTGGTCGGGATCATCCCGGGTCTCGGCGGCACCGGCGCGGTGGCGATCCTGCTGCCGTTCGTCTTCGTACTCGAGCCGGAGCAGGCGCTCGCGCTGATCATCGGCGCGGTCGCCGTCGTCCACACGTCCGACACCATCTCCTCGGTGCTGATCGGCATCCCCGGGTCGGCGTCCGCGACGGTGCTGATGCTCGACGGCCACGAGATGGCCAAGCAGGGGCAGGCGGCTCGCGCACTCGGGCTCGCGTTCCTGTCGTCGATGGCCGGCGGCCTGCTGGGTGCCATCGGGCTGACGCTGTCGATCCCGATCGCCCGGCCGCTCGTACTCCTGTTCGGCTCTCCCGAGCTGTTCATGCTGACCGTGCTCGGCATCTCGCTGACGGCCCTGCTGTCCAGCGGCAACATGCTGAAGGGCCTGCTGGCCGGCGCGTTCGGCCTGCTGCTCGGGCAGATCGGCGCGGCGCCGGCGGCGGCCGAGTACCGCTACACGTTCGGCTCGCTGTACCTCACCGAGGGGCTCGACCTGGTGGCGGTCGCGCTGGGCATCTTCGGCATCGCCGAGGTCGTGTCCCTGGTAGCCCGCAAGACCAGCGTCGCGAGCGGGTCCGGCATCGGGACCGGCTGGGGGGACGGCGTACGCGACTTCTTCACCCACTGGCGGCACGTCCTGCGCGGCGCCCTGGTCGGCATCTGGGCCGGCGTCCTGCCCGGTCTCGGCGCGACCGCGGGCACCTGGATGGCGTACGGGCAGGCCCGCGCCACCGCCCGCGGCAAGGACCGCAAGAAGTTCGGCAAGGGCGACCCCCGCGGCATCGTCGCGCCGGAGAGCGCCAACAACTCGGTCGAGGCCGGCGACCTGATCCCCACCCTGCTGTTCGGCATCCCGGGTGGCGCACCGGCCGCGCTGCTGCTCGGCGCGTTGCTGGTCTTCGGCATCGAGCCGGGCCCCCGCATCATCACCGAGGACCTCGACATCGTCTACACGATCGTGTGGTCGTTCGCGATCGCCAGCGTCGTCGGCGCCGGTCTCTGCTTCCTGCTCAGCGTGCCGCTGGCCAAGCTCAGCTACGTCCGCTTCCCCGTCCTCGCGGCCGGCCTGATCGTCATCATGTTCACCGCCGGCTACCAGGAGTCCCAGCAGATCTCGGTGCTGCAGGTCATGCTGGTGCTCGGCGCCGTCGGCTGGCTGATGAAGATCAGCCACATCCCCCGGGCGCCGTTCCTGATCGGCTTCGTGCTGAGCATCCCGTTGGAGCGCTACTACTACCTCACCGCCAACCTGTACACGTTCGGCGAGTGGGTAGTGCGTCCTGGCGTCCTGGTGATGGCCGGTGTGCTCGTGCTGCCGGTCGCACTGAACCTCGTGAAGCGGCTCCGGGCGCGGACCGATGCCGATGTCCCCGAGCCGGGCGACGACGACCACGAACTCCTCGAGGCCGAGCCACCGCGCAGCTGGCCGCTCGCGCTGACCACCGTCTTCCTGGTGCTGTTCGTCGCGGCCTTCGTGGTGGCGCAGGGCTACAGCGCCAACGCCCGGCTGGTGCCGTCGCTGGTGACGGCCGCCGGCGCGCTGCTCTCCTCGGCGGTGCTCGTGCTCGGCGTCCGCGACCTGCGCCGGGGTCGAGGCGAGCAGACCGACGACGAGCAGCGGGCCTGGCGGGTCGAGCTCAGGTGGGTGCTGCTCGCGTTCGCGTGGTTGGCCGGCTTCGTCGTCGGCGTGTTCGTCGTCGGCGCCCTGATCGCCGCGGCGCTGTACGTCCCGCTGTTCCTCTGGCGGGTGGCGCAGCTGCGCTGGCCCGCGATCGCCATCTACACGGTGGCCGTACTCGCCGTCCTCCTGGCGCTGCAGGAGTTCGCGGGCATCGTGCTGCCGATTGGCTACCTCACCCCGACAGGACTGATGTGACCGAGACCGCTGTTTCCACCGAACCCGACCGGACCGACGGCCGGGACGTCGGCGTCGATGCCGACGTGGTTGTCGTCGGCGCCGGCAACGCCGCGCTGGTCGCCGCCCTGACCGCGCACGAGTCGGGCGCCCGGGTGCTGGTGCTCGAGGCCGCGCCGTACGCCGAGCGCGGCGGCAACAGTCGCTTCAGCGGCGGCATCTTCCGCTGCGTCCACGACGGCCTGGAGAGTCTGCTGCCGCTGGTCACCGACGAGTCGCGTCAATGGGCCGAGCACGTGCAGGTCGACCCGTACCCGGCGACGCGCTACCGCGACGAGCTGGACCGGGCGACCGACGGCCGTAGCGAGCCCGGCCTGGCCGACCGCCTGGTCGACGACTCCTTCGCCACGGTGCGGTGGATGGCCGAGCGCGGTGTGCGGTGGGAGCTCACCGTCGGCAAGCTGATCGACCCGGAGCGGATCCCGCCCGGCGAGCGGTACTCGCTGCCGCCGGGCGGCGCGCTCAGGTCCGCGAACGAGGGCGTCGGCCTGGTCGAGGACCTGTTCCGCATCGTCGAGGCGGCCGGCATCGAGGTCTGGTACGACGCCCCGGTCGTCGACCTCGTGATGAGTGGGTCGACCTGCCAGGGCGTCACGGTGCGGCGACCCGACGGGGACGTCGACGTGCGTGGGGTCGTGGTGCTGGCGGCCGGTGGCTTCGAGGCCAACCCCGAGCTGCGGCAGCGCTGGCTCGGTCCCGGGTGGGACCTGGTCAAGGTGCGAGGCACCCGCTTCAACATGGGTACGGTCCTGGTCGCGGCGCTGGACGCCGGTGCGCAGCCGGCCGGGCATTGGGGCGGCTGCCACGCGGTGCCGTTGGACGCCGCGTCGCCCGCGGTCGGCGAGCTCCGCCTGACCGACCGGATGAGCAGGTACAGCTACCCGTACGCGCTGCTGCTCAACCGGGCCGGCGAACGCTTCGTCGACGAGGGCGAGGACGAGGTCTGGCTGACGTACGCCAAGACCGGCGCCGCCGTCCGGGCCCAGGACAAGGCGTGGGCGTTCCAGCTGTTCGATGCCAAGACGACTCATCTGCTGGAGCCGCGGTACTCCACCGGCACCCCGCTGACCGCTGACGACCTGCCGACCCTCGCCGGGCTGCTCGGCGTCGACCCGCAGGCGCTGGTGGACACGGTCGAGACGTTCAACGCCGCCTGCCCGGACGGCGACTTCGACCCGTTCCGCACCGACGGGCTGCTGGCGGCGCCACCGGGCCAGCCGGCGAAGTCGAACTGGGCGCAGCGGATCGACACCCCGCCGTACCTGGCGTACCCCGTGACCTGTGGGATCACGTTCACCTACGGCGGCCTGAAGATCGACGACTCCGGCCGGGTGCTCGACGTGGCCGGACGGGTGATGCCGGGCCTGCACGCCACCGGCGAGATCACCGGCGGGTTCTTCTTCCACAACTATCCCGCGGGCGCCGGCCTGACCCGCGGTGCCGTCTTCGGCCGGTTGGCCGGGCAGGGTGCGGCGGCCGAGTCGCTGGCCCGGAGGTGACCCGCCGCGCGGTCTCCGACGCCGCCTTGCTGCTGGCCGGGGGGACGGTCGGCGCGGTCGCCCTGACGCTCGCCAAGGTCCCCGCCGGAACGCTGGTCGGTGCGGTCGTCGGCAGCGCCGTCGCCAACCGCCTGGGCGCGCGGAGGTCGGAGCTGCCGGCCGAGGCGGCGCAGCGGTCGCTGCCGACCCCGGTACGCGTCGTCGGCATGGTGCTGCTCGGCTGCGTGGCCGGCGTCCGGCTGGACCGGGGCACGCTGCAGAACCTGGCCGAGGTGGCGCTGCCGCTCGGGATCGGGGTGCTGCTGCTGCTGGCGGTGAACGTGCTGGTCGCCGCCGTGCTGGTCCGCCGGTACGGCATCGACCCGCTGACCGCGGTGCTGGCCTGCGCGCCGGGCGGGGTGAGCGAGATCGCGGTGACCGCGTCGCAGCTGGGCGCCCGGACCGGCGTCGTGCTGTCGGTGCACCTGGTGCGGGTGCTTGTGGTGGTGCTGGTCGTGCTGCCGCTGCTGGTCGCCGTCCTGGGGCGCCCATGAGCCCGGGGGAGATGACGCTGCTGCTGGCCAGCGGTGCGGCCGGCGCCGCGGTCGGTCGGCTGCTGCGGCTGCCGATGTGGCCGATGACCGGTGCGCTGGCCGGGGCCGCGTTGATGCAC
Source organism: Nocardioidaceae bacterium (assembly GCA_050699035.1). Classification (GTDB taxonomy): domain Bacteria; phylum Actinomycetota; class Actinomycetes; order Propionibacteriales; family Nocardioidaceae; genus WHTB01. Next base: position 16,160 of record JBOHDE010000040.1, on the reverse strand, counting down.
GTCTTGGTCGGTGGGCACTTCGTGGCCCCGGGCTGGTGGAGTGTCCTGGCGCAGGTGCTGGTCGGCACTGCGGTCGGTGCCACGGTCGCTCCCAACCTGCTGCGCGAGTTCAGATCCGTGCTGGTGCCGGGCGCGGTCGCCGTACTCGCGATCGTCGGCATCGGCGTCGGCTGCGGGCTCGCGATCGGCGCCCTGCACCTGCTGGACCCCACCGTCGCGGTGTTCGGCACGGTGCCGGGTGGGGTCGGCGAGATGGTCGCCGCGGCGACCGCGCTGGACGTCGACAGCGCCCTGGTCGCGGCGATGCACACCGTCCGGCTGCTCGCGGTGCTGTGGCTGCTGCCGGTCCTGGTGCGGTGGGCGCGACACTGGCCGGCCGGAGGCGACGACGATGCCTGACTGCCTCAGTGTCGTCGGCTCAGGTGCCGAGCACCATCGCCAGCCTGATCTCCCGGGCCCGGTGCATGTGCTCCTTGGCGGCGCGCTCGGCGGCCTCGCCGTCGCGTGCCTCGATCGCCCGGACGATCGCGTCGTGCTCGTTCGCGACCTCCTCGGGCCGGCCGTGATGGGCGAACGTCGTCACCGGCAGCCGGCGGACGGCGTGCTCCACCTGGCCGAGGAAACGAGACAGGTACGGGTTGGCGGCGGCCTCGCGCAGCGCCCGGTGGAACGTCAGGTTCTGCCGCGCCAGTGCTGCGGTGTCGGCGTCCGCGGCCGAGGTCGCCATCTCGGCCTGGATGCCGTCGAGCTCCTGCACCAGCCCCGGCGGGCAGCGCACCGCGGCGAGCCGGGCGGCAAGTCCCTCGAGGTTCTCCCGGACGACGTACAGCGCGAGCACGTCCTCCAGCGACAGCGGCGCGACCACGGTGCCGTGGTGGGCGGTCTTCACCGCCAGCCCCTCGTCCGCGAGCCGGCGCAAGGCTTCGCGTACGGGTGTCCGGCTCACCTCGAACGCGCCGGCCAGCAGGTCCTCGCGCAGCCAGGTGGACGGGGCCAGCACGCCGTCCAGGATCGCCTCGCGCATGGCATCGGTGACGGCGTCAGTAGTCCGCCCGCGGGCCGTACCCGGCGGCAGGTAGCGCCGCAGCGCCTCGGCCGGGTCGGACGACGGGCCGGCGGCGTCGTCGGCCTGCGGTGCATGGGTCGTCACGAGGGCGAGCGTAGTGCAAGTTTCTTGAATATGAAACAGTTTGAGTACAATTTATAAAGAGTTGCATGCAATCCTGCCAGGGACATGAGGGAGCTGAGGTCACGTGACACGGACGGTCGTGGTGGTGGGAGCGGGGAATGCGGCGTTGTGTGCGGCGCTCGCGGCGCGGGATGAGGGCGCCGAGGTCACCGTCCTCGAGCGGGCGCCGAGGCACCTCCGCGGCGGCAACACGGCCTTCACCGCGGGCGCGATGCGGGTCGCGTACGACGGGGTCGACGACCTGCGGCGGCTGATGCCCGACCTCAGCGACGAGGAGGTGGCCGTCACCGACTTCGGCAGCTACCCGACCGAGGCGTTCCTCGACGACCTGGCCCGGGTGACGGAGTACCGCACCGACCCCGAGCTGGCGGGCATCCTGGTCGAGCAGAGCCTTCCGACCGTGCTGTGGATGCGGGACAAGGGCGTGCGCTTCGTGCCGATCTACGGCCGCCAGGCGTTCAAGGTCGAGGGCAGGTTCACGTTCTGGGGCGGCCTGACGGTCGAGGTCTCGGGTGGCGGCCCCGGTTTGGTCGAGTCGCTGACCGCGGCCGCCGAGCGCGAGGGCATCAGTGTCGAGTACGGCGCGCACGCACTGTCGCTGCTGCATGACGACGACGGCGTGCACGGCGTACTCGTGCGGCAGGACGGACGCAGCCGCGAGGTGCGCGCCGACGCGGTGGTGCTGGCCAGCGGCGGCTTCCAGTCCAACACCGAGATGCGCACCCGCTACCTGGGGCCGTCCTGGGACCTCGCCAAAGTGCGCGGCACGATGTACAACACCGGCGACGGCATCACGATGGCGCTGGCGATCGGCGCCAGCCCGACCGGCAACTGGTCCGGCTGCCACGCCGTCGGCTGGGAGCTGAACGCCCCGGAGTTCGGCGACCTGGCGGTGGGCGACCTCTTCCAGAAGCACAGCTACCCGTGGGGCGTGATGGTCAACGCCGAAGGCCGGCGGTTCGTCGACGAGGGTGCGGACTTCCGCAACTACACCTACGCGAAGTACGGCCGCCTGATCCTCGAACAGCCGGGTCACTTCGCCTGGCAGATCTTCGACGCCAAGGTCACCCACCTGTTGCGCGACGAGTACCGGATCCGGCAGGTCACGAAGGTGACCGCCCCGACGCTCGACCAGCTGGCCGACAAGCTGGACGGTGTGGACGCCGACGCGTTCCGGCGGGAGATGGCCGCGTACAACGCCGCTGTCGACACCGCCACTGCGTTCAACGCCAACGTCAAGGACGGCCGCGCGACCCACGGCCTCGCCGTCGACAAGACCAACTGGGCGAACACGATCGACGAGGGCCCGTTCGAGGCGTACGCAGTCACCTGCGGGATCACGTTCACCTTCGGCGGCCTCCGGATCGACCCGGGGGCCAGGGTGCTGGACACCGACCTGCAGCCGATCCCCGGGCTATACGCGGCCGGGGAGCTGGTCGGCGGCATCTTCTACTTCAACTACCCCGGTGGCAGCGGGCTGACCAACGGGTCGGTGTTCGGCCGGATCGCCGGCTCCGGGGCGGCTACGGCCGGCCGGGACTCGTAGGACCGCCGATGTCTGGCGACGCTCTCGAGCTGGCCGTGATCCGCGGCGACGGCATCGGTCCCGAGCTGGTGGACAGCGCCCTCGAGGTGCTGGCGGCGGTCTGCGCCGCGGAGTCGCTGACGCTGCACGTACTCGAGGAGCCCGGCGGCGCGGCCCACTTCCGCGCGACCGGGGAGCCGCTGTCGCCCGGGGCGCTGGAGCGGCTGCGTCGTGCCGACGGCATCCTCAAGGGCCCGGTCGGCCTCCCCGAGGTCCGGCATCCGGACGGCACGGAGGCCGGCCTGCTGGGCGGGGTGATGCGGATCGGGTTGGACACGTTCGCGAACGTACGGCCGATCCGGCTGCTGCCCGGCGTCACCGGCGCGACCCGCCACGAGCCCGGCCAGATCGGCTATGTGATCGTCCGGGAGAACACCGAGGGTCTGTACCTCTCGCGCGGGGCCGGCGTGGCCACTCACCACGCCGCGTGCGACCAGCTGCTGGTCACGCGCGCCGGCACCGAGCGGGTGGTGCGGCACGCGTTCGAGCTGGCCGTTGGTCGGTCCGGCGCGCCGTCCGACGGCGTCCGCCGGGTGACGTGCGTCGACAAGAGCAACGTGCTGCGCAGCTTCGCGCTGTTCCGCGAGGTGTTCGACGAGGTGGCCGGCGAGTACGCCGAGGTGGCGGCCGAGCACCTGTACGCCGACGCTGCGGCGCACGAGCTGGTCGCCCGGCCCGAGCGGTTCGACGTACTGGTGATGGAGAACTTCCTCGGCGACATCCTCAGCGACCTCGGCGCCGCCACGGCGGGCGGTCTCGGCATGTGCCCCTCCGGAAACATCGGTGCGTCGGCCGCGTACTTCGAGCCGATCCACGGCAGCGCGCCGTCGCTCGCCGGCCGCGACCTGGCCAACCCGGTGTCGCAGCTGCTGAGCGCCGGGATGCTGCTGCGGCACGCGCGGCGGCCGGCCGCCGCGGACCGGCTGGAGCGAGCCGTCGAGGCGACGTTCGCCGACGGCGCGGTGCGGCTGCGGAGCGACGGGACCCCCGAGCAGGGCACGCGTGCGGTGACCCGAGCAGTGCTCGCGCGGATCTGACGCCTTCGCCGCCCCCGGAACGGCACGGAACCGTGCCGTTCCCGATCATCCCCACTGCTGCAGGGCTGGGGATGATCGGGTACGCGTGGGGGTGAGTCGCCGCGGATGGTTCGCATGCATTCCGGGAGCCGGTGTTCCCGGAATGTCAGCGGACCACGAGGCAGAACGGGTGCCCGGCCGGGTCGCGGTAGACCCGCCACGGCACCGGCGCTCCGTCCGCCCGGGACATGGCGACGTACGCGCTTCGACGAAGGTCGCGTCGAGGTTGCACCTATGCACGGTTCGCGTGTGGGTGCGGTGGGGTTGGGGTGTGCATAGGTGCAACCTCGGCGGGAGGGGTGGCTGACGGCGATCTCGCGGTCGGCGGGGTCAGCGCCCAGCGGATTGTGCCGGTGGCGACCGTGCCGAGCACCCGTACGACGGTCGCCTCGGAGAGCGGGAGGTACGGCAAGCGCAGCGGACGCCGGCTCCACGGCGGCATCAACCCGATGGCGGCCGCGGCGAGCACGCCGTACGCCGGTCGCGCGACCCATGGCAGTGGCGGGTTCCAGAGCACGAACGAGATGGCGTCGCGGGCCTCCGGCGTGCTCGCCAGCTCGGGTCGGTAGGCCTCGATCTGGTCGCGCAGCTCCTGCTCGGAGGTCGGTGGGTCGGTGACGCCGAGGGCGCATGCGACCCGCGCGGTGTCGAGGACGTACCCGTCCCGCCCGGCCTGATGGAGGGGCGCCGATCCATAGCGCACGTACGCACGCAGGAAGCTGTCGACCTCGGCGATGTGCACCCAGCGGAGCAGGTGCGGATCGGACGCGGCGTACGGCACGCCCGCGGCCGTCGTGCCAGTGACCCGCTGGTGCACGGCTCGGACCCGGTCGACGGCGGCCTGCGCGTCGTCGGCGGTGCCGAACGTCGTCACCGCGAGGAACCGGCTGGTGCGGGCGATGCGTCCCCACGGGTCGCCGCGGAACCCCGAGTGCGCGCTGACCGCGGCCATCGCCAGCGGGTGCATCGACTGCAGCATCAGCGCCCGGATGCCGCCGACGAACATCGACGCGTCACCGTGCACGCGACGGATCGGGCGGTCGTCTGCGAACCAGCGCGGTCCCGGCGTGTCATGGATGCGGGACCGGTGCATCGGCCCGTCCGGACCGGCGACCTTGAGGAAGAGGGCACGGCCGATCCGGGTGCGCAGGTCGCCGACGGCCGGGAGGCTCACGTCTCCCATCATGCCTCGCGCCGCTCGACCGGCCCGAAAGTCGTCAGGTCAGGATCTGGTCGGCGTCGACGATGGAGTACGCGTACCCCTGCTCGGCCAGGAACCGCTGCCGGTGCTGGGCGAAGTCGGCGTCGACGGTGTCGCGGGACACGATGCTGTAGAACCGCGCGGTCCTCCGGTCGGCCTTGGGGCGGAGCAGCCGACCGAGCCGCTGCGCCTCCTCCTGCCGTGAGCCGAACGTGCCGGACACCTGGATGGCGACCGAGGCCTCCGGCAGGTCGATGGAGAAGTTCGCGACCTTGCTCACGACCAGCAGCGACAGCTCGCCGGTGCGGAACGCCTCGTACAGCCGCTGCCGCTCCTTGACGCCGGTCTCGCCCTTCACCACCGGCGCGTCGAGCTGCTCCGCGAGCTCGTCCAGCTGGTCGATGTACTGGCCGATCACCAGCGTCGGCTCGCCGGCGTGCTGCTCCACCAGGCGGGAGACCACGCGGTTCTTCACGTCCGTGGTCGCCGCGAGCCGGTAGCGCTCGTCGGTCTCCGCGGTGGCGTACGCGAACCGCTCGGCCTCGCTGAGCGTGACCCGCACCTCGACGCAGTCGGCCGGGGCGATCCAGCCCTGGGTCTCGATGTCCTTCCACGGTGCGTCGAAGCGCTTCGGCCCGATCAGGCTGAACACGTCGCCCTCGCGGCCGTCCTCGCGGATCAAGGTGGCGGTCAGCCCGAGCCGGCGCCGCGCCTGGAGGTCGGCGGTCATCCGGAAGATCGGCGCCGGCAGCAGGTGCACCTCGTCGTAGATGACCAGCCCCCAGTCCTTCGCGTCGAACAGCTCCAGGTGGTTGTAGACGCCCTTCCGGCGCGCGGTCATCACCTGGTAGGTCGCGATGGTGACGGGCCGGATCTCCTTGCGCGCACCGGAGTACTCGCCGATCTCGTCCTCGGTCAGCGACGTGCGGCGGATCAGCTCGTCGCGCCACTGCCGGGCCGCGACGGTGTTGGTCACCAAGATCAGCGTGGTTGCCTGCGCATGTGCCATGGCCGCGGCGCCGACCAGCGTTTTTCCTGCCCCACAAGGGAGTACGACGACGCCGGAGCCGCCGTGCCAGAACGACTCGGCTGCTTCGCGCTGGTACGGGCGGAGCTGCCACTCGGTCTGGTCGAGGGCGATCGCATGCGCCTCGCCGTCGACGTACCCGGCCAGGTCCTCGGCGGGCCAGCCCAGCTTGAGCAGGGCCTGCTTGAGGTTGCCGCGCTGCGACGGGTGGACGACCACCGTGTCGTCGTCGACGCGGTCGCCCAGCATCGGTTTGACCCGCTTGCTGCGCAGGATCTCCTCGAGCACCGGTCGGTCGGAGCTGATGAGCACCAGCCCATGGCTCGGGTGCTTGCTGAGGCGGAGCCGGCCGAACCGGGCCATCGTCTCGGCGACGTCGACGAGCAGCGTGTGGGGCACGTGGTAGCGCGAGAACTCCAGCAGCGTGTCGACGACCTGCTCGGCGTCGTGCCCGGCGGCTCGGGCGTTCCACAGGCCGAGCGGGGTCAGCCGGTAGGTGTGGATGTGCTCGGGGGACCGCTCGAGCTCGGCGAACGGCGCGATCGCCTTCCGGCAGGCGATGGCTTGGGGATGGTCGATCTCGAGCAGCAGCGTCTTGTCCGACTGGACGATCAGCGGTCCGTCGTTCACGCGGTCCCTTCGGTCGGCTCGTCGATAGCGGCTGCCTCCGCCTTGCGACGGGCGCGGTAGGCCGCGACGTTGGCACGTGAGGAGCATCGGTCGGAGCAGTAGCGGCGCGACTGGTTGGGCGAGGTGTCGACGAAGACGTTGGTGCACTTCTCGTCCTGACAGACACCCAGCCGGGTGGCACCGAGGTCGCAGACCAGGATAGCCAGCCCCATCAACGCCTCGGCGGCGAGCAGGTCGGAGACGCTGGACTGCCGGTCGGAGACGTGCAGGTGCCAGGACTGCGAGTCATGACCCGCGATGTAGGGAGTGACCGGGTGCTTGGCGAGCAGGTCGTTCAGCAGGTCGACGACGTCGGGCTCGGAGCCGGCCTCGGACGCCTCGAAGATGGGGCGCAGCTCGCGCTGGAACCTCCTCAGCTGGCCGGCGTCTCGGTCGACCACCAGGTCGGTCAGCCAGCCGCGCTCGGTGAGGAAGTCGCGGACGTCCGCGGCACCGCCGATCGGGGTGTTGAGCAGCGTGGCGGCGCGCTCTGCGTAACGGACAAAGTCCATCTACGCATCTTACCGACGCGCTGCGACGGTCGAGACCGCGCTGATCCGGTGTACGGCGAACGTGCGCGTGCTGTCGGCCCGGTGGTCGTGTGCCGTCAGCCAGCCGCCGTCGACCCGGATCGGGTCCACGACCCGCTCGGTCAACGAACCGTGCTGGTCGACGTAGCGCAGCCACACGCTGGCCCCGGACTCGGCTGCCGTACGCAGGTCGGCGAGCACCCGGGTCGGCTCGGCGCGGCCACCCATCGCCGCCGCGGGCGGCCGCGCGTCCGCCGCGACGTCGCCCGCGCGCAGCGCCGCCACGGCCCGGTCGAGGTCGGTCGGGTCCGGCCGCACCACCTCGTGCGCGCGCCGGCCAGGCCGACGGGCGGAGCGGACCCGGCGGCGCGTCACCCGGACGCCCGCGAGCGACCCGTCGGGCGCCTCCGCGGCCGGCGAATGGCCCCACTCCCGCAGTCCGGACAGCACGACGTCGACCGGCAGGCTGGACACGAGGACGGTGTCGCCGACCCGTCGCAGCCGCAGCGTCGCCGACCGCGGGTCCGCCAGCACCGCGGCGAGGGTCGCCGGGTCGTCGCAGCGCAGGTAGCTCTCCGCCACCCCGACCCGGAGGTGGCCGTGACGGCGCGCGACGTCGTCGACCAGGTAGCTGAGCGGCTGCGGCACCGGGGTCCGTGACCGGGTGGCCAGGAAGGCATGCAGGTCACCCGCCGACCAGCCGGCGTCGAGGGCGCGGCGCAAGGAACCCTCGGTGAACCGGTAGACGGTGGCTCCGCCGCGCGACTCCACCTCGGCCGCCAGGGCGAGGTCGCTCGACAGGTCGGTGTCGAGCGGACCGGGTGCCACTGCGGTCAGGTCGGCCTGCAGCAGGACGTGGTCGACGGTGTCCGGCAGCAGCGGGGACAGCGACCGGGCGGCGTCGTCGCCGGTGATCAGGGCCCGCCCGTGCGCCGCCAGCGCGCCGAGGCCGGTCAGGCCGACGATGGCCGCCTCGTCGAGGGTCCAGCCGACGACCCGGTCACGCAGCACGGCCCGCCGCGGCCGCTGCCACGACACCCGCGCCACCACGTCCTCGACGGCCGGCGCAGCCCCGGGACCGGCCTGCGCCAGCACCTCGAGGGTGAGCCGCCGGACCTCGGGGGTCAGCGTGCGTTCGAGGTCGGGTGCGAGCGCGTTGACGAGTCGGTCGCGGTCGTCACGGCGGCCGACCAGCCCGTGCGTACGCAAGGTCGACAGCCATCCGCCGGCGAGCACCAGCCAGCGGTCCGCCGCAGGGCGCGCCAGCCAGCCGTCGAACGTGTCGGTCGGCGCCCATACCTCGTCCAGCTCGCGGTCGTCGTCGGTGTCGAGCAGCCCGGCCTCGCGGGCGAGTTCGACGTGCAGCGCGGCGCTCGCTTCGTCGACACCGAGCAGCCGCGCGGTCGCCCGCAGGTCGCGTACCCCGACCCCGCCGCCACGGAGTACGCCGGGCGGGTCGACCGCCCAGCTGTCCAGCAGCAGCTCGACCCGGCGTACCAGGTCGAACGCCGCTCCAGCGGCGGTGCGGTCGACCAGCGCGGTCGAGCGGTCGGTGCTGGTCAGCGGCGGAGGCTCGTGCACCGGCTCGGCGGTCAGCCGGCCGTCGCGCAGGTGCAGACCGACCTCGCGGGGGAGTACGACGGTGCGGGGGTCGGGGGACTGCAGCAGCCCCCCGGCCACCAGTCGCTCGATGGTGGAGCCGGCGGCGGTCTCGACCCCGAAGTGGCCGGTCGGCGGGCCCCAGGTCAGCCGATCGAGCACCTGCCGGCCGTTGTCGTCGACCGCCTCGACGGCGGTGGCGAGTGCGGTCGGGTCGGACAACCGTGGGTCCCGGGACCACGGTCCGAGGCCGGCGGGATGCGGACCCAGCACCTCGCCGACGGCACGCACCAGCCGCCAGCGCGTGCCGTCGCGCCACACCAGGGCCAGACCGCAGAGCCGTTGGAGCACGTCGTCGGCGACCGCGGTCGGAGCCTGGACGAGCCGACCGACCTCGGCGGCGGTCGCCGGGTCGGTGAGCGCGGCCAGGGCCTCGATGGCGGACAGCGCGAACCGGTCCAGCCGGTCGAGGGCCCGGGTCAGCGACGCACGGGTGCCGGCGCGGGACACCAGCTGGGTGGTGTCGCTCGGCAGCGGGCTGGCGAGGTCGGGACGGGCCTGCAGCAGCGCGAGCAGGGCGGTGTCGTCCCAGCCGCGGATCGTGTCGGCGAGACTCCCAGGTGACTTGCTGGCGGGCATCAGACCAACGGTAGCGGTCGGCCCGCAGACCGGCTGCCCGCCGCCGCTGACCAACCCGCCCTCACCCTCGGCGTGAGGGGAGGGGACACGGGACCGGTTCCTCGTCGACTGGCGCGTTGCGTAGGCCCGCTGTCCGGTTTGTCCCTACGGAACGCGCCAGTCGACGACAGCAGAGTGCCCCCGCACTGGCCGGCGCGAGCGCACGGATGCGGGTGCAGTTAGCCCGACAGTGGCTCGCGTGTTTCCAGCTGGACGAAGTCGGGCCCGATCAGGCGGCGAGGACCCAGAGATCGTCCAGGTCGCGCACGCGCTCGCCGGCCGCACGATGCCGCTGGCTCGAAGTGCACGAAACTGTCGTCTCGAGCGACTACAGACAGCAGTTCCGTTCACTTCGTCGCGAGCAACACGCCGAACCGGACATACGCGCAACCTCGGCGCGAGCCTTCGGCGGCCGCCGGGTGACGACTCACCCCCACCCGTACCCGACCATCCCCACTCCTGCAGGCATGGGGATGGTCGGGTACGGCACGGGTCCGTGCCGTTCCAGGAGGGACCGGGTCAGTGGGTGAGCAGCAGGACCTGCAGCTCGCCCATCAGGCCGCCGAGGATCGCGCCGACCGAGATCAGGATCCATTCGTCCTGGCGGAACGCCGGCCGCAGCAGCTCCTCGAACTCCTCCGGCTCGAGGTCGCGCATCTTGGTGGTGAGCGTGTTGCGGATGTCGAGCGCCTCCTCGGCGTACGCCTCGACGTGCCGCATGGTCTCGGGCAGCTCCGCCATCACCCGGGTGGCCACGAAGCGCTTCATCTCCTGGTAGCGGGTGCTGCCGACCGTGAGCACGACGAGCGGCCGGGCCAGCCCGGACTGGCTGTCCACGATCTGTTGGACATGTCGCTGCACCATCGCGAACACCCGGTCCGACAACGGCCCCTTGAGCAACGCCTCGAACAGGTTGCTCGGCGTGAGGATCTCCTGCGCGATCAGCGCGCCGTACTTCTCCGAGACCTCCTGGCGCCGCTTGAGGAACAGGCCCTGCCACTCGATGATCCCGAGGTACCGCGTCGGGTGCTTCGGATGGAAGATCATCTTCAGCGCCAGCCAGTCGGTGAACCAGCCGGTGAAGATGCCGAACAGCGGCATCACCAGCGGGTTGTGGGTGAGCGCCCACGCCGCCACCTGGACGAGCCCGATCAGGAACCCGAAGACGATGCCCGAGCGGGCGATGAAGCGGAACTCCTGGTCGCCGGCCTCGCGGAAGATCCGGTTGAGTAACTCCTTGTCGCGGACCAGGTTGGTGACGATCATGCTCTTGATGTCGAGCACGTTCTCGACGTTGCGCCGGATGTCGCCGACGACCTGCTCCACCAGCGCGGGGGCGTCGTCTTGCACCCGGCGGATCAGCATCCGCCTGGCCGCCTCCGGCAGCGACTCCCACAACCCCGGCTGGTACGTCGACGCAACCTCTCGGGTGATGTCGTCGACGGTATCGAGCAGCGGCTGCCGCATCTCCTCGGCGATGCGGACGGGGTCGAGCCGCGAGATGATCTGCTGCGGGTCGATCAGCTCGCGGGTGAGCGTCTCGGTCGCGATCGACGCCATCCGGGCGGCTCGCCGCGGGATGATGCCCTGCCAGCCGAGCCGGCCGACGCCACGGAACTCCAGCGGCTGGAACATCATCCGGATCGCCACGATCTTGGTGACGTAGCCGATCAGCGCGGCCGCCAACGGCATCGCGGCGTAGAGCAGCCAGTGCTCGCGCAGCTCGTCCAGCAGGGCGGTCACCGCGGGCGGTCCAGGTCAGCTCTCGAGCTCGGGGGAGGCGGGAGTGCAGGCGCTCCACAGTTGCTGGCCGAACGGCGAGATCTGCAGTGTGCGGCGCTGCACGTGGGACGCCAGCCGGCCGGCGTGCTGCGCCTCGGTGAGGGCGAGCTGCACCATCGACTCCGAGAGCAGGATGTCGTACTCGTCGCCGAGGTCGGTGTCCTCCGGCAGCACCTGCGCCAGGCCGAGGTCGCGCAGCCGGTTGACATAGGTCGGCACCTGGTCGGCCAGCATCACCCCGGCCGACCGGCCGACGGTCGAGGCGTTCTCCAGCAGCAGGTGCGTCGTCGCTCCGACCTTGTTGCGGATCGCCACGTTGACCAGGGGGTACGTCGTGCCGTCGGACAGCGCGGCGAGGATGCGTACCTCGTCGGGCACCAGCTCACGCACCACCCGGCCGAAGATATGGGCCCGCGCCTCGTCGGCGGACTGCTCGGCCGAGCTCATCATCAGCCGCATCAGGTCGTCGGCCGGTCGGTCGGCCCCGTCGGCCGGGCCGCCGGGCTCGGTGCCGTTGGTGGCTTCGTCGAGGCGCTGCCCGAGCTCGAGCAGGATCCGGGTCTCGACCTTCCGCCACTCCCGGCGGGCCCGCTCGACGGCCGGGATCTGGCGGGCGATCCGGTTGGCCTCGCCGACGGTCTCGGACGCGAGCCCGGCCGCCGTGCCGACGACCTGCGTCGTCAACGCGACCGTGCGTTCGGCCAGGGGGCCGAGTCGGCCGGGCAGCGGGATCATCGCGCCATTATGGCTATCTGACACTGCCGGTGTCACGACGAGGCCGACGCCGGGTCCGCCGGGCGACCAGGTCGGCCCGCAGGTGTGAGAGGTTGGTCGGCATGCGCACCAGGGCTGCCGTACTCCGTGAGATGGGCCGCGCCGGCCCGTACGCCGACACCCACCCGCTGTCCGTGGAGGAGGTCGACCTCGACCCGCCGGGTCCCGGCGAGGTGCTGGTCCGCAACGCGGCCGCCGGACTCTGCCACTCCGACCTGTCCGTGGTCGACGGCGCGCGGCCACGGCCGATGCCGATGGTGCTCGGCCACGAGGCGGCGGGCATCGTCGAGGAGGTCGGCGCGGGGGTGACCCTGGTGCGGCCCGGCGACCACGTCGTCTACTCGTTCGTCCCGATGTGCGGCGCCTGCGTGCCTTGCCAGTCCGGCCGGGTCGTGCTCTGTGAGGCCGGCGCCGCCACCAACGCGAGCGGCGAGCTGCTCGGCGGCGGCCGCCGGCTGTCGGTCGACGGTGCACCGCTGAACCATCACCTGGGCGTCTCGGGGTTCGCCGAGCGCAGCGTGGTGTCGGCCGCCTCCCTCGTGCCGGTCGGCGACTCAATCCCGCTCGTCAAGGCGGCGTTGTTCGGCTGCGCCCTCGCCACCGGCGTCGGGTCGATCGTCAACACCGCGGGGGTACGCCCAGGCGAGTCGGTCGCCGTCTTCGGGCTCGGCGGCGTGGGGCTGTCCGCGGTGATGGGTGCCGTGCTCGCCGGTGCCGCCACGGTGGTGGCGGTCGACGCCGTGCCTGCCAAGCTCGAGCTGGCCACACGGGCCGGTGCCAGCCACCCGGTGCTGGCGTCCGAGGACACCGTCGAGCAGCTCAGGGACCTGACCGGCGGTGGGGTCGACTGGGCCGTCGAATGCGTCGGGAGCGCGGCCGTGCTCGCCCAGGCCTACGCCGCCGCCCGACGTGGCGGCGCGGCCGTCGCGGTGGGCCTCCCGCATCCGTCGCAGGTGCTGGAGGTCCCGGCCGTTTCCCTGGTGGCAGAGGAAAAACGGATCATCGGCTCGTACATGGGGTCGGCGGTGCCGCGACGCGACGTACCCCGGATGATCGCGGCGTACGAGGCCGGTCGGCTGCCCGTCGACCTGCTCGACTCCGGCTCCCTGGAGCTCGACGAGATCAACGTCGGCCTCGACCGGCTGGCGTCGGGTGCGGCCGTCCGCCAGCTGCTGCGGCTGTCAGTCGACTGACACCGGCGTGAGCGCGCCGTCGGACGCGTCGCCGAACTGCACCACGCCGAACCACCGCAGGCTGGTGTCGAGCCGGGTCCACGACGCGCGGACGGCGAACTCCCGTGCACCGAGCAGCTGGGCGCGTCGCGTCGACAGCTCCAGCGTGCCGGTGTCGCGCCGCGGCACGACCCAGCCGGTGAACCGCGCACTCGCGACGGCCCGGCCGGCGGACCGCTGCGCGTGGGTGTAGACCTCGTACTCGCCGGGCTCCGGCGACAGCAGGGTGACGGTCTCACTGCCGTCCACGCCGGTCTCGCTGCTGACGAGGCGGCCGTCGCGGTAAACGTACAGGTCGAAGTCGGCGCCCTCGGCGTACGCGTTGACTGCGAACCGCAGTGCCGCCGTGCCCGCCGGCACGGTGTAGGTCGAGCGCTTCGTCGACGGTCCCGGCTCCGGGTCACGGCGGTCGAAGTCGCCGGGCGACAGGGCGAGGCGCTGCGGCTCGGCGCCGACCAAGCCGTACGCTCGCACGCCGATCCGGCCACGCATGCCGCCCTTGCCGGCGAGCCGCACGGTGCCGGTGTTGCCGATCCCGCGGACCTCCCGCGGCGCCACGACCCGGACGGCGCGCGCGACGACCGGGACCCGGGCCGCGTGGCCGCGGTTGCCGTGCCAGGTGACGTGACCGGTGACGAAGCGCTCGAAGCGGGCGTTCTTCTTGGCGACGAACCGCACTCGGAAGTCGGCCGATTGGCCGGGCCGCAGCCTCAGCGTCGCGGGTACGACACTGACGCTCAGCCCGGCCAGGCCGCGCACCGACGCGTTGTAGGTCTCGGTGCGGGTCGAGACGTTGGTGACGGTGCGGCGCGCCACCGACCCACCGGCCAGCCGGTTGACCGCGATCGAGGGCGTGTTGACCGCGAACGGTCGGACCCGGCCGGCTGGCGGCTGCGCGTCGAACACCAGGCCGGGGTCGAGGAACCGCTCGGGGTCGACGTGACCGGCGCCTTGGTTCCACGCCGAGCGGGGTCGCCGTACGTCGTACGCCGTCGTCATCATCGCCGACCGGACCGCGGTCGGTGACCAGCCGGGGTGCACGTCGCGGACGACGGCGGCCAGTCCGGCGACGTGCGCCGCGGCCATCGACGTACCCGACATCGCGTCCCACAACCGGCCGGAGTCGGTGGGTGGTGCGACCGCGGCGACCACGCTGACGCCGGGGGCGGTGAGGTCGGGCTTGAGTACGTCGACCCGTCCGGTGGCCGGGCTGTGGCCGGAGAAGGACGCCATCCGGGGTGGCGTGTGCGCCGGGTCGCTCGCGGCCGGGTCGAACGAGACGGTCGCGGCGGAGCCGGCGATCCGCAGGTAGGCGCGGACCCGGCGCCCGTTCCTGGTGTCGAGGTGCACGGTCGGCACCGCGTGGAAGTCGGCCGCCACCGCGCCCGGCTTCGGGTTGACCAGCAGCATCGCGGCGCCGCCGGCCTGCTTGACCGCGCGGCTCTTGTCCACCCGGGCATTGCCGCCGCGCTCACAGACGACGGCCTTGCCGGCGACGGCGGCGGCGTCGAGTGACCGCGGCTCACAGCGCGCGGCCGCCCCGGAGTCGGCGTCTCGGGCCGGAGCCTTCCGGCCACGGACGAGGGGGGTTGTCGGGAGGGCACGCTCGGACACCATCGCGCCGACCAGCCGGGTGCCGTTGCCCAGCACCGCCGCGCCTTCGAGCAGCCGGAACGACGATGCGCCGACCGTGGTGACGAACGGGCTCGACGGGGTCACCCCCGAGCCGGCGGCGTTGCCCGCCGACGTGACCACGAAGACCCCGGCATCGGCCGCGCCGCGAAACGCCTGCCGCATCGTCCGGCCGGAAGCCGCCGGCCCGGAGAGCGGATAGCTGAGTACGTCGACACCGTCGGCGACCGCCTGGTCGACCGCTTTCACCGTGTCGGCGCTCGCACAGCCGTCGTGATCCGGGTCGGGTGCCGCCCAGCACGCCTTGTAGGTGGCGACCCGGGCGCCCGGTGCCATCCCGGAGCTGGTGCCGAGCTTGGCGCCGCCGACCTCGACGCGCACCGCGTGGTTGCCGGCCGCGGTCGAGGCAACGTGCGACCCATGCCCCTGGGCGTCACGGGCGGACAGGTACTCCGCCGACGCGACACTGTCCGCGCCGAAGCCGTCCACGAACCAGCGCGCCGCGACCACCTTCTGGTCGCAGGTGTCGGCGCGCCAGCGCTCGCCCTCCTGGCAGCGGCCGGTGAACCCGGGGAGGTCCGCGTTGATGCCCCCGTCGCCGGCCGGGGGACCGGTGAACGACGGGCTCTCCGGCCAGAGGCCGCTGTCGACGAAGCCGATCACGACGTCCTTGCCGGCCTGGGCGGCGCCGCCGGCGTCGGCCCAGGTGCCGCTCGCTCCGGTGAGCCCGAGGAAGTCGGGGGAGTCGACGCTGTCGAGCCGCGAGATCGTGCTGCGCTCGACGCTGCGGACCGCTCGGAGGTCACGCAGCTGCTTGACCTGTCGGGTGTCGAGCTCGACGGCCAGGCCGCTGACGACCGTCGTATAGCGGTACAGGACGTGGGGGCTGCCGGCTCGGTCGAGCACCTCGTCCTGACGCGCGCGCAGGTAGTCGCGGTAGCGCCGTACCTCCGGGCGGGCGTTGTCGAACCGGCGGCCGGCCGCCGGCCGCGTCGCGGCGTACCCGCGCACGTCGCCGCGGTAGGACGCGACCGGGGTGTCGCGCAGCGTCACGAGGTAGACGCCCGGCTCGAGAGTCGCTCCGGCCGGCGGCACACCGGCGAGGGTCGGGCCGCCGAGGCCGACGCTCACGACGGCGGCGGCGGTCGACGCGGCGACGGCCCACAGCATCCACCGTGCGCGACGC
>JBOHDE010000039.1:0-22446 GCA_050699035.1 Nocardioidaceae bacterium | reverse complement strand
GTGCAGGACTCGGTGCGGCTCGCCATCGACCTCGAGCTGCGTTACCGGGGCCTGCGCGCGCCGCACAAGATCAAGGCGGGCGTGTCCGGCTGTGCCCGCGAGTGTGCCGAGGCCCGGTCCAAGGACGTCGGCGTGATCGCGTCCGAGCGCGGCTGGAACCTGTACGTCGGCGGCAACGGCGGCGCGTCGCCACGGCACGCGCGCGAGCTCGCGGTCGACCTCGACACCGAGACGCTGGTGCGTTACGTCGACCGGTTCCTGATGTACTACGTGCGCACCGCTGACCGGCTGCAACGCACCGCGGCCTGGATCGAGTCGGTCGACGGCGGGCTCGACCACGTCCGGGCCGTCGTCGTGGACGACGTACTCGGGCTCGGTGCGGACCTGGAGGCCGACCTGGCCGCGCACGTCGCGTCGTACGCCGACGAGTGGCAGACGACGCTGGACGACCCTGACGCGCTGCGCCGGTTCGTGTCGTTCGTGAACGCGCCCGAGACGCCCGACCCGAGCATCGGCTTCGTCGCCGAGCGGGGTCAACCCCGGCCCGCGGAGCCGGTCCTGGTCGCCGGCGGCAGCATCCCGGTCGGTGCTCCCTGATGACCTGGACGCCGGTCTGCCGGCTCGACGATCTCGACGTCGAGCGCGGCGCGGCCGCGATTGTCGGCTCCGGCCAGGTGGCGGTGTTCCGGCTGCACGACGGCAGCGTGCACGCGGTCGGCAACCTCGACCCGTTCAGCGGTGCGCAGGTGCTGGCCCGGGGGATCGTCGGCACCCGCGGCGGCACCGACTTCGTGGCCTCGCCGATGCACAAGCAGGGCTTCGACCTGCGGACCGGGCGCTGCCTCGACGACCCGGCCATCGCCGTGCCGGTGTACGCGGTCCGGGTGGTGGATGGTGTGGTCGAGGTGTCTCCGTGAGTACGGATCTGCCGCTGGCCGGCTACCGGGTCGGCGTGACGGCCGCCCGCCGCCAGGACGAGCTCGTCGCCCTGCTCGAACGCAAGGGCGCCGAGGTGACCTGCGCCGCCGCGATGCGGATCGCGCCGCTGGACGACGACGCCGACCTGCTGGCGGCGACCCGGGCTTGTCTGGAGCAGCCGCCGGACTTCGTGATGGCGACCACCGGCATCGGCTTCCGCAGCTGGTGTGAGGCTGCCGACGGCTGGGGCCTCGGTGACGACCTGCGATCGGCGCTCGGTGCCGCCACCGTGCTGGCCCGCGGCCCGAAGACGGTCGGGGCGATCCGGGCCGCCGGGCTGCGTGAGTCGTGGTCGCCGGAGTACGAGTCGCTGCAGGAGGTCGTCGACCGGCTGCTGACATACGACCTGCGGGGCCGGCGGGTCGCGCTGCAGGAGCATGGGGAACCGGCCGCCGCCGCGACTCAAACCCTGCGCGCGCAGGGCGCGGAGGTCGTCACGGTCACGGTCTATCGCTGGGAGACGGTGGCCGACCAGCGCCCGGTGACCCGGCTGCTCGACCGGGTGATGCAGCGCGAGATCGATGCGCTGACGTTCACCAGCGCGCCGGGCGCCTCGGCGTTCCTGGAGGTCGCCGACCGCGGCGGTCGGCTGGGAGACCTGGTCGACGCGCTGCGCAGCGACGTCCTGGCGGCGTGTGTCGGCCCGGTCACCGCGGCCCCGATCGAGCGGCTGGGGGTACGCACGGTGCAGCCCGAGCGGGGGCGTCTCGGTGCCCTGGTCCGCGAGCTGGTGCTGCACCTGACCGAGCGCCGGGTCGCCACGATCGACCTGCCCGGCCGGAGTATCGACGTACGCGCGGGCGCGGTCGTCGTAGACGGACGGCCGGTGCCGTTGTCGCCGGTCCCGCGGGCCGTGCTGACCGCACTCGCCGAGCATCCCGGCCGGGTGCTGTCCCGGCAGGAGCTGCTGCGCTGCCTGCCGTCGGCGTCCAGTGAGCACGCCGTCGAGGTCGCGGTGGCCCGGCTGCGGGAGGCGGTCGGCGCCGACCTGGTGCAGACCGTGGTCAAGCGCGGCTATCGGCTCGCGGTCACGGCGTGACTGTGTGTCGTACGTGGAACCGAATTTTGGCAGAAACCACTACCCACAGTCGTCGAGGAGCCCTACCGTGGAGGTTGATTGCGCTGAGTGAGCAGCGCCCCGTTCCTGTGGGGGAAGCATGAGATCTACCTATCGCGCGCTGGCGGGCCTGATCGCCATCGGCGTCGTCCTGCAAGCAGCAGCCATCGGCTTTGCCTGGTTCGACGTCCTCAAGGAGGTCGACGGCGGCGCCGTTTTCGATGAGGGATCGGAAGGCAACGCCGGGCACGCGCTGCACGGCATGATCGGCATGATGGCGATCCCCGTGCTCTCTCTGCTGCTGCTGATCGTGTCGTTCTTCGCCAAGATTCCCGGCGGGGTCAAGTGGGCCGCCATCGTCCTGCTCGTCGTCGTCGTCCAGGTGGCGCTGGCGTTCGTCTCCTTCGAGGCGCCCGTCATCGGGGCTCTGCACGGTGCCAACGCGCTGGTGCTGATGGGCGTCGCCGGTATGGCATCCCGGCAGGCCCAGAGCCCGGCCGGTGCGGCTGAGCCGGTCGCGACCCAGCCCACGGCCGGTGCCGGGGCCGGTGCCTGAGCCGACGACTGGTCCCCGCGGGCTGCCGCGACTGTCGAGCACACCCCGCCGATGGATCGGCATCGGCGGTGGTGTGCTGTTCGCCGTCGTGCTCGGGTTCGTCGGGTGGACGTGGTGGGGCAGCCTGGTCCCCGACACGTACTCGATGGACGACATGGGGGTCGCCGACTTCGGCGGCGGTGAGGCCGTGGCGCACGAGGCGGCGCACGGCGGGTCGGCCGTCGGCGTCGACACCCTGACCGGGCCGCCCGACGGTGAGCCCGACGTTTCGGAGACGCTGGTCGCGCGCGCCGGAAAGGTCGAGATCGGCGGCGACGGCGCACGTGCCGTCGACGGCTACACGCTCAACGACACCTCGCCCGGCCCGGTGATCCGGGCCAAGCAGGGCGACCTCGTCGAGGTGCGCCTGGTCAACGAGTCGGTGCCCGACGGCGTGACCCTGCACTGGCACGGCGTCGACGTACCCAATGCCGAGGACGGCGTGGCCGGAGTCACCCAGGACGCCGTGCAGGAAGGCGAGGAGCACGTCTACCGGTTCGTCGCCGAGGACGCCGGCACGTACTGGTACCACTCCCACCAGGTGTCGCACGAGCAGGTGAAGCGTGGCCTGCTCGGCACACTGGTGGTCGAGCCGGCGCGTGGTCCGGCGACCGACGACGTGGTCGCCGCCGTCCACACGTACTCAGGTCAGCGCACGGTCCAGGGCATGGTGGGGGAGCAGCAGGTCGAGGCCGCGGCAGGCTCGACTCGTCGGGTGCGGGTGATCAACACCAACGACGGGGCGGTGCGTACCTGGGTGTCGGGTGGGCCGTTCCGGGTGCTCGCCATCGACGGCAGGGAGGTCAACGAGCCGACCCCGGTCGAGGGCCAGACGGTGTCGGTGCCCGCCGGCGGACGGGTCGACCTGGAGGTCGAGGTCCCCGACGACGGGGTGCGTGTGTCGTTCGGCGGCGGCGCCTCACTGGTGCTCGGCCCGGCCGGTGCCGACGCGCCCACCGACGACGAGCCGAAGCAGCGGTTCGACCCGTTGGCGTACGGCTCGCCGGTCGACGTCGGCTTCGACCCGGATGCCGCCGACCGGTCCTTCGAGTACCGGATCGGGCGAACGATCGGCTTCCTGGACGGGCGCCCGGGGTTCTGGTGGACCGTCAACGGCAGCATCTTCCCGGACGTACCGATGTACATGGTGCAGGAGGGCGACGTCGTCCGGATGACGATCAGCAACGACAGCGGCAAGGTGCACCCGATGCATCTGCACGGGCACCACGCGGTGGTGCTGTCGCGCGACGGCGAGGCGGCGTCGGGCAGTCCGTGGTGGGTCGACTCGTTGGACGTCAGGGACGGCGAGACGTTCGAGGTCGCGCTGGTCGCCGACAACCCGGGCATCTGGATGGATCACTGCCACAACCTCATCCACGCCTCCGAGGGGCTGGTCGCGCATCTCGCGTACGTCGGGGTGAGCACGCCGTTCCGGGTCGGCGGGTCGGACCACAACCACCCCGAGTGAACTCCCCGGTGCGCGGGTCGGCCATGCTGGGCGCATGCCGGACGACGTCTACACCCACGGTCATGCCGACGCCGTGCTCCGGTCGCACCGCTGGCGTACGGCGGAGAACTCGGCGGCCTACCTGCTGCCCCAGCTCGCGAGCGACGCCGTCGTGCTCGACGTGGGCTGCGGACCGGGCACGATCACCGTCGACCTGGCGACACGGGTGCCCCGAGGACGGGTGGTCGGCATCGACCGGTCCGCCGAGGTGGTGGCCGAGGCCGCGCTGCACGAGGTCCCGAACGCCCGGTTCGAGGTCGGCGACGTCTACGCGCTGTCCTACGCCGACGCGTCGTTCGACGTCGTACACGCGCATCAGGTGCTACAGCACCTCAGCGACCCGGTCGCCGCGCTCCGCGAGCTGCGGCGGGTGTGCCGACCGGGCGGCCTGGTGGCGGCGCGCGACAGTGACTACGGCGCGTTCACCTGGTGGCCGGAGTACGACGCGCTGGACGACTGGCTGACCCTCTATCAGGCCGTCGCCCGCGGCAACCGGGGCGAGCCGGACGCCGGTCGCCGGATCAAGAGCTGGGCGATCGCGGCGGGCTGCACCGACGTCACCGCGACCGCCAGCGTCTGGGGGTTCAGCAGCCCGGACGAGCGGGCCTGGTGGGCGGGGCTGTGGGCCGACCGGGTCACAGCCTCGGCACTGGCGGAGCAGGCCGTCGCGCGCGGGCTCGCCACGCCGGCCGACCTGGCCCGGATCGCCGACGGCTGGCGGGCCTGGGCGGCCAGCGCCGACGGGTGGTTCAGCGTCCTGCACGGCGAGATCGTCTGCCGCCGCTGACGGTTGTCAGGCGGAACGTGCGGCATGACGCACGAGTCGTCTGACAAGTTTCACCCGAGTACGACCAGGGCGGTCGCGAGAGCTGCGATCCCTTCGCCGCGGCCGGTCAGCCCCAGACCGTCGGTCGTCGTCGCGCTGACCGACACCGGCGCGTCGACCAGCGCACTCAGCACGGCCTCGGCCTCGGCCCGCCGCGGACCGACCTGCGGCCGGTTGCCGACCACCTGGATCGCCAGGTTGCCGACGGCGTAACCCGCCTCGCCCACCCGGCGGACCGCCTCCCCGAGCAGCGCGGCCCCGCTGGCACCGGCCCAGGCCGGATCGGACGCGCCGAAGTTGCTGCCGAGATCACCGAGGCCCGCCGCCGACAGCAGCGCGTCACAGGCCGCATGGCACGCGACGTCTCCGTCGGAGTGCCCGGACAGGCCGGCCGGCTCGTCCGGCCACTCGAGCCCAGCCAGCCACAGCGCTCGGCCGGTCTCGAAGGGGTGCACGTCGACCCCGATCCCAGTGCGGATGGTCGGCTGCGCGCTGCTCACCCGTCCGATCATGCCGCACCACCTCACGATTGCCTTACCGATCCGTCACGGGCGTGGGTACGAACGCCTGGTGAGGGAGGATGGTCAGGTGGCGCACACTCGTTCCCTGGCGGCTCTGGCCGGCGCAGTCAGCGCGGCCGGCGGGCTGGCCGCGGCAGAGGTCGTGTCCGGCGTGCTCGGGCTCGGCGGTTCACCGGTCCTCGCCATCGGCGAGCGCGTCATCGCCGTGACGCCGGGCCGGGTCGCGGAGGCGGCGATCAGCGCCGTCGGCACGGCCGACAAACCGTTGCTGGTCATCGGCACCGTCCTCGGCGCGTTGGCGCTCGGCGTGGCCGCCGGTGTCCTCGCCCTGCGCTCCTTCGCGCTCGGGGCGCTCGTGCTGGCGGCGATGGGCGGGCTCGCGGCCTGGGCCGCGCTGCAACCGGCCGACTCCGGTCCCGCCGACGCCTTGCCTGCAGGCACGGCCGCCGTACTCGCGGTCGGTCTGCTCGCCTGGCTGCACAGCGTCCTCACCCGGTCGCCGAGCGAGGCCGTCGACGCCAGCCGCCGAGCCTTCCTGATCCGCGCCGGCCTGGTCGGCGCCGGCGCCGTGGTGCTCGCCGCCGGCGGACGGCTGCTCGGTGCCGGGCGACGGGCGGTCGAGGAGGCCCGCCGCGCCGTCGCCCTGCCGCTGCGCGCCGTCGGCCCACCCGCCGGCGTCGACGTCGGGGTGAAGGGCGTGGCCCGCTGGCAGACCCCGAACGACGTGTTCTACCGCATCGACACCGCGCTCGCGATCCCCGAGGTCACACCGGCGGACTGGCGGCTGCGCATCCACGGCATGGTCGAGCGGGAGATCGAGATCGGGTACGACGAGCTGGTCGACCGCGGCCTGGTCGAGGCCTGGATCACGCTGTGCTGCGTGTCCAACGAGGTCGGCGGGCCGCTGATCTCCAACGCGCACTGGAGCGGTGTCCCGATCGCCGACCTGCTCGCGGAGGCCGGAGTCGACCCAGCGGCCGACGCCGTGCTGCAGACCTCGGTCGACGGCTGGACCTGCGGCACGCCGCTGCCCGCGCTGACCGACGGCCGGGCCGCGATGCTCGCCGTCGGCATGAACGGCGAGCCGCTGCCGGTCGAGCACGGCTTCCCGGTCCGGATGGTCGTGCCCGGGCTGTACGGGTTCGTGTCCGCGACCAAGTGGCTGGTCGACCTCGAGGTGACCCGGTTCGAGGACTTCCAGGCCTACTGGACCGAGCGCGGCTGGTCGGCCGAGGGCCCGGTGAAGACCCAGTCGCGAATCGACGCCCCGCGACGTGGCGACCGGGTCAAGGCCGGCCGGGTAGCGGTCGGGGGCATCGCCTGGGCGCAGCACACGGGCATCGACCGGGTGGAGATCCGGGTCGACGACGGAGACTGGATGCCGGCGCGGCTGGCCTCCGTACCCAATGTGGACACCTGGCGCCAGTGGGCCGTGGCGTGGGATGCCGAGCCGGGCGACCACACCATCGCCTGCCGCGCGACCGACAGCGCCGGCTACACCCAGACCAGCAAGCGCGCCGACGTCGTGCCGGACGGCGCGACCGGGTGGCACACCATCGACGTCACGGTGGAGTAGCCGAGATCCGCTTCGTCGGGCTGGGTACGGCCGCGGCGAGCAGTCGGCGCCGCCGTCCGGCCGGGACCCGGCCGAGCAGCTCCAGCAGCTCCGGCCAGAGCCGCGCCTGCCGGCTCCCGACCCGGACCAGCCGGCTCAGCAGGTCGTCCGGCAGCGCCTGCACGAGCCGGTCGATCGCGCCGTCGTCGCTGATCCGCACCGCGACCTGGACGAGCGTCTTGGGGTCGTCGAGCGCCTGGGCGACGTACGCGGTCTGCTCGCCGGACAGCGCCGAGATGATCTCGGCCATCGCGGTGAAGTCGCGGCGCGACCTGAGCTCACGGGACACCGCGAGGATCACCTCGTCGGAGAGCCGGGTAACGACCGGTGCCGCGGCGTCGGAGCTCAGGTGGCGCGTCACGTCGGCGAGGTAGTCGGTCGGCAGGCAGCCGGCGATATCGGCGGCCTGCTGGGGCTTGAGCGCGCTCACCACGCCGGCCGCGACGTCGGCGTCCATGGCCCGGCGGGTGGTCGCGGCGGTGACCTTGGCCGGGAGCAGCCGACCGGCCCGAGCGATCCGGCGGAACGTCGGCTCCTGGTCGGCCCGCAGCCAGGCCGAAGCGGTCAGCCGGAACGCGCGCAGCTGCGGGGCGGAGAACCGGTTCAGGAAGGACAGGTCCTTGGCCGGGCAGCCGAGCAGCGCGGCCAGCCGCTCGATCTCCGCCTTCACCGCCGAGCTCATCGCCCGCTCCGCAAGACCTTGCGTACCCGCCCGCGCAGCAGCCCGGGAATCAGCGACAGCGAGCGCTCGACCGACTCGTCCACCCGGTCGGCGTGCGCGTCCCGGGCCGTCTCCAGCAGCGCGCGCATCCGTCCGGCCTCGGCGGGCGACAGCGTGTCGACCAGGAACGATGCCTCGGCATCGAGGTCGAGCTCGTCGTGCAGCCACTGGTCACTGGCGTCGGACAACGCGTACTCCTCATGCTCGGCCGTCCCGATCTGCAGAGAGTACGCAATGCGGGCCAATCGCTGCCTTGTCGTTAGGATCTGCGGCGTGAGTCTGCGCCTGTACGACACCGCCACCCGGGAGATCCGTGACTTCGAGCCGCTGCGTGCGGGCGAGGTCGGGATCTACCACTGTGGCCTGACCGTGCAGGCGGCGCCGCACGTCGGTCACATCCGCAAGGAGATCGTCTTCGACGTGCTGCGCGGCTGGCTCGAGCACCTCGGCTTCGACGTGACGGTGATCGCCAACATCACCGACATCGACGACAAGATCCTGGTCAAGTCGGCTGAGCAGGGCCACCCGTGGTGGGCGCACGCGTACCACAACGAGCGCGAGCTGCATCGCGCGTACGACATCCTCGGCTGCCGGCCGCCGACGTACGTGCCGCGGGCGACCGGGCACATCACCGAGATGGTCGAGCTGATGCAGCAGCTGGTCGACGCCGGTCACGCGTATCCCGCGGCCGACGGGTCCGGCGACGTCTACTTCGACGTGCACTCCTGGCCGTCGTACGGCTCGCTTTCCGGCCAGCGGATCGAGGACATGCAGGCGGCCGAGGACGCCGACCCGCGCGGCAAGCGCGACCCTCGCGACTTCGCCCTGTGGAAGGGCCACAAGGACAATGAGCCCGAGACCGCGTCCTGGCCGACACCGTGGGGTCGTGGCCGGCCCGGCTGGCACCTGGAGTGCTCGGCGATGGTGGGCAAGTACCTCGGCGACGAGTTCGACATTCACGGCGGCGGCATCGACCTGCAGTTCCCGCACCACGAGAACGAGCTGGCCCAGTCCACGGCGGCCGGCCGACCGTTCGCCCGGTGGTGGATGCACAACGCCTGGATCACCACATCCGGCGAGAAGATGAGCAAGTCGCTCGGCAACTCGCTGCTGATCCCGGTGGTAACCGAGCGGGTCCGCCCCGTCGAGCTGCGCTACTACCTGGTGGCCCCGCACTACCGGTCCCACGTCGAGTTCTCGTTCGAGGCGCTCGACGAGGCGGCGGCGTCGTTCCGGCGGATCGAGGGGTACGTCGTGCGCGCGACCGAGGTGACCGGCGGGGTGGACGCCGACGGCGGGATGCCGTGCGCCGACTTCGTGCAGGCGATGGACGACGACCTGGCGACCCCGGCCGCGGTCGCCGCGATCCACGACTGCGTCCGTGAAGGCAACAAGCTGCTCGCCGACGGTGACTCGCCGGCGCTGCGTGGCAACCTGGCGTCGGTGCGACGGATGCTCGGCATCCTGCGGCTCGACCCGCTGTCGGCGGTCTGGGCCACCGCGAGCGCCGGCGACGACGGCGCGCTGCGCAGGGCCACCGACGTACTCGTCAGGTCGTTGCTCGAGCAGCGCCAGCAGGCGCGGGCCGACCGGGACTTCGCGACCGCCGACCGGGTCCGCGACCAGCTGCGCGCCGCCGGGATCGACGTCGAGGACACCGCGTCCGGCCCGCGCTGGACGATCGAGAGCTGAGGGCGCTGTGGCAGGCAAGGGCAACAGCCAGCGGCGGGGAGCCGTCAAGAAGTCCGGCAAGGGCAACCCGACGGCCGGGTCGGGTGGGCGCCGGCGCCGTGGTCTGGAGGGCAAGGGCCCAACGCCACGGGCGAAGGACCGCCCCGGGCACAAGGCCTACCGGCAGGCCAAGGCGGCCGACCGCTCCCAGGCCCGTCGGCCGCCGCGACGAGCGTCCGAGCCGACGACCGAGTGGGTGGTCGGCCGCAACCCGGTCGTGGAGGCGCTGCGGGAGAGCGTCCCGGTGACGACGATGTACGTCGCCGAGCAGGCCGAGCGTGACGACCGGATGCGGGAGGCGTTCGCGATCGCGGCCGACCGGCGGATCTCCCTGCTGGAGGTGCCGCGGCCGGAGCTGGACCGGCTGACCGGTGGGTTGTCGCACCAGGGGCTCGCGCTCAAGGTCCCGCCGTACGACTACGCGCACCCGGACGACCTGCCGAAACGGGCCGAGGAGCTCGGCGAGAAGCCGCTGATCGTGGTGCTCGACGGCATCACCGACCCGCGCAACCTGGGTGCGGTGGTCCGCTCGGCGGCGGCGTTCGGCGCGCACGGCGTGGTGGTGCCCGCGCGTCGGGCCGCGGGGATGACCGCGAGCGCCTGGAAGACGTCGGCGGGTGCCGCGGCCCGGGTGCCGGTGGCCCGCGCCACCAACCTGTCCCGCCAGCTGAAGGCATACCAGGAGGAGGGGCTGGTGGTGGCGGGGCTGGCGGCCGAGGGAGCGAGCCCGCTGGCCGACTTCGACCAGGCCGCCGACGGCGTCGTGCTGGTGGTCGGCTCGGAGGGCAAGGGCCTCGGCCGGCTGGTGCGCGAGCACTGCGACGTACTCCTGGCCATCCCGATGACCCACGACACCGAGTCGCTGAACGCCGGTGTCGCGGCCGGGGTCGCGCTCTACGAGATCGCCCGGCAACGGTGACGACTCGCCCCTAGCACCGGAGGATGTCACCCGTGACCGTTGAACGACTGCTGCCGAGCGACGAGGCGTACGACCTCCTTGCCGTCACCCGTGAGATTTGCGCCGAGCGGCTGGCGCCCCGGGCCGCCGCCGACGAGGCCGCGGAGCAGTTCCCCCGTGACGTCTTCACGCTGCTCGGACAGGCGGGCCTGCTGTCGCTGCCGTTCGCCGAGGAGTACGGCGGCGGCGACCAGCCGTACGAGGTCTACCTGCAGATGCTGGAGGAGATCGCCGGTGCGTGGATGTCGGTCGGCGTCGGAGTCTCCGTGCACTCGCTGTCGTCGTACGCCGTCTCCACGCACGGCACCGCGGAGCAGCGCAAGGACCTGCTGCCCGCCATACTCGGCGGCGCACAGCTCGGTGCGTACTGCCTGAGCGAGCCGCAGGCCGGGTCCGACGTGTCGGGCATCAGGACCAAGGCCGTACGCGACGGCGACGCGTATGTGGTCAACGGAGTCAAGGCGTGGATCAGCCACGGCGGGCACGCCGACTTCTACCTGCTCTTCGCCCGTACGTCCGACGACGCCAAGCGCGGGCTGTCGACGTTCCACGTGCCGGCCGACCTGGCCGGGCTGTCGTTCGGGCCGCCGGAGAAGAAGATGGGCCTCACCGCGTCGAGCACCACCCAGGTGATCTTCGAGGATGTGCGGGTGCCGGCCGACCGGTTGCTCGGCGCCGAGGGAGACGGCATGCGGGTGGCGCTGTCGGCCCTCGACTCCGGCCGGCTCGGCATCGCGGCGTGCGCGGTCGGGCTCGGCCAGGCCGCCCTCGACGTGGCCGTGCGGTACGCCGGCGAGCGGCAGCAGTTCGGCCAGCCGATCGGGGAGTTCCAGGGGCTGCAGTTCCTGCTCGCCGACATGGCGGCCGCGGTCGAGTCCGCGCGGGCGACGTACCTCCATGCCGCTCGGCTGCGGGACGCCGGGCGCGCGTTCAGCCGGGCGGCGTCGATCGCGAAGTTGGTCGCGACCGACGCGGCGATGAAGGTGACGACCGACGCCGTGCAGGTGCTCGGCGGCTACGGCTACACGCGGGAGTTCCCGGTCGAGCGCTACATGCGTGAGGCGAAGGTGACGCAGATTTTCGAAGGTACCAACCAGATCCAGCGCATGGTCATCGCGCGAGACCTTCTTCGTCGGGTGACGGCGGAGGCGTGACCAAGGTGTCGGGGTGGTGTTCGAGGACGCTGCTCACGTAGTCCTCCGCGGCCGCGAAGATGTCGACCTCCTCGCCGGCCTGCTCGGAGAGATACCAGCGGTGCTCGAGGATCTCGTGGAACAGCTCGGCCGGTTCGAGCTTGCCGTGCAGGTCGGCCGGCACCAGCTCCACGATCGGCTCGAAGATCTGGGTCAGCCAGCGGTGGGCCACGACCGGAGCGTCCTCGCCCGGCAGGTCGTTGGCCGCGGCGAAGGCGGACAGGTCGCCGAGCAGCCGGCGGGCCTGGTTGTCCTCGACGTCGAGCCCGGTGAGCCCCTGCAGCCGGCGGCGGTGGTGCCCGGCGTCGACGACCTTCGGCTGGATGCGTACCGTAGCGCCGTCCCAGTCGGTCACGATGTCGAGCTCGTCGACGTCGAACCCGAGCTCGTTGAGCCGCCGGATGCGCTGCTCGATCCGCCACAGCTGGCCGGTCTCGAAGACCTCGGGAGCGGTCAGCTCCTCCCACAGGGCGGTGTACTGGTCGCTGACCATGGCGATGGTCTCGTGCGCGTCGAGCGACTCACCGAGCATCCCGCCGGCCTGCAGGTCGAGGATCTCGGCGAACACGTTGGAGGTCGCGATCTCGATGTCGTAGGCACGTTGACCGTCGGAGAGCTGCTCGTGCAGCTCGCCGGTCTCCGCGTCGACGAGATAGGCGACGAAGTCACCGGCGGCCCGGCGGAAGAGCGTGTTCGACAGCGAGCAGTCGCCCCAGTAGAAGCCGCTCAGATGCAGCCGGGTGAGCAGCACGACCAGGGCGTCGACCAGCTTCGGGACCGAGTCGGCGCGCAGGCCGCGGGAGAACAGCGCCCGGTAGGGCTGGGAGTACGCGAGGTGGCGGGTGATCAGCGCCGGCTCGATCTCCGCACCG
Organism: Nocardioidaceae bacterium; assembly: GCA_050699035.1. Lineage (GTDB taxonomy): Bacteria > Actinomycetota > Actinomycetes > Propionibacteriales > Nocardioidaceae > WHTB01. The sequence continues at coordinate 9,872 of JBOHDE010000039.1, read as the reverse complement.
TCCTTGCCGACCCGGCCGGTGACCACGCCGTGTGGCTCGACGGCCGGCAGCCCGAGCCGCCGCAGGTCGCGGAGCAGCCGGTACTCGCCGAGGGCGATCTGCTCGCGGGTCTCCTTGACGGCGTACACGTGCTCGCCGAGGCGGACGAACCGGACGACATGCCGCGAGATCCCGCGCGGCAGCGCCACCAGCACCTCGTCACGCCACTCCTCGAGGGGTACGTCCCAGGGCAGCGTGAGGACGGCCGGGTCGGGTCGGGTGGCGACGATCTGGAGCGCCATGCCGACAGCCTAAGGCGGGGCGCTCCCGCCGGCCGCCAGCATCGCGCCCGACCATATGCCACGTCACCGTGGTCAGACACAAGCGCAACCTCGACGCGAAGTGGTGGGTTCAGCGGGGACGGAGGAAGTAGGCGCCTGGGCCGCGGGATGCGACCACGTCGTCGGGGTTGGACAGCGAGCAGGTCCGCAGGGACAGGCAACCGCAGCCGATGCAGCCGGTCAGCTTGGTCTTGAGCCGCTGGATCTCGGCGATTCGCTCGTCCAGCCGGTCCTGCCAGCCACGTGACAGTCGGGCCCAGTCGGCCTTGTTGGGGGTGCGGTTCTCGGGCAGCGTGGCGAGCGCGTCGCGGATCTCGTCGATGGACAGGCCCACCCGCTGCGCTGACCTGACGAACGCGACTCGGCGGAGCTGGCTGCGGTGAAAGCGGCGCTGGTTGCCCGTGGTCCGGGTCGCGAAGATCAGTCCCTCGCTCTCGTAGTAGCGCAACGCTGACGTGGCCACGCCGGAGCGCTCGGACAGCTCGCCGATGGTGATCTGGTCGCCGAGCTTCGTCATGCGTACCTCCTGTGACCATGGACACCCCGCATTGACCTAAAGCGTACTTCAACTTGCACCCTGGTCCACATGACGACGACCAACACACACAGCTCCACTCGACCAGACCTGGGGTACGACGACCTGCGCGGTCTGATGTCGCTGATGTCCGGTGACGAGAAGCACGACGTCAGCGCGACCTCGACCCTCGACGTGCTGTGGGTGCTGTACGACCGCATCCTCGACGTATCTCCCGAGACCATCGACGAGCCCGAGCGGGACCGTTTCCTGCTGTCGAAGGGACACGGGCCGATGGCGTACTACGCCGTGCTCGCCGCCAAGGGCTTCATCCCGGTGGAGTGGCTGCCGACCTTCGGGGCGTTCGAGTCGCGCCTCGGCCACCACCCTGACCGGCTGCTGATCCCCGGTGTCGAGATCTCCAGCGGATCACTGGGGCACGGGCTGCCGCTCGCCGTCGGCACTGTCCTCGGGCTGCGGGCTCAAGGCATCGACTCGCGGGTCGTCGTGCTGGTCGGTGACGCCGAGCTCGACGAGGGCAGCAACGCGGAGGCGATCGCGTACGCCGGAGCCACCGGCCTGGACGCGCTGACGGTCGTCGTCGTCGACAACGCGTCATCGTCGCTCGGCTGGCCGGGTGGCATTGAGCGCCGGTTCACCGTCGAGGGCTGGCACGGCAGCCGGGTGGACGGACGTGACCACAACGCGATCGAGGCCGCCCTCACCCACCGGGAACGGGCCCGGCCCAACGTCGTGGTCGCCGCGGTCGAGTCGAAGGACGCGTGACCGGCATGGACATGCGGACGCAGTTCGGCGAGACGATGAACGACCTCCTCGACTCCGACCCGTCGACGGCCCTGGTGCTCGCCGAGATCTCCCGGCAGATGTTCGAGCCGGCGATCGAGCGCGAACCCGAACGGGTGATCAACGTCGGGATCCGCGAACAGCTGCTGGTCTCGACGGCGGCCGGTCTGGCATTGACCGGCCTCCGCCCGGTGGCGCACACGTTCGGTGCGTTCCTGGTCGAGCGGGCCTTTGAGCAGGTGAAGCTCGACTTCGGTCATCAAGACGTCGGTGGCGTGCTGGTGAGTGCGGGCGGCAGCTTCGACTGGCCGGCCGGCGGCTACACCCACATGAGTCCGGGAGATGTCGCACTGCTCGACACCCTGCCCGGCTGGACCGTGCACGTGCCGGGTCGCGCCGAGGAGGCCGACCGGGTGCTGCGGGACGCCGTCGCCGGAACCGGCCGGGTCTACGTCCGGCTGTCGACGGCAGCGAACCGTGTCGCCGTGCCACTGCGGCCGGGTCGCTTCCAGGTCGTACGCCAGGGCGCGGGCGGCACGGTGCTGGCGGTCGGTCCGACGCTGGACGCCGTACTCGCGGCAACCCAGGACCGTGATGTGACCGTGCTGTACGGGACGACCGTGCGCCCGTTCGACGCGCAGACCCTGCGGGCGACGCTCGGCCGGCCCGCGGTGGCCGTGGTGGAGCCGTACCTCGCGGGCACTTCGGCTCGGCAGGTGTCCGACGCGCTGCGGTCGGTGCCGCACCGGCTGCTCAGCCTCGGCGTCGGGGCGGAGGAGCTGCGGCGCTACGGCACCCCGCGCGAGCACGAGCGCGCGCACGGACTCGACGCCGCGGGACTGCGGCGCAGTCTCGACGACTTCCTGCTGAGGCCGGGAGCTGGGGATCAGCCGGCGGGACGGCCGAGCACGCGGGTGAGGTACGGGTTGGCGAACAGCCCGGCGGGGTCGACACCGTCGCGCAGCCGCACGAAGTCGTCGAACCGGGGGTAGAGCGGCCGCAGGTCGTCGGCCCCGAGAGTGTGCAGCTTGCCCCAGTGCGGACGCCCTCCGGCCTGCGTCATGATCTGCTCGACTGCGTCGAAGTAGGTGTCGTACGGCGTGCGGTGGTACTGGTGCACGGCCACGTAGGCCGTATCCCGGTCGTACGCCGTGGACAGCCAGATGTCGTCGGCGGCGGAGAACCGCACCTCGACCGGGAAGCTGATCCGCTCGTCGTGCGTCCGCACCCACCCGTCGACGGCCGTGAGTACGTCGGCGACCGCCGCACGCGGCACGGCGTACTCCATCTCCCGGAACCGGACGGTGCGGCGCGACGCGAAGACGCGGTACGAGCGGTCGACGTACTCCCGTGCCGTGAGCGCTCGCGCCGACACCTGGTTGACCGACGGGATGAGCTTCGGCGCGCGCCGCCCGACCCGGTTGACCAGCTCGAAGACCCGGTTGGACAGCAGTTCGTCGTCGACCCAGCCGCGCACCCGCCCGGCTGGCCGCAGCCCGTCCGCCACCGGCACCCGGTTGTTCCGCTTCGTCAGCACCCGGTCGGTATGCGGAAACCAGTAGAAGTCCAGATGGTCGTTCCCGTCGACCAGGTCGTCGAGGGTCTCGAGTACGTCGGGCAGCCGAGCCGGCTCCTCACGGGCATGCAGCGCGTACGCCGGCTCGACCTGCAGCGTGACCGCCGTGATCACGCCGAGAGCGCCGAGGCCGACCCGGGCCGCGGCGAACAGGTCCGGACGTTCACCGGCCGAGCACCGCACCCGCGACCCGTCAGCGGGCACCAGCTCGAGGCCGCGGATCTGGGTGGCCAACCCCCCGAACCGCGCGCCGGTGCCGTGGGTGCCGGTCGACACCGCCCCCGCGAGGGTCTGCCGGTCGATGTCGCCCAGGTTGGTCAGCGCGAGCCCGTGCTCCCAGAGCAGGTCGTTGAGCCGGTGCAGTGTGATGCCGGCACCGACCGTGACGAGGCCGTCGTCGGTGACGTCGATCAGTCGGTCGAGGGCACCGAGGTCGAGCCGCACCCCGTCGGTGACCGCGACACCGGTGAACGAGTGGCCGGCCCCGACCGCCTTCACCCGCAGACCGTCGCCGGCCGCCTGCTCGACACACGCGGCGACCTCCTCGGCGGACCGCGGCTCGGCCACCCTGGCGGCTGCGACCGACTCGGTGCCGGCCCAGTTCTGCCAGTGCCTGTTCACACGGCCCGATGCCTTTGCACGAGGTTGTCGACGATGCCGACGCCGCGCGCTCCCTCCGCGCGCAGCGCCGACACCGTCAGGCCGGTGACGAGCCGCAGCTCACCCGGCGCTTGTACCCCGAGATCGTGGCCGTACGCCTCGCGCACGTACGGCTTCTGGTGAGTTGACCACATCGTTACCCGGTAGGCGAGCGTCGCGGTCATCCGAACGCCTTCCCTTCGCCCCGGTACGTCGGGACGCTGCGCTCGACCCGGTCGCCGCGCACCAGGTGCAGGGTGTCGAACCGCTCGCACAGCTCACCGGACTTCGCGTGCCGCAGCCAGACCCGGCCACCGACCCGGAGGTCCCGCGCGGCCGCGCCGGCGACCGGGGTCTGCACCTCGCCGGCACCCTCGCTGCGCAGCATCCGGAGGCCTCCGGGAAGCGTGGGTACGGGCAGGCGGCTCCTCCCGGCCGGGCCCGACGCCGGGTAGCCGCCGCCGAACAGCGTCGCGATCCGGGCCGCCGGGCGGCGGGTCACCGGCAGCGCGAACAACGCCGCCGGCCGCGGTTGGAAGGCGCGGTAGCGGTCGAACAGCGCGGGGCCGAACAGACCGCTGCCGGCCGTAACCTCGGTGACCACCGGGTCGGCCGTCGTCACCTCGAGGCTGCCGGTCCCGCCGCCGTTGACCAGGTCGAGCGGCGCGATCCGGCGGACTGCGTCGACCACCCGGGTACGGCGCGTCGCCAGCTCCGCGGCCGACCGGGTCTTGACCAGCCGGACCGCCGCCGACGTGTCGGGCAGGCCGGCGATCTGGGCCTCGTAGAACATCACGCCGGTCAGCCGGAACCCGGACCGCTTGGCGACGTCTGCGGTCAGGCGCACCGCGTCGGCCGGCGTGCGCAGCGGCGACCGCCGCACCCCCAGATGCACACCGAGCACCCGCAGCGACGCGTCGATGTCGATGCACACCCGCAGGTCCGGCCGAGCCGCGCCGACCGCGTCGTCGACCAGGTCGAGGTGGTCGCTGCTGTCGACCATCAGGGTGATCGCGGCCGCCCGGGCCTCGCTCGCCGCCAGGTCGCGGAGGGCGGCCCGGTCGGCGGTCGGGTAGCCGACCAGGATGTCCTCGACGCCGAGGTCGGCGAGCCAGACCGCCTCAGCCAGCGAATAGGCCATCACACCGAAGAACTCCCTGCGCTGCAAGGCATTCTCGACCATTGCCCGGCAGCGGATCGACTTCGACGCGACCCGCAACGGCACCCCAGCTGCACGCTTGACCAGCGCATCCGCGTTGTGGTCGAAGGCGTCGAGGTCGACGACCGCGAACGGCGGTTCGAGGTCGGCGGTCGCGGCGTCGAGCCGGTCCAGCGAGATCACTGCGGCCTACGGGCGGGGAACTCGACGACCTGCTGGTAGGTCGGCCGGTTCATCCAGTGCAGCTTGTCCTGCGTGATGCCACCCACCGGCTGGTGGATCACCTGGTCGTGGCAGTACTGGTCGCCGGCCGCGCAGTCCGCGTCGCCCGGGTAGACCTCGGTCGCGGGCACGGCGAGCGCCTGCGACAGCGAGTCCTGCAGCACCTGGCGGCAGGCGCCGAGGTCGCCGTCTCCGCAGTACGGGTGTGGGAACGGCTGGGCCACCGGGTCTCCGAGGACCTGACGTAGGTCCTTGTGCACGTAGCCGTACCAGCCGCTCTGGTACGCCGAGCCCAGGTGGCTGGCCGGGTTGTCCAGGGGCAGCGTGCGGCGCAGCGCGTCATACAGCGGCCGGCCGAGCCCGGGCCGGAACTCCGCCTCGACCAGCACCGGCCACCAGGCGTCCATGATCTGCACCGCCGCGCTGTGGTCGTAGCTGAAGTCGCCGGTCTCCTTCGGGTCCGCGGAGATCCGCCGCTGGGCACCCGACTTCTCCCACTCCCGCAACGTCGCCACGGCGTCGCGGACCGCCGGGTCGGTGATCGCTCCCGAGTCGAGTACGCGTAGCAGCAGCGGCAGCACCTGCTCGCCGCGCAGGTCGACGGTGGCGGCGTCGGCCATCGCCTGGGTCAGTGTCGAGCGGGTGAACGTGCCGCCCGCGTCGAGGACTGGCTTGATCCGGTCGTCGAGCGGCTGGCTGCGGTGGACCGGACCGAAGCTGAAGTTGCCGTCCGCGGCGCTGTATCCCTGCGCCTGCTTGTTGTTCCAGCTGGTGAAGTAGTCCTGGTTGGTGGCGTGCGGGTGCTCGGCCTGCGGGGTGTGGTCCGCGGTGTTGGTCTGCGGGTCCCAGCCCTGCCACTCGTACGCCGGCTCACCCCACACTGGCAGGTTGGGGTCGACGTGTGCCGCGCGCACCGGGTTGTCGCCGGAGTTGAAGTACGCGGTGTCGTCGGCGTCGGCATAGAACCAGTTGAAGGCGTAGCCGATGTCGTACGCCGCGTCCTTGAAGGTGTCGGCCGAGGTGACACCGGCCGGGTCGTTGAGGGCCTGGAAGCCGGTCACGGAGTCGACCTCGTGGCGGTACGTCGAGCGCAGCCTGGTGAACGCGACCGGCTCGCCGCCGACGGTGCCGCGATGGCTGACCAGGCCGAGCTCGGTGCGGAGGGTGCGCAAGGTGTACGACCCGGCCGGCGTCGAGTCGGCCAGCGACGGCGTCCACGCGTTGGTCCGCTCGAGCGCCTCGAACGGCTTGCACACGCCGCGGAACTCGTAGTGCCGCGAGTCCAGCGTGGGGGTGCCGCCGCCCGGCTCGCACAACAAGACGGCAAACGTGTCGGTGACGTCCTGGCCCGCCGACGTCGCGCTCCAGGCGAAGTCCTGGCCGCGGCCGAGCTGGACGTAGAGGTTGACCCCGGCGAACGCCGCGCCGCGTGCGCTGATGCCCGGTCCCTGCAGTTCCTGACGCATCAGCAGCTGCGGTGCGAAGTAGCCGGTCTGCGGACCGAACACCGCGACCGGGTGCCCGCTGGCGGTGTGCGCGCCCGAGACCACGAGTGCGTTGGACATGCCGCGGCCGGTGCCGTCGAGGAACCCGTCGGGGAGCACGCCGTCGCCGAGCAGGCCGCGCTCGGCGTCGTTGTCAGGGACCAAGCCTTGGGCGTCGAACACCTGCGGCTCGGCCCGGACGGTGCCGTGGTCGGGAATCGCGCGGCCGAGCGGGTCGGCCGGGGTCTGGGAGTACGGGAAGGTCTGGCCGTCGTGCAGTGTCGTCGGTGCCTCGGGGTCGTTCTCTCCCCGGAAGCTCTGCCAGACCTGAGTGCCTCCCGCTGCGCCGTGCCGGACCCGCGCCTCGACGAGAGCCAGCGCGGACTCGATCTCGCGGCCACCACCGCCGCCGAAGATGCCGCCCACCAGCGAGGCGGTCGCGACCAGGTCGGTCGGCCGCCACGGCTCGGGGCCTGCTGGCTTGCCGAGCGCGGTGTACTCGCCGGGCAGGCTGAGGGTGAGGCGGGCGTGCCGGATGTACGCGTTGACGCCGTCGACGTAGGCGAGCACGTCGTCGTACGCCTGCCGTCCGCGCGGACCGCCGGCGTCCTTGACCTGGTCGATCTGGGCCTGCAGGTCGGCCTCGGTGTACGGGGCGATGGCCCACTGCTGCTGCTCGAACTCCTGGTTGCCCGGCGCGCCACCGGCGAACGGCGTGAGCTGACCACGCCCGACGTGGCGGAGCACGTCCATCAGGAACAGCCGGTCCTGCGCGCCGGCGTACCCGGCACCGAACATCGTGCCCGCGCGGGTCGTGCCCTGGACGTGGGGGACGCCGGTCTGCTTGTCACGGGTGATCGTGACGTCGTGGCGGGGCTGGGTGACCCGCTCGACATCGCCGGCCGGTACGCCGAACGAGGCGTCGTTGAAGTACTGGCCGAGCCCGTCGTCGGTGAGATCGGGGTAGTCCCAGATCAGCTGCTCGTACGCGCCGATCGTGTCGCTCGAGTGCTTCGGCCGGGTCCCGAGCGTCATGAACGCGAGCAGGTCGGCGAACGTCGCCTGCCCGCTCTGCCCGGGCGGCATGATGTCGCTGCACTGGCCGTGGCAGAAGTCGTCGGCGGTGGCGGTCGCAGTGACGGGGGCGGTCGTCACGCGGGCGGGCGTCACGCGGGCGGGCGTCACGCGAGCCGGCCGGTCGGCCTGCGCGGGTACGGCGAGCGGCGTGACCGCGATGGCCGCGACGGCGAGACCGACCACGAGCCGGAGCGACGTACGGCGGGTCCTGCGAGGGCGCATGACGGTGGTCCTTGCCTCGGCAATCCCCAGAACTTACTCCGGAGTAACCTTTCGGGTAAAGGGCTCACCCACCACGAAGATCAGCGACGTACGAACGCCGCGACGAGGTCGGCAACTGCAGGAGCGTTGTCCTCTTGCAGGAAGTGCTTGCCGGGGAGCCGGTGAATCTCGGCCACTCCGGCCGCCCGCCGGGCGAACTCGCCGTACCGGTCGAGCGTGAGGGCGGGGTCATGCTCTCCCCAGACCACCTGCACCGGGAGGTCATCGGCGCCCAGCACCCCGACGTACAGATCGCGCTTCGCCGACGTCAGCTCGAAGCCACGCATGATCTGCAGGAACGCGGCCCCACCGTCCTGTCGGCGCAGCAGGGCAAGGTAGGCGTCCATCTCCTCGGCCGGTACCGACCCCAGGTCGGCGATCCCCTGCAGCCGCATCAGCGCCCGGAACACTGGCTTGTTCAGCGACCGGAGCCAGAGCCGTCCCAGACCACGGTGTGCGAAGGGCTCCATCGGCCACGGCCGACGGAATGTGTCGACCTCGACGATCGTGTTGAGGACGGTCAGCGATTTGATCTTGTGGGGACGCGCTGCGGTGAGCTCGAAGCCGACCGGTCCACCGATGTCGTGCACGACCAGGTGGAAGTGGTCCAGTCCCAATGAGTCGACAGCAGCAGCGCACCAACGGCCCAGCCCGGTCCAGGTGTAGTCGAAGTCGACCGGCCGGGCGGCCAGTCCCAACCCGGGGAGGTCGAACGCGATGCCCCTCAGCCCGCGCTCGGCCAGTTCGGGCACGACCTTGCGATAGAGGAAGGCCGAAGCCGGCACGCCGTGCAAACAGACGACGGGCTCACCTGCGCCCTGGTCCAGCACGAAGCTCTCGACACCGCCCGCGGTGAACGACCGCCCGGTCCGCAGGTACCGGTCGACCACACTGCTGTCTCGCCTCACCGGTCGCCTGCCATAGCGCCAGTATTCAGCAGGTGGCGCTCAGACCGGAGTGGAGTCGCTGTCCGGAGTATCGGTTTTCCCTTCGAAGGAAGGGGCTCCGAGCACGTAGCGCGTCATCCTGGATCCGCGGCGTGGGTGAGGTGGCTTCTCACGATGGGGGATCACACGGCCTTCGGCGGTATCCCAGAATCCGTCGAACACCCGCCAAGCTCGATGCGCCATTCGGCCGAGTCGGCCGGTGTGTGGGGTGTACGGATGGGGACGGGTCGGCGCGTGGTCGAGGGCGTTCTGGACTTGCAGCGCCACCGCGGCGACCTGCGGTTCGTCGAGCTGGGCGACAAGGTCGTCGACGAGCTGCTCTTCGAGTCGTTCGTGCGCGTCGAGCTGGCGGTCGATGCTCAGCCAGAGCGCGTCGCGGGTCATGCCGCTGGCATGCACATCGCCGTACATGCGTGCCTTCATGAGGTGCAACGACAGCTCCAGCGCCTTGGCATCATGGATGTAGCCAGTGACGCGATGGTGCCCGTCGCCCAGCCGGGCGCGGGCGGTCGGCAGCAGACCCTCTTCGACGGCGGCCAGGTGGCGGCTCATGACCGACAGGAAGGCGTCGGTGTCCCGCCAGGGGAGTCGAGGCTCAGCAGCGGACTCACGCATCTCGTGAGCGGGGACCGACAACGCCTCGATGGTTCGGTGCGGCCCTAGCACGGCCTGGTGCAACGCGGTGGGCTGCGACGTTGAGTCATCCATCATGACCACCTCGAGTCCAGCGTCTCTCTACCGGCAGGTGCAGTACAAGACCGGAGCGGCTACTACGATGGGCGGTCGCATCTGGCCGGCGTGGCGCAACTGGCAGCGCACCCGACTTGTAATCGGGAGGTTAGGGGTTCGAATCCCCTCGCCGGCTCCCC